>CAVAPE010000056.1:0-15743 GCA_963590405.1 Eubacterium sp. CAG:180 | reverse complement strand
GCCCAGAGTAGAGCGTTGTCGGCAATATTCGTCTGTCGCCCTCAATCTGAGGAAAGAACTCCGAGGCGCGGACAATGGGGCCTGCCATCAGTACAGGGAAATAAGTGAGGTAAAACACATAGTCGAGCAACCTCCGCGGCGCCACGATTATGCCACGATAGACATCGACAAGGTAACTGACCGAGCGGAAGGTGTAGAACGAGATGCCCACTGGCACAATCATATCTGGCAGCGAGAAATTACCCCCAACCATCTCCGCAAAGCCAGCCACTACAACGCCAGAGTACTTAAACACTGCCAGAGTGCCAGCAGAAAGGATGATGCCAACAACGAGCAACGTTTTGCGCACGCGCCTTGCGTGGCTGTGGGTAATAGCCTTCGAAATCACATAGTCAATCACCGCCCTCACCACAATCAAGCCCGACAGCCATCCGCCGGCACGCCAGCAGAACAAGAGACTGAACACCGTCACGACAACCATCATCGCTGTGCGCCGCCGATAGGCGATGCCGTAGAGCGGATAAAACACCAACAGCATAAGCCAGAACGCCTCGCTGTTGAGCAATGCCGATGCGCCGCCGGTGGCAGTCAATATGTCGATGAGCCGTTCAATCATTGGGCGTAAGTACTATTGTTCGGTCGGGTTTTGCCGTCGACTGCTTCGGGACGTCAAGGCGTATCGGGCAGTCGGACTCTGCCACTATCCAATGCGCCACGCTATCCATCCATTGCGCAGCCGCACGATGCGTTGGGTGCGCACCGTCGGAGGCTCGCTCAAGTTTAAGGTTGGCAGAGAGGAAGAAGCGACCACTCCCCACCTTTTCCGCTATCAGGTGGTTTATGCCCGTGTCGGGCTTCCAGTTTGGCGGACCAATCCACACGAAAGGCAGCGTACCGATGTCGGCAATCACTGCATCTACCTTGTCGGCACGAGTGCGTTCAACGTCGCGGATAAAGAGTTCGTTGCCGCCAAGGCAAACCACCACATAGTCAGCCCCGAAACACTTCACATAGTCCCTCAGCCTATGCGTTTCGCCCCATCGCACCGTGGTAGAGCCATACCAAATCACTGTGTACAGCCGGTGTCCGTTGGCATGGGCATAGGCAGCCAAACGAGGCGACAAGCCTTCGAGCATCGAGTCGCCGATGAAAAGAATGGTCTTAGGTACAGTGTCGGTCTTCACCGCGCGCTGCTTGCCAGTGGGCGCAGACTTAGCCGTGGCGACCTGACTGGATGCTTGCGGAGGTGTGTCGATTTTTGAAATCGAATGCCCGAAGATTTTCAAGTCGTCGAATGTCGACAGTAGCAACATCACGGCAAAAGCCACTGCCAACAGTGCCCACAGTCGTGCATACGGCCATTTCATGGTCCTTGTATAATGGTGGAGGGCACTTCGCCCTCGTGTTTATTCGCCTTGCTTCAATTCCAGAGCCTTAATCTCGGCTCGCTTGATGCTTTCTGGATTGTTTTTGTCGATGCCATATTTTTCAGGAGCAGGGATTTTAAGCACTGCGCCAACAGGCAGATTGTCAGGGTCTTTAATCATATCTTTGTTTTCGAGATAGATATAAACCCAAAAAGCATAGTGCCCGTAAAACTTGCGGGAAATGTTGCTGAGATAGGCTGTGTTGGTCACGAGGAAAGTCTGCTCCTTGTCGGCAACCTTCTCCTCTTTCGCCGGAACAGTATCAGTCTGTGGCTCAACCACTTCTTTCACTGGAGCAGCGGTGTCGGCAACCGTGGTGTCAGCAACGGCTGTAGAGTCAGTTTGCGTGGCAGTTGCCATCGTCCTCGGCATATACAGAGCCGGCACGAGGAAATATACCGCTAAGGCAAGTAATACAGCCACTACGAAGCCCGAAATGAAGCCCCATAAGAAGCGATGTCCGCAAGAGGGTTTTGGTTCTTCTGTCCACTCCTCTTCGTCGCTGTCGTTCGGCTGCTCTTCGTCGCTGACGGCATCGTCATCGGTGTCCTCTGCTGGCGTTTCCGACTCATCTCCAGGCTTTTCACTTTCAGGCACAGGCGGTGGAAGCATTTCGCTGTCGGTTTCCGATGTTTCGTTCTTTTGCTCCTCTGCTTGAGGCTCTTCAGCCGCTGGTGTCTCTTCTTGCTTGTCTTCTGCTGCGTCGTCGACCTTCTCCTCGCCGTCAAAATCATCCGCAAGTTCCATCGGCTCGAAACATTCAAACGCCACATTGACAAAAGCCGCAGCATCGGAATCTGCCTCGAACTGCACATTACCATCGACAACGACAAACTTGCCAATGCCTCTGAGCACAGCCTCTCCGTTGGCTGCCAACTGCTCAGCAACAACGGCAAAGAGATTTTTCACGAAAGCCTGGCATAAAGCCTCCGATTTTCCTGTAGCCGCCGTCAACTCGGCTACAATATCCTGCAACACAAGGGTTCTGTTATTCTCCATTGCCGTCTCCTTTCTCCGCAATGCGGGTTTTCAGGATTGTGCTCGGCTCAAAACCTATGCTGATTTTGGGCGGAAAGAGCATCCGTTTTCCAGTTTCGGCATCCGCCTCAACGTGCTCCATCATCTTTACGCCCTTAATCTTGCCAAAACTCGGGATGGCAACAGTGTCGAGCGCTGCGCAATGCTCCTTCACCATCGATGCGAAAGTATCGTAGAGAGCGCCGGCATCAGCGTCGCTACAGTTCAGCCGCCCAGCCAATTGGGCGACAAATTCCTTATGTTGTTTATCGTTAGCCTTCATAGTCATTGACAAAGTTAGTGTTTTTCCCCGAACCCCAACACGATTTGCGCCTCCAATTCCACTTTCCCTTGTCTATTATGTTGTATAACATACAATTTAACACTTTCTCTTTCAGCGATTTTGTTTATATTTGCACCGACGAACAAATACTAACCTTTAATTTTTTAATTGTATGAAACCAAAAATCTTATTTATTACACTGGCGTTACTGGCTTTAAGCAGTTGCTCCATGCAGGATGACGTGGGGATGTATTGCAACTTGGGTTCATCACCGATTGCACTTGCAGAAAGCGACAAAGTGTCGGCTGACGACATTCTTGCAGTCGCAAGCAAATTCAGAGCAGAGGGAAATGCTCGCACACGAAGCAACGACTACACCACCTCCACTATTCTCGACGAGGAAGGCAATGCGGCAATTTATGTGGTGAATTTTACCGATGACAACGGCTTTGTCCTAATCAGTGGGACAAAGCGCTACTGCCCAGTCCTCGCCTATTCCGACAAAGGACATTTCGACATTGCCTCAATTGCCAATTCTGGCATAGTTGACTGGAAAGAAGAGACCGTAGGTGCAATATCTGTAGCCAACTCTCTTCCCGACGACTCTATCGCAAAATATCGCCAACTTTGGAAACAATACAGCAACACAACAGACAACGACAAAACCCTAAAACGAATCAAATCCGTGCATCCAAAGTTCAGCGACCCTGACATGAACGCAGCGCAAACCATTCTTCAAGATTCTGTTTGCTCCTGGATTTCTAAAGGCTATGAAGTATTCAGCATTGCCGACGAGGAGCAGATTGAACTCGTGAAAGGTGTAATATATCCGCTATACGAAGAAGAATGGGCAAGCCTTTGCATCGGAGTGAAAAAACAATATACACACAATGAATTTATCCCAAATTTCCTTGAAACTGAATGGCATCAAGAAGGTGGATTTAACCAAAGTTATCCAATAGTAAATGGAAAGAATGCATATGCAGGCTGCGGTCCAGTTGCCGCTGGTCAAATTATGTACTACTACAAATACCCAGCACGATTCAATTGGAATAATATGTCTCTTACCGACGGGACAAAAACTACTTCCGATTTTCTTCTTGAAATTGCGAATGAAGCAGGAGCAACCTTCAGTTATGATGGAACTGGCACTACTATTTCCAATATGTGCAACGTTTTTAAAAAATGGGGATATACACAAGCCGTTGTAAAGGAGCATAATAGCGCAACTGTCTGGAGAGACATCAACTATCACCGCCCCGTATATATGAGGGGGCAAGCTGATGGCACAAATGAAGGACACGCATGGGTTTGTTCTGGCGGTCAAAGTTACAGCGCCGAGTCTTACTCTGAAATTTATACATTTACAAGTCGTAAAGAATTCACGTGCTTAGACCGTTACGATTATAAATATTCCGGTCCATATTACCATTTTTATATTAATTGGGGATGGGGTCCATCAGACGATAACGGATTCTATTTTGACAACAATCTTAAAATTCCCACATATAGCGTAGCAAAAAACAGAAAAGATATTTACAATATTTACCCAACCAAATAAGACACTGTTATGAAACGATTTTATTTTTTAGCGATCTTGTTTTTAGGGCTATTACTGCCCAGTTGCAAACAAGATGCAGAAGAACCAGTTGACTGCGACCCGCCCATCATCACGTTTGAAATAGTCGTTACAGATGCGGACGGAAACGTAATCATCAAAGGCGAAAATGGAGAAGAGAGAATCCGCGAGTTGCTGACCATAGAATATCAGGGTTACACATCGTCACTCAAAAAGAAAGGTGAACAGAGAGCATCTAACGAGCAACCTTTCCATGCTGTTTACGATAAAGACAACAATCCTACGTCCATAACATACGGTTTCTTCTTTTCCAGTAAAAACTACAAAGACGAAACAATCACCCTTAAATGGAAGGATGGAACGCAAGACATCGTGAAATTTTCCACATCATACAAATACGCCGAATACTTCAACAAATCAGCCTCATTAAATGGCACAGAGATAACCGAATGGGGCGAGGACGGAGTAACACCAATAATTCGGAAAACAATCAAATAAGATTTTCACTTTAGCGCAACCAAGCCCGCCACGAGTCGAAAACGACTAAATGGCGGGCTTGTTGCCGTGGTTCGGATTATAAGTAGTAACTTTGCGGCGAACTGAACGACAAAGGATGAAAAAATATATTCTCTCACTAATAGCAATCTGCCTCTGCGGCATAACTGCGTCAGCCAACCAGTTAAAAGTAAGCCTGCTCACCTGCTATCCTGGGCAAGAGGTGTTTGAACTCTACGGACACACGGCAATCCGCATTACCGACGACAACGGCATGGACCAGGTGTACAACTTCGGACTGTTCTCATTCAATCAGCCTAATTTCGTATACCGCTTCGTGAAGGGTGAAACCGACTACCGCGTTGGCGGCTACCCAACCCCGTATTTCGTGCCAGAATATGCCGAACGAGGCTCGAAGGTGGTGGAGCAACGGCTCAACCTCAATGACGGGCAAGCATCGTGGCTCTATAACGAACTGGAGCGGCTTTGCCTCCCAGAGAACTGCGAATACCGCTACAACTACGTGCGCAACAACTGCGCCACCCGACCGCGCGACCTCATCGAGCAAGCCGTGGGCGGACTGAAATATCCGTCGCCAGAGCGCACGAAAGTCACCTACCGCGACCTTATGCGCAGTTACAGCGGCAACTACCCTTGGTATCAGTTCGGCATTGACCTTGCCCTCGGCTCGGGCATCGACCAAACGTTAACCACACGCGAACAGATGTTTGCCCCTATCATCCTGATGCAGGAAATGGCTGGCGCGACATACACCGACGCACAAGGCAAAGCCGTAAAAATCGTCGGCTCGACCACCAATCTTGTTGAAGGAAGCGAATCCCCAACGCTGCCACCCACGCCACTGCTGTTGTCGCCGCTGTTTGTGTGCTGGCTCGCATTCGTGGCAATAATCGCCGTTTCGCTGCTCGACATCAAGCGCCAGCGCACCACGCGATGGGTCGACACCCTGTGGTTCACCCTCACCGGCTTGCTGGGCTGCCTGCTGTTTTTCCTCATCTTCCTGTCGGAGCACGAAGCCACCTCGCCCAACTGGCTGGGATTTTGGCTCAACCCGTTCTGCCTGTTTGCCGCCATCGCAGTATGGATAAAATCAGCAAAAAAGTGGGTATATTCATATCATTTTCTTAACTTTGCGCTTGTTTTGATATTATTTGCCGGCTGGTGGGCAATACCACAGAGTGCCAACGCAGCATTCTTTCCGCTAATGCTTTGCAGCATAGCGCGTTCCGCCGCTTATATCATTATCAATAGGAGATGCGTAAAAAGAAGCAAGTAAATAGGCTGATATCATCGATGATATTCTCGCTCGTGGCGATGTCTGCGCTGTCGCAGGTGTCGGGTGGGCGTCCCACACTTATTGTGGGCATATCAATCGACCAACTGCGCAACGACTATCTCGACCTGCTTCAGTCGCAGTTTGGCAACGGCGGCTTCAAGCGCCTGATGCAGAACGGTGCCAAACTTGAGAACGTGGTCTTCGATATGGCACGCCTCGACAAGGCTGCATCGACCGCCGTAATCTACACCGGCACCTACCCCAACGTCAACGGTATCACCGGCATAAAGACCTACAACGAAGAGTCGCGCCGCATCTCGCTCGTGCTCAACGACCCGAAATACATAGGCAACGCCACCGACGAGACACTGTCGCCAATGGCGATGAAGGTGAGCACGCTGAGCGACGAAATCCGGATGGACAACAACGGCATCGGCGATGTCTATGCCATTGCGCCCGACGCCCAGCAAGCCATCATCATGGCAGGGCACGCCGCCAACGGAGCATTCTGGATTAGCGACAAGACCGGCAAATGGGCTTCGTCGACCTTCTACAAGGACTACCCCACAACAATCTCCTCGCACAACATGCGCCAGCCGCTGCGCTCACGGCTCGACACCCTGACGTGGCGTCCGCGGCTCGACCTGAGCAAATACCCCGACGTTCCACGCCACCGCACCTTCTACCCCTTCAAGTACACCTTCAAGGGCAACGACGGCGTTGAGCGATTCAAAAGTTCGGCACTCGTCAACGAGGAAGTAACCTCAGTAGCAATCAGTTGCATCAACGACATGGCGCTCGGTAAGCGGCAGACCATCGACATGATCAACATTGCCTACTCGGCAGCACCCTACGCCTATGCCTCCGACAACGACAGCCGCATAGAACTGCAGGACAAATACATCCGTCTTGACCACGAACTCGAGCGACTATTCGCCGCCATCGAAAAAAATGTGGGCAAAAACGTGTGCATCTTCGTCACCCCCACAGGCTATTTCGACGACCTCTATGCCACCGACCCGAGATTCAACATCCCATCGGGCGAATTTTCGTCGAAAAAAGCCATTTCGCTGCTCAACATGTACCTCATGGCACTCTACGGCAACGGCAGTTGGGTGAACGCATATTTTGACGAGAAAGTATATCTCAACGAGAAACTCGCTAAAGAGAAAAACATATCGGTTGAAGAGTTGCGCAAAGTGTCGGGCGACTTCCTCCGCCGCATGGCTGGAGTAGACGAAGCCTACACCTTCGATGAAATTCTCAACAACCCATCGGGCGAAACGCTCCAGCGCCTCCACCGCTCCATCACATCGCAGGAAACTGCCGACGTATTCCTTCAGATTGCGCCGGGATGGAAAGTGCGCGACGACTACAACAACGGCAACGTCAAGCAAGTGACTGTCAACGCCATCAGTGCGCCGGCATTCATCATTGCGCCGAATGTAAAAGCCCAGAAAATCACATCGCCCGTCGATGCCACCCTGCTGGCACCAACAGTGGCAAGCATCCTGAGAATACGGTCGCCCAACGGTGCCCGCATGATGCCATTGTCGCTTAAGGACTAAGCGGCGGCACAGTCTGCGCCCAAACCTCATTCCATTGGGCAAACTCACAAGATTATAAACAAAAAACAAAACATAATTATGGGATTCAATGATTTCCTGAAAAAACTATTTGGCAACAAGTCGCAACGCGACTTGCGCGAAATCCAGCCTATCGTGGCGAAGATCAACGAGATCTACCCCACTTTGGCATCGCTGAGCAACGACGAACTCCGCGACCGCATCACCAAAATCCGCGCCGCGCTTAAGGACAGCGTTGCTGCCAAACGCCAAGAGATTGCCGACATCAAAAAAGAGATTGAGTCAATCGAATACGAAAACCGCGAGCCTTATTGGGAGAAAATCGATGGCATCGAGAAAGACATCCTCGAAGTGCTCGAGAAAGAACTCGACAACTATCTCCCTGAGGTATTTGCTATAGTACGCGAAACAGCGCGCCGCTTCGCTCAGAACGAGACTATCGAGGTGACAGCAAGCGACTTCGACCGCGAACTCGCAGCCGAGGGCAAAGACTTCATCACCATTGAGGGCGACAAGGCTCTCTACCGCAACCACTGGATTGCCGGCGGCAACGAAGTGGTTTGGGACATGGTTCACTACGACGTGCAACTCATCGGCGGTATCGTGCTTCACCAAGGCAAAATCTCAGAGATGGCTACCGGTGAAGGTAAAACCCTCGTGGCAACCCTTCCGGTGTTCCTCAACGCATTGACTGGCAACGGCGTGCACATGGTCACCGTCAACGACTATCTTGCCAAGCGTGACTCCGAATGGATGGGTCCGCTCTATATGTTCCACGGTCTGTCGGTCGACTGCATCGACAAGCACGAGCCTAACTCTCCTGCCCGCCGCAAGGCATACAACGCCGACATCACTTTCGGTACGAACAACGAATTTGGTTTCGACTACCTGCGCGACAATATGGCTACATCGCCTGAAGACCTCGTGCAGCGTCCACACAACTTCGCCATTGTCGATGAGGTCGACTCAGTGCTTATCGACGATGCCCGCACACCGCTCATCATCTCCGGTCCTATTCCTAAGGGCGACGACCAGATGTTCGAGCAGTTTAAGCCGAATGTAGAGGCAGTGGTTGCCGCTCAGCGCAAACTCGTCACTTCGCTCCTCACCGATGCCAAGAAGATGATTGCGTCCGACGACAAGGACACCCGCAAAGAAGGTGCTCTCCTACTGTTCCGCGCCTACAAAGGTCTGCCTAAGTACGGTCCACTCATCAAATACCTCAGCCAGGACGGCATCAAGCCATTGCTGCTCGAAACCGAGGCTTACTACATGCAGGACAACAACAAGCAGATGCCTATTGCCACCGACCCTCTGTACTTCGTCATCGACGAGAAGAACCGCAGCATCGAGTTGACCGACAAGGGTATCGACGTGCTCACCGGCAAGACCGATGACCCAACGTTCTTCATCCTGCCTGACATCACCACCCAACTCGCAGAACTCGAAAACGAGAACATCACAGCCGAGGAAAAAGCCGAGAAGAAGGCTGCCTACGCACAGAACTATGCCATCAAGGCAGAACGCGTGCACACAGTCAACCAGTTGCTCAAGGCTTACACCCTCTTCGACCGCGACATCGAATATGTGATTGACGACAACAAAATCAAGATTGTCGACGAGCAGACAGGTCGTATCATGGAAGGTCGCCGCTACAGCGATGGACTCCACCAAGCCATCGAAGCCAAGGAGGGCGTGAAGGTTGAAGCCGCCACACAGACATTCGCTACCATCACATTGCAGAACTACTTCCGCATGTACCACAAGTTGGCTGGTATGACCGGTACGGCAGAAACCGAGGCAGGCGAGTTCTGGGACATCTATAAACTCGATGTAGTGACCATCCCGACCAACCGTCCAGTGGCACGTATCGACATGAACGACCGCGTCTACAAGACAAAGAAAGAAAAATACAACGCCGTAATCGACGAAATCCAAAAGATGGTTGATGCCGGACGCCCAGTGCTTGTCGGCACAACATCGGTGGAAATCTCCGAGTTGCTCAGCCGCATGCTCCAGTTGCGCCGCATTCCTCACAATGTGCTCAACGCCAAGTTGCACCAGAAAGAGGCTGAAATCGTGGCTCACGCTGGTCAGAAAGCCGTTGTGACTATCGCCACCAACATGGCAGGTCGTGGTACCGACATCAAACTTGCGCCAGAGGTGAAAGCCGCCGGCGGTTTGGCAATCATCGGTACAGAGCGCCACGAGTCACGCCGCGTCGACCGCCAGTTGCGCGGACGTGCCGGCCGTCAGGGCGACCCAGGTTCGTCAGTGTTCTTCGTGTCGTTTGAAGACACCGTGATGCGCCTCTTCGCCACCGACCGCGTAGTCAAGATGCTCGACCACCTCGGCTTGAAAGAGGGCGAGCCTATCGAGGCAAAGATGGTTACCAACGCCATCGAGAACGCCCAGAAACGCGTTGAGGAAAACAACTTCGGTATCCGTAAGCGCCTGCTCGAATACGACGACGTGATGAACGCGCAACGCAAGGTTATCTACACTCGTCGCCACCACGCATTGATGGGCGAGCGTATCGGCATCGACATTATGAACATGCTCTTCGAGACTGTAGGCAACATCGTGAAACGCTACGGCGCACAGGACGAATATGAAGACCTCCGCATGGACGTGCTCACCACCTTCGGCTTCGAGCCACCGTTCAGCGAAGAAGAATACAAGAGCATGAGCGACGACAAGCAAGTGGACGCTATCTACAAACTTGCCATCACCACCTTCAACCAGCGCACTGAGAAGATGACCGAAACCGCAATGCCGGTAATCACCGACATCGTTGAGAACCGCGGCGGCAAAGGTCTCGTTCGCGTGCCAATCGCCGACGGCAAACGCATCTTCGGCATCACTGTTGACCTTGAAGAATCGTACAACGAAGGCTGCAAGAACATCGCTAAGGCATGGCAGAAAGCCATCCTGCTTATGAGCATCGACGAGGCATGGAAGGAGCACCTCCGCGAACTCGACCAACTGCGCCAGTCAGTGCAAAACGCAAGTTACGAGCAGAAAGACCCGCTGGTAATCTACAAGATTGAGTCGTTCAAGATGTTTGATGCAATGCTCGACAACATGAACGCCAAGGCAGTTGCCACCCTGATGCGCGGACACATCCCAATGCAGGCACAAAGTCAGCCACCACGCGAAGAGCCGATGCCCGAGCAAGAGGCTCCGCGTCAGGCAGACAATAGCCCTCGCATCCCTGCTCCACGCTATAGCAACACTTCCGTATCGCCGTCGATGCCTACAGCCGAGCCTGTAGCCGCACCAGAGCGCCACGAAGACTACAGCAAATACACTGCCCACAAGGAGGAATATCCTGGTCAGGATGCACAACGTCAGGCAGCTCGCGGCCCGCAAGGTCCACGCCACACCGACCCTATCAAAGTAGGTCCGAAGGTAGGTCGCAATGACCCATGTCCATGCGGCAGCGGCAAGAAGTACAAGAACTGCCACGGCAAAGGTCTCGTTTAGAAAACCAACCCCGACATAAAAATCCGACATAAAAAATCCCGCGAATTGATGGTTCGCGGGATTTTTTTGTGTATATCAACGATTTCTTAGAACGCTATAGTTTGCTTCTGGCTTCTGACCAATGCGCCAGCGATGCCGTAGCCGCCGTTGATGTTGCTGAAAATCTGCACTGCTTCAGTTTGCTCGTCAAGGCTCATTTGGGCATAAACTTCATAGAGCATCACAGACTTCAGATAATGGTACAAATCCTCTGTAATAGTCTGCAATTCCACTTCAACTATGCGCTTGCCCACATCGCCTCGTCTCAGACGTGTTGTCACTACGCATTCGTACTCTTCAGCATTGACAGCCGCTCCTTCAAACAAATTACTAAACTTGCTATACCACCCATGTCGCGGTTTAAGCAACCTCATATCCCGGAATATCAAATCCGAAGAATGGAAGCATTCGTTGGTATCCCAAACCGTTTGTCCGTCTACTTCTGTTTCCGTCATGCTCCGAACAACAAGCCGATAATACTTTGAAGTATCAATGCCCTTCAAGCGAATTCTAACATCAGCCACAGTGTCCTGTCCGCCATCAACGCGTCCTGTTTCAATATGATCTACTGTATAGTATTGCTGATACTTGTTCCCACTGACAATCTCTGCATAGGCGCTGGGGGTAGTCGGCACAGTAAATTTTGCTGATGCCGTGGGATAACTCGGGTCGGAGGCAAAAACTTCAATCACATCACCGAGTTTTGGTTGATAATCGCAACGGAAAGTATGTGAATCTACATTGTAATACATAGGTTTCGGCGTAGCACCATTAACCGAATATGATACAACTGCCGTGTCCAGCACTGCTGTTTTTTTAAACAGTCCAGAAACTGCCGATTCTGCATTAGGATTCTTTCTCACGTCATATTGCTGTGGATTAATACGCGTAAATGGATATGTGTGTGCTACAACAGCCTCAAGCGTGGTGTCTGGACTTGCAAGGACAGTCATACCTATTGCTTCAACAACATCTTCACTCCCTTTGAAATCAAGCTCCTTTTCGCAACTTGTCAGCATAACAAACACTATGCTAAATGACAATATGAGATATTTTAAATGTTTCATACTCTTAGAATTTTAATGTATAGGTCAAAGAAGGCATAAACGGGAACATGCAAATACCCTTGAGAGTATATATTTCTCTACCTGGAATGCCTTTATATCCGAGAAAAACATTGGAAATGTTTTGATGGTTATACACATTATACAACGACAAATTAATCACGCTCTCACCGAATCTACGGTGCTTCACGGAATATGCAATGTCAATGTCCAGATGGTGTACATTCGGCAACTTAAAATTGTTTCGCTCACGATAGGTCGTAAATAAACCAGGATTTTGTGATAAATGAGCTGCCTCCTCGGGATTCAACAGATATTCAGGTGGTTCACTCCACGACGACTCTGGCTTATAGGTAGTATTATACTCGTAAATTTGACTGCCGAACATCGAAGCCGCAGCCAGAACGCCACGCCGTCCGCTTTGGAAAGTCCACGATGCAGACACCTTCCAATGTTTGCCTAATTGCTGCACAACAACAATGTTGAAATTATGGCGCTTGTCGTTGCCAGCGGGGAATTCACGTCCGCCATTCAGTTCCTGCCCTGGACGGTCAAACGTGCGCAATGACTTTGACCAAGTGTAACTCACCCAGCCTGTGGTTTTTCCAACAGTGCGCTGCGCCATAAGTTCAACACCGTAAGTGCGCCCTTCCCCTAAATTGACAAGGCTTTGCCAATCGCCAGTACAATTAAGCCAGGATGAGCCATTTTTGTATTCCAGCACATTGTCCATTGTCTTGTAGTAGCCTTCAAGCGACACGTCAAGACCTTTTAGAATCTCGTAGTTCACACCTCCTGCATATTGGTCGGATCGCATCAACGGGATATTTTCAGTTACTGGCACCCAAATGTCCGACGGCATAATGATGTTGCTACTACTCAGCAAGTGCACACCTTGCGACATCCTTGCATACGACAGTTTCAGAGCCATCACCGGAGTAAGCAGAAAACGCACAGAAGCCCTCGGCTCAAGAGAATTATAGGACTTGTTCTTTACTGAATACAACGAATAGCGCAAGCCGATATTTGCTTTAAACCAAGATGCTACCTCCCAGTCGTCTTCTGCATAAATGCTTGCTGTCAGCAAATCTTGTCGTTCGCCAATCGTACGGTCAATCAAAACGTCAGTCCACCTATTGTTAGAGAACACATGACTTTCGCCATAAGCATTGATTATCGGAGACAATTGCTGCAATGAAGCCTTTACACCCCACCGAAAATCATGGAATGCAATAGGTCGGAATCGGAAATCGGCAGCAAATGATGCGTCTGCAACTTTAGAATTATAATCGGTTAGTGATTTTGCTTCTGACGATTGGTCTGTCACTTTCTCAACTTTTTCTATTATTCCTTCTTCATCTTCATCTTTCTCTTTGTTGTTATGCCATTTTTCATAATACTCTTCAGAATGATATAACAGCTTGTAGTCATAAAGGCTAAAACTGGCATTTAGATTTAGCATAAACCTTTCGCCATTTGTGTGCGTCCAAAACAGACTCGACACAAGATTCGACCAATTGTTCCGTGTCGTATTCGACTGTGTTCTAAGCTGCCCCAGACTTTCGCTCTCGAAATAAGATCTGTTGTCGGTCGGCGAGGAATTGCTTACATCCTTACCCCAATAGAAAACAGCCGACAGCCTGTCGCGTTCAGAAAAGCGGTGCACCAACTTTGCATTGACATCATAGAAATTCATCTTTGCGTAAGGTGCCATTGCATTCTTATTGTCGTAGATTTTTTTGAGCTGAGGTTGCACAATTGCATCAAAATAGGATGCACGCGCTGCCACATTGAAAGATGTATGTCCTTTCCATATCGGACCCTCAGCCTGCACTTTCGAAGACAATAGACCGACTGACAGATTGCCGTGATATTTCTCAAAATCGCCTTCGTGTATGCCTATGTCTACAATGCTCGACAGGCGGTTGCCATAGCGTGCAGGAAATGCGCCCTTATAGAGTACCACATTGTCGACCATCTCGGCATTTATTGCCGACACGAATCCCTTCAAATGCTCTCCATTGTAGAGTGTTGACCCGTCGAGCGTAATCAGATTCTGGTCGTAGTTACCGCCGCGAACAAAGATGCCAGCCGTGCCGTCAATCGACGACTGCACACCTGGCAAACGCTGCAACGCTTTCATCACATCCACCTCTCCAAACAATGCCGGTATTTCCTTTACTTGTTTCGCCGACAACGCCTGCGCGCTCATCTGAGACGCTTTTACACCGAAATCATGACGTGCTCCATATACTTGTACCCCTTGCAACTCTGCGCCTCGCACCAAGCGAATATTTACTGGCGCACTACCCGTCTTTACCGTTATCGTTAATTCTTTGTAACCCACATAACTAACCTTCAAATCTACAGAGCCGCTTTTGCCTATTGCCAGTTCGAAATAGCCGTTGGCAGAAGTCGCTGTACCTTTCCCCCAATGCTGAGCATAGATGCTTGCCGCCTCCAAAGGCTCTCCGGTCTCATCGTCAAGGACATAGCCTTTGACCGACTGCCCCGTTGCCGTTATACTGCACAGCATTAGCGTCAAGATTAAAATGATTTTTTCCATAATAATTATATTACAAAGTTACAAATGCTGAAAAGTAATAATTCACCAGTTGTTGTCCACTGTCTTTTAATGAAACTACATAATTGATGTAATACTCCCCTGTACGGTTAAATGTAATTTCTGCAACGCCGTCACTTTTTTCTGTCAAATAGACATCACTTCCAATCGCATCATTCCCTTTCGCATTGTCAACTGTCCATACTTTCTTTACTTTACTCCCTGAGGGCAACACACTACCTTTAATTGGTATTGAAAAAACCTCCGTCGTTCCGACTTCATATAGGCCGTCGCCACCATCGACAGTTATCAAACCCCCATAATATACTTTCTCACAATCAGTATAGTAATTACGAGTAAGCATATCCGGATAAGGACCATAAGCTGGAGCATGACGCATCAACGCACAACTACCCCACTTTGAAACATACATTCCATTACCATCATTTACAGCGGAATGGTCTGAATTTGCATAATGAATCTTTACCGCCATGCTCTCTGTCGTTGACGTATAGTAATCGTTTGTCCAATATTTCGAAATATTCGAATTATCATCACCCGCATTTATCCAGCAGGTAGTCCCCCCATCACTCTTACACCAAGCATATCCATGACAATTATATGTGCTTGTGGAAGAGCTGATTCTTGTCGCATTTGGGAAACTTGCATCATAATAGCCATCCAAATATCCAATATCATAATCCGACATTTCGTCACGCAAAAGAGCTTGAACTGATTTTCCGCACTTTGTGTAAACAGTTATGACGCTTGATGACTTTGTAGTTTTATTTGCAACTCCTGAATTTCCTACAAGGCGTTTGCCGAGCGATTCTGTCCGACGCAATACTCGTTTGCCGAAAATTGTTGGCTTGGACTCAATCTTCTGCATCTGTACGGATTGTAACTG
>CAVAPE010000055.1:0-15833 GCA_963590405.1 Eubacterium sp. CAG:180 | reverse complement strand
GTCATATACGGTCTTGTACTCAACGGCGCGGTTCTTCAGTCCGAGTGTGTCGCCGTTGCTAATCTCGTAAATGAATTTGTCAAAGCGATGGATGGTAACTGCTTGCATTGTAGCGCTTTGTAAGGCTGCGAAAAGCAGAAGTGATGCCGCTGTGACTGAAAATATGAAGTTTAAAATCTTTCTCATAAATTGATACGTTTCAATTAAAGGATAAAATTAAGTGATATTGACAGAACTGAGAAATAAAACGGCGGATAAATTTTATTCAAATCAATGATTTATAAGATTCGGCAAAAAAATCGTATTTTTGTAGCGTTTTTAAAATGAGATGAAGTTCGAATTTCGCAAAGTCATAGTTACTCTTGTTGTTGCAATGCTGTCGTTTGGATTGGGCACTGCAAAGGATTTTGTGTTGGTAATTGATGCCGGTCACGGCGGCAAGGATGTCGGCGCTATCGGTGATTATGCCAAGGAGAAGGATATAAACCTTGGTGTTGCTCTCAAATTCGGCAATCTCGTCAAGAAAAACTGTGACAATGTGAAGGTGGTGTTCACCCGCGACGACGACACGTTTGTTTCTCTTCAGGAACGCGCCAATATCGCCAACCGTGTTAAAGGCGATTTGTTCGTGTCAATCCACACAAATTCGGTCGACAAGAAATCCCCAAGCCGCTACACTGTTGCTGGTTCTGAAACTTATACTCTCGGTTTGCACCGTTCCAACGAGAACCTTGAAGTGGCGAAGCGTGAAAATTCGGTGATTGAATTGGAGGATAACTATTCTGCAAAATATCAAGGATTTGACCCAAATTCACAGGAGTCGTACATTATCTTTGAACTCAATCAAAGCAAGCACCTTGAGCAGAGCGTTGATTTTGCATCGCTTGTACAGAAGGAATTTAAGAAGGCTGGACAGGTCGACAAGGGTGTGCGTCAGGCTGGCTTCTGGGTGCTCGCCAAAACGAGTATGCCCGCCGTATTGGTGGAGTTGGATTTCATCTGCAACCCTACTCAGGAAAATCTCTTGGCATCGGAAATCGGACAAAAGAAACTGGCAGAATCAATCTACAATGCGTTCTGCAAGTATAAGGATAATATCGACTACTATAACAATAAATCGGAAAATCTGAAACCGCGCAAGGCTTCAGGCAAGACAACGACAGAAACGCAGAAAAAACAGACGACTTCAAAGCAAAATACAGCGTCCACTACTTCCGACAATAAAAATAAGACGGAATACAGGATACAGTTCCTTTCAAGCGCAAAGCAACTTGCTTCATCGGCAAAGGCGTTTAAGGGGCTGGAAGGCGTGGATTTCTACAAGGACGGAAATTGGTTTAAGTACACCGCTTATCCAACTACCGACAAGAAGCAAGCCGAGAAATCGCTTGAAAAAGTGCAGCAAATGTATGAAGACGCATTTATTGTGGAATTTAAAAACGGAAAAAGAATCAAATAATTCAATATGAGAAAGCTATTTACGAGAGAGATAATAATTGGCTTGATTTTAGTACTGAGTTTGGCTATACTCTTTGTCGGAATCGATTTCCTTAAAGGTATAAACGTATTCAGATCAGCAAATATATATTATGTGCAATTCAAGGATGTGTCTGACCTCACTGAGGCGGCTCCTGTTACACTGAACGGTATGAAAATCGGTCAGGTGACTGGTATGGAATACGACTACGATCACCCAGGCAATGTGTTGGTTGAGGTTAATCTTGACTCGTCGATTAAACTTACAAAAGGCACAACAATGTCGAAGGAAACCGGTCTTCTCGGCACGTCGGCGCTGATTGTGGAGATGGCTCCGGGCACGAACTATCTTGAAGAGGAGGCTACATTGCAGGGGCATAGTCCTAACGATATGATGGATAATATCACTACCGAGATTCTCCCACAGGTGGTAGAGATGTTGCCTAAGGTCAACAGTATTCTTGCACACTTGGATTCGTTGGCAGCCAACCCTGCTTTGGCAACGACAATAACTCGCCTTGATGCAATTTCGAAGAATGTAGAATTGCTCACTGCGCGTTTGGCTTCTACGTCAAAGAATTTTGACCCGGTTGTGAACAATGTGTATGGGCTTACCAACGACCTATCCTCTATTGCCAACGACCTCAAGGAACTCAGCGCCGAACTGAAAGGTCTGCCGCTTGATGAAACAATGGATAATGTCAAGACTACAACTGGCAACTTGAAGGTGTTTACCGACAAACTCAATGCCAAGGATTCGTCCATTGGTCTGCTCCTTAACGACCGAGGTCTTTACGACCACATCGATTCTACTGTAAACAGTCTCGATTCGTTGTTGCAAGACTTGAAGGCGCACCCGAAGAAGTATGTGAATTTTAAATTACTCTAAGATATAGATGCGCCCCTTATTTGGAATCATTCCAAATAAGGGGCGCGCTGTGCCTTGCCGTATTTGCTACCTAAAAGACTAATAAATAGGCTAAATAGCGCAGCGCGGAATGAAAAACAAGTGATATTCTGTAAATTTGTAATAAGTTGATAATCAGCGGGTTATTAGGCTGAAAATGTTGCCATATTGTAATGTGGGTAACTGCTTGATAACGTACTCGTTGGAATAAATGTGACAAAATCAAGAAAAAAACAATTTGTTTTATTCAATTTATTTTACAAATTTTGCAAGTGAAATTAATGTGAGATAATGACAGCATATAGTAACAGATGGAGTCAATGCCTACAGTTCTTTAAGGACAATCTCGTCACAGAGCCTGTCCAATATGAGACGTGGTTTGCTCCTATAGTAGAAGAAAGTTTTGAGGGAAACGTATTGGTTTTGCGTGTCCCTTCCGACTTCTATGCTCAAATTCTTGAGAGCCGTTACTTGAATTTGCTGAAAGCAGGTCTGCATAAAGTTTATGGTAACAATGTCATTCTGAAATATTCCTATGACGTTGTTAAGGACGTCGCCGATACGCACGTCATCACTGAGCCTGTCCACAAAAGCCCTGCTGTACGCGGCATGAACCCTTTTGTGCAGGACACCATTACTGATTTGGCTTTAGACCCGCAACTCAACCCAATCTACACTTTTGAGAATTATTGCGAAAGCCAAAGCAATAAATTGGCTTTTACCATAGCAAATGCCATTGTGTCTCACCCCGAGAAGCAAACATTCAACCCGATGTTTATCTTCGGTCCAACAGGTGTGGGCAAAACTCACTTGATTCAGGCCATTGGTTTGGGTATGAAGGAAGCAAACCCAAGTACGAGAGTGCTTTATCTTAGCGCCCGTACGTTTGAGTCGCAATACACTACTGCGGTAAGAAACAATAAGGTCAATGACTTTATCAATTTCTACCAAAGCATTGATATGCTCATTATGGACGATGTGCAGGAGTTTGCCGGAAAGACTGGTACTCAAAACACGTTCTTCCATATCTTCAACCATCTGCACAACAACTCGAAACATCTGATTTTGTCGTGCGATTGTCCGCCGTCGGAACTCGACGGAATGGAACCACGCTTGTTGTCTCGTTTCAAATGGGGTATGACGGTAGAATTGTCGAGCCCTGACTACGAACTGCGCAAGAGTGTGTTCAAGCGCAAGGCTTCGCAAGCAGGTGTGGTCGTGCCTGAAGAGATTGTAGATTTCGTGGCTGAAAACGTCAAGGACAATGTGCGCGAAATTGAAGGCGTGTTCGTCTCATTGCTGGCTCATTCAACGGCATTAAATCAACCTCTTACCATCGACTTGGCAAGAAGTGTATTGTCCAATTCGGTTAAGATCAACCGCCGTCAAGTCACATTCGATGTCATTGCTGATGCTGTATGCTCGCAGTACAATATCGACAAGGAGATGCTCTACGGCAAATCGCGTAAGCGCGAAGTCGCTGATGCTCGTCAACTTGTTATGATGTTGGCTAAGAAGCATGCAAAGATGTCGTCAACCAACATTGGCAGAAAGTTGAACCGCAACCACGCTACGGTGCTCTATGCTTGCAAAACGATTGAGGAACGCGTCTCGGTAGAGAAAGAGTTCGGACAGTTCGTCAGTCAGATCGAAGCAAAATTGAATTAGGATATTAATTCGCCACTAATAATTATCAAGGTTTAAATCAAGAGGCTCGCCGGCAATTCGCGCGAGCCTCTCTGCTTCAGTATATGTAAATATTATGCTTTGCCGCAATGATTTTCATGCAGTATGTCAATTTCATCAATCATCGTCCAATCGGGCAAATAAAATATTCGCTAATTTAATTCAACCAACGAGTTATACTTGTATAAAACTCTGCTCTTGTGTAAATGCTTTTGTAGAAGAAAGCATCCTTGGCTGCGAGAATCTTTACTTTCTTGTTCATCTTCTGTCTTTTAGAGTTTATAGGCTTTATGCTGAAAACAAAAGTAGCCTATTTGACAAAAAAGACAAAGGGGAAAACCGCATCTTGTACGAAAGGTCGGCGAAAATGTACGAAATTGATTGCTTTTTATTTCAATTATGTATTCTAATCTGCGCCGAGAGAAAGTTCAAGTAAACTTGGCTTTCTTCCCACGATTTGTGCTATCTTTGTATCTCTATAATAAAAATTGCGAAGAAATATCAGGAAATGAAGGAATTTGGGTTGGTAATGCGTTTTTTGGTTGCGCCAGTGTCGTCGTGGCAGCAAGAAATGAAGTCGGAACGCACTCCTGCAATACACGAAAAAGGTTGGTTTTATCCGTTGCTGGCGATTGCCGCCGCCACGTCGTTTGTGCAGATGGTCTACGGCACTTCGCTGACCGCTGCGTTGATACGAGGTATAGCGATATTTGCCGGATTCTTCTTGGGCTATATGCTTTGCCCTACATTGCTGTTGCAACTTTTGGGCAAGGCAAAAGCAAAGGGTATAACCGAGTCGGATATGAAAACCTTCGTGATGTTCAATTATGCAGTCGGCGTGGTTGTCGCCATCATTCAGAATGTGCTGCCCACATCGTTGACTCCGCTGTATATTTTCTTGGCGTACGTGCTGTTTATCCTGTCGAAATGCGCACATCTCTTCGGTGTTAGCACCGACGAACAGAAGTTACGTTTTGTATTCGGCTCATTTTTGGCAATGCTTGCCGTCCCCGTGGCAATGATATTGATTCTTTCACAATTTATTCCGCAAGAAGCCTTATGAAAATGAAATTAAACGCTGTAAACATAAAGAACCGTAGAGCCACATTTGATTTCGACATCGTTGAAACCTATACCGCTGGCATTGTTCTGACGGGTACGGAAATTAAGTCCATTCGTCTGGGCAAGGCGGGCTTGACCGACTCGTTCTGCTATGAGAACAACGGCGAGATTTGGATTAAGAACATGTATATAGGCGAGTATTTCTATGGCTCTTACAACAACCATTCATCGCGCCGCGACCGCAAACTGCTCCTCAACAAGAAGGAAATCCGCGAAATTGGCAAGGCGTCGAAGGATAGCGGTTTCTCTATTGTCCCATTGCGTGTGTTTGTTAGCGACAAGGGGCTTGCCAAGGTGGTTATTGCCCTCGCTAAAGGTAAGAAGGAGTACGACAAACGACAGTCCATCAAGGAGCGTGAGGACAAGCGCGAGATGGATCGTATGTTTAAGCGTTGACACTCTCGCAGCAAATTAGGCATTTGCTGTTGTCCGCCAAAGTGGTGGCAAATATATAGAAATTGCCGCCATCTTTGATTTTGAGCCTTTTGCGCAATTCGTCAGGCTTCGAAGGAAAATTGCGGCATGAGATGTTGGCTGACGGAGTAAGCATTTTAATTCTTTTAATATCTGCTTTCGACATCGTTAGAATCTCCATTATGCGGAACTGTCGCCCTGGATAACCCTCAAGGGCGTGGTCGCTTATGTGCAAGTGTGAGTTGGCAGCGATGCGCTTGAGCCCGAACTCGCTGGCAACCATGTCGTATGCGTTGGCTTTCATAATTGAAGCATTCGGCACAAGCAGATAGTTGCCCTCTGTTGGGCTGCAATCGGAAACTGTAACGGATTTTTTATGGAATGAAAATTCGTCCACGCCATTGACCGTAAAGTCGATGCAGTGGATGCACGCTTCGCTAACGCTATTCTTGAAATCAATTTCGAAAAGCACTTCCTTGCACTCGTTTTTAACTGAAAGCACCCATACGTCGGAAATCTTGTCGAAGTCGGTGAGTGTTTGCGTAATGTCGCACATCGGCGATGCTTTCACGACGATAAATTGACATCTGCTTTCTGCAGATTTTATGATGGCGTTTACGTCGGGGACGGTGTCGCAGATGGCGTAGGTGCGGACGTTGCGGTCTGCGGTGAGCCGTCGCGATGGGTCGACAAACACGGCTGAATCTTCCTCCAGCGAATTGCCGTTAAGAAATTCCTCCGCGGTGGAGTGTGCAACTGAAACGTTTGTCGCCCCAAGTGCCTTCATATTGCGCTGCGCCGCCTGTGCAACAATCTCTGCTGCGTCTACGCTGAACATACGGTCTACTTCTTGCGCAATGTAATAGGTGTCGATACCCAACCCGCAAGTCATATCATAGGCTGTGTGGATGCCATGGAACAGCGATGCGTGGAACTTTGCCAGGATTTCCGATGTGCATTGCTCGATGCACACGTTGGTAGGGTAGGCTATCTTTTCCGACAACTCTGGAATCTTTTTCTTCGCCTTGTTGCGGCATTCAATCTGTATTATCGCCAAGTCTTTGTCGAATGGTAGATTTGGAAATTGCTTCAACCGTAGTTTTAGCGGATTGACGTCGGCGTTCTCATTCAAGAATTTCTTGAATTCCATTGAGTCGATAAAGTCGAATAGTCCTGACATAAGCGATAAAAGTAAATGATGAAAAACAAAAAGAGGTCGCTTTTGGCGACCTCTTGGGGTGAAGAAAGGGATTCGAACCCTCGACCCTCGGAACCACAATCCGATGCTCTAACCAACTGAGCTATCCTCACCATTTCTGATTACGGATGCAAAGGTACTGCCTTTGGCTGAATTGTGCAAATTTTTAGATGCGTTTTTTTGATAAAAATTTATTCTTTTACCATATCTGGGTCTACAAGAAAAGGTATCAACAAGTTAGGTCGCCACTGCCAATCGTCTTCCTCTACATTTTTGTTGTAGCGGGTGAAGATGCGGCGTGCATTTGAGCAAAAAGCATCAAACATTTGCCGTTGGTCTTTGCGCACGAGCCATTGTTTGTCGGAGGGAATAAGCGCATAGTTGTCGCCAGAGCGTTCGGGATCTTGTACAAATACGAGTTTGTAGCCAGCGCCTTTAACTACAGGTTGACCACCTTCGCGGCTTACAACAACACGCACCATTGCGCCTCCGCGTGTGTCGGCAGTGCGCATGCCGGAGATGAAGTTGCCCATAGAGTAGACCACCAGCACTTGCTTGCCACTGGCGTTGGTGCGCATCTGCATCGGCTGGATTACATGCGGATGACCGCCGATAATAAGGTCAACACCCTCGTTGACGAGGTAGTCGGCAAGCCGTTCCTGCTCTTTGTTCTGCACCAGTTGGTATTCAACTCCCCAGTGCATACATGCCACCACGAGTTCTGCGCCTTTTTTGCGTGCCGCCTGTACATCGGTGTGGATTTTCGCCTTGTCGATATAGTCGACCACTGGTGCGCCCTGCACGGAGATGCCGTTAGTGCCGTAGGTGTAGTTGAGAAACGCAATTTTCATGCCTTTGACCTCGGCGATAAATGGATAATTGTCGGCGCGCTCCTTGGCGTTGCGGTAGGTACCAATGTGGGGCACTCCGAGTTTGTCCAGTTCGTTGAGCGTGCGCACAAGTCCTGCATCGCGGCGGTCAAGGCAATGGTTGTTGGCGTGCAGAAACAGGTCGAAACCGGCATCCTTGAGTGCAGCAGCGTAGGTCTCTGGAGCGCTGAAACACGGATAGCCAGTGTAGGGCTTTCCGCCGAGCGTGCATTCCAAATTGACCACGGCATAGTCGGCTGCTGCCACATAGTCGGCGACATAGCGGAAGTACTTCGAATAGTCGTAACTGCCATCGGCTTGGCGCGCAGCGTTGAGTTGCCGTTCGT
Source organism: Eubacterium sp. CAG:180 (assembly GCA_963590405.1). GTDB lineage: Bacteria > Bacteroidota > Bacteroidia > Bacteroidales > Muribaculaceae > Limisoma. Next base: position 7,814 of record CAVAPE010000055.1, on the reverse strand, counting down.
GCTGCATGGCATCGCCAGCAAACACAAGCGTGATGTCGTCGGCAGTAACCAACGACATCAGCGTGCATAGTAATCCTAACAGAAACATCGTCCGTCTACTTGTAGATTTCGTGGCGCGCAGCCAGTAGGGTGTTCTTCATCAGCGAAACGATGGTCATCGGACCTACGCCACCAGGAACAGGTGTGATGAATGAACATTTCGGCGCTACGTTTTCAAAGTCGACATCGCCTTTCAGGCGGAAGCCGCTCTTTGTCTCCTTCGATGGCACGCGCGTTGTGCCTACATCAATGATGGTTGCACCGTCCTTCACCATATCGGCGGTGAGAAATCCTGGCTGTCCGAGGGCGGCAATGATGATGTCGGCATTGAGTGTGTATTGCTTGATGTCGCGTGTGCGGCTATGGCATACGGTTACGGTGGCATCGCCGGGTACGGCTTTCTGCATCATCAGCGATGCTACAGGCTTGCCTACGATGTTGCTGCGGCCAAGCACCACGCAGTTGGCTCCCTTCGTCGGAATGTTGTAGCGGCGAAGCAGTTCGAGGATGCCTTGCGGTGTAGCAGAAAAGAAGCATGGCAAACCAATCGACAGCCTACCCACGTTGATGGGATGAAATCCGTCAACGTCCTTACGATAGTCGATGGCTTCGATGATTTTCTGCTCGTCGATGTGCTTTGGCAACGGCAGTTGCACGATAAATCCGTCAACATTGTCGTCGTTGTTGAGGCGAGCAATGGCTTCGAGCAACTCAGCCTCGGTAACGTCGGCTTCGTAGCGGATGAGCGTCGATTCAAATCCGCATTGCTCGCAGGCTTTGACCTTGTGGGCTACATAGGTTTCGCTTCCGCCGTCGTGTCCCACGAGGATTGCAGCCAGATGCGGACGCTTTTTGCCAGCAGCCACCATTTCTGCCACTTCAGCAGCGATTTCGCTTTTCACTGCATCGGCAATTTTCTTTCCATCGATTAATTCCATACTTATTCCGTTTTTTATGATTGTAAATACAAATTCTTAATAAACCATCACTTTCTGTGTCTTGCCGTCGGCGGTGACTATGTATAGCCCTTTGCCAACATTGATTTGCTGTCCGTCGCCGTGATACACGCATTGTCCCATCGCATTGTAGACTGTCGCTGTTTGCACATCGCCTTCAATCTTGATGCATCCCTTACCAGCAACAATTTTGGCAGTCTGTATTTCAGCATCGCTCACTTTCGAGTCGCCGTTGCTGTCAGAGATAGTAAATGTGACCGCACCGGTCAGCGCATCGCGTTGAATATTTCTTATGCTGTATGTGCCAAACGACACTGATGTCTGCACGTACTCACCGGGGAACATAGGGTAGTAGTTGTACATTGATGTTTTTTGCACCGAGTTGCAAACGTAGACAAGTCCCATAGAGTATGGGTATGCGTTGACCTTATTGTCCTCCCATCGTTCCTTGTCGTATTGCACCCTGGTGATGAGCATTCCGCAATCACCTTTTAAGCCGTCGTAGCCTCGGTAACCAGAGTAGTAGTCCCAGCCTTCGGCGTTGCGGCACTCAATCAGATAGTAGTTGGCAGGGGAGGGTTCTACTCCGTCCATATTGTGGTTGGAGCCGTCGGCTGTGAGTAGCAGTGCTTCGCCCGAGTAGATTGTATTGAGTGTTATGGCATCGCCCTCAAAACTTGGGTGAATCTGAACGGGGGTGAGCCAGCCTTGATACATACGCTCGTAGGTGTTGTATGCCATCGGAGTGCGTCCGAAGTTGAGGTAGGAGCCAGAAGCCATAACGTCGTAGAGTCCCGGGTCGAGGACGGTGTTGCTGGTACTGGTGCTGTAGTGGTCGCTAAATCCGAGAACGTGTCCAAATTCGTGGACAAAAGTGCCGATTCCTTCAATGTCGGTACCTATGTATTTGATATTGTCCTTGCAAATCTCGTTGCTGCAGGCGTAGTCGCGCACTTTCGCTCCGCCCACATCGGGGTCGCCGTCGAAGTTCTTGTCGGGCAACACTTGCCAGCGGTGCGGCCAAATTGTGCTATCATCTTTACTGTTGGCTTCTCCCTCGCCAGCGTAGAACACATACACGTCGTCGAGGTATCCGTCGCAGTCGTAGTCGTAGACCGATAGGTCGGTTTCGCGCATTGCCAGTCGGCAGGCTTCAACGATGAGGTCGGTGGCGTGACTATCGTTGCCGTCGTCATCGTTACTGCCGTAGTATTGGTAGCCGTAATCCACTTGGTATGGACCGTAGACGTCAAATGTCGGCACATATTTACCGTAGGATGAATCTATGAAGTAGTCGCGGGCACTGCCTGTCGCTTTATAGTCGTTGTAGCCTTCCTGGTTCAGCATATTGACATAGTCTTGCTTTGAGAGTTTCAGCTTTTTGTCGCTGAACTCAACAAGGATAACCAGTTTGTGTGGCTCTCTGTTGTTAGAGCGGGGCTTTGCCAATGTAGTATTCTTTGTGCGGCGCTTAAGGGCTGCGTTGCGCAGATTTGCAATTTCCGCCTGCCGTGCCGTTGATTTGATGCGTTTAGCCGTAGGAATGTCGTCGCCCACCTTGGCAGTCGTCGCTTTGATGCCGTTAGCCTTTACTTCGGCATAATAGAAAAAACCGTCGGCGCCCTTAGCAATCAGATCGCCGTTGGGGAGAGTGGTGTAGTGGAAAGTTTCGTCGCCATGGCGCACTATCTCAATCGTGCTGCCATCTGGCAGAGTTTGTGTGATCGGTCTGTTCCATGCTGGGATAGCCATCATTGTTGCTGACGTGGCTGAAAGAAATAGAGTAAATATCAGTTTTCGGTACATGCGGTTTGTGTAGTTTTTAGAATGTCTACAAAATTAATCAAATTGCTAAGAATTTGGCGAATGGTGCTGGTGTTTTTTATGTCTCGGTAAAAAAGCGGCGGGCAAGATTGCTATGAATCGTGCCCGCCGCAATTAGGTGTTCCTCCGTCTTAAAATTCTTTTGCAATAGCTTCTGCAATAGCCTTCATTTCGTCGGCTGGAAGTGTGAGTTTGCCCTTGTCGAAGTACATATCCTTCTCTTCCACAATAGGAATGAGGTGGATGTGGGCGTGAGGCACTTCAAGTCCAATCACAGCCACGCCTACACGCTTGCACGGCAATGCCTTGTCGATGGCTTTCGCCACTTTGCGCGCAAACATAGTCAACGACTGGTAATCTTCGTCAGATAGGTTGAAGATATAGTCGTTCTCCGTTTTAGGCACACACAGAACGTGCCCTTTGTTCACTGGATTGATGTCGAGAAAAGCAAAGTTTTTCTCGTCCTCAGCCACCTTATAGCACGGGATTTCTCCAGCGATGATTTTACTGAAAATAGTAGCCATTATAATATCTCGATTTTTACGATTTCAAAAGTCATAACACCCTGAGGTACTTTGATTTCAACCACGTCGCCGACCTTCTTACCGAGCAGTCCCTTGGCAATCGGTGTGCTTGATGCGATTTTCTTCTCTTTAAGATTTGCCTCCGAGTCGGCAACGATGGTGTATGCCATTGTCGCGCCGTTCTTGGTGTTTTTAATGGTTACTGTGTTCATAATCTGCACCTCGTCGGTGTTGAGCTTCGCCTCATCGATGATGCGCGCACTTGCGAGCATATCTTTGAGTTGGGAAATTTTCATTTCGAGCATACCTTGCGCTTCCTTCGCGGCATCGTATTCGGAGTTCTCCGAAAGGTCGCCTTTATCGCGAGCCTCAGCGATGGCGGCAGAAATGCGAGGACGCTCAACGCTTTCAAGGTAAGCGATTTCCTTCATTTTTTTGTCGTAACCATCCTTGGTCATGTAGGTAATTGCCATATCGAAAATTGTATTTAAAATTAGTAAAATAAAAAGAGAATCTCTACCAGCGAATGATCGAGACCCCTCTACAGTCAACTATTATGTTTTAACTATCACAAAGGTAAACCATCATTTTTTGATAAGCAAATAAAAACGGCAAAATATTTTTTCCCCCGAATCAATATCCCGCCGTTCTTATATCTTGTGATGGTTTTGCTATAGGTCTTCCATTTTGCTGTTGTCGTTAGCCTGGTCATTTTGGTAATCCGTATAATCAATGTGGATGCTCCATTCTTCCCGAAGTGAAGAATATATAAAACCCAACTTATTTTGGTACAATGCTATTGTCCCAACAGGAATGGAACCTGTGTCGTCAGTGACGTAGATGGCAAAATTGGGGTAGTCATCTTGCTCGTCGTCGATAAATTTATCAAATGGATATTTTTGACGAAGCATTGAGCGAAAATCAGAGTATTTGTTTTCTCTAATGTTGTCGGACGTTGCCGTAACAACAGCTTTCGCACGATAGACTACGTTGGTTTTTTCATTGTAGTATACATATATATCGGCTTCTTCACCAGCAAATTTGCCTGTGAATGAGCGGATACCTTTGGGTAATGCCTTGCTTGTCCTGTTGACCTTGCACCCTTTTGCAATTAATCTCGTTTGGAAATTGCTGATTGAGCCAGTTAGCGGTATCCCCATAAATTTCAAATGGTCGGCGGCTATTGCTGTTTGTGCAAGAGAAATGGCAATAACCATCAGTAAAAGTAGTTTCTTCATAACAGAGTATCTTGTATTGTGGTGTGTTTTGTTATTTCTTTTTACAAAGATAGTGTAGCAGAGTGAAAATAATGAATGTTGTGAGGAAATGTTTGCTGAGATGTTCTGTTTTTAGCCGAAAATGGTGAAATTTTGCTGTAAAACATATTTTTATGGCATAAAAATTACAATTTTTAATTTTTATTATTATCTTTGCACCGAAAACATATTAATATTTTTATTATGAACATTGAAATGATCGGTTCTTGGGCAGGCTTGGTTTGGAATGCCCTAAACGAAGTTGAATCCTTGAACCTAAAACAAGTGAAGAAAGCGACAAAACTTAAAGAAAAGGAATTGTATGCAGCCATTGGCTGGCTTGGTCGCGAAGGAAAATTGAACGTTGCAGAAGCAGAAGGCGATATCGTGCTTGCTCTCAACAAGTAAATTCTCAGTTAGTCTGATTATTCAGAACCATAGATAAGGGAAGGATGCCGCATTGTCGGTTTCCTTCCTTTTGTTTTGTTGCCCAAAACGTAGTAACTTTGCGAAAACCTCACATTTAAATCAAATGACAAAAATAGGATCTATAATGACACCCGTCGGCAAGAAGGCTCTTTTGCTCGGTAGCGGTGAACTTGGAAAAGAAGTGGCAATAGAGTTGCAACGCTATGGTGTGGAAGTGGTGGCGTGCGACAAATATGCAAATGCGCCGGCTATGCAGGTGGCACACAAGTCGCATGTGTTTAGCATGCTTGATGCCAAGACTTTGGAAGCGGTAATCCGCGAGGAGCGCCCCGACCACATCATTCCCGAGATTGAAGCCATTGCCACTCCGACACTTGTAGCACTTGAGAAGGATGGATTCAGTGTGACCCCAACAGCACGCGCAACATGGCTCACGATGAATCGTGAAGGCATCCGCCGTTTGGCTGCCGAGGAACTTGGCGTAAAGACCTCTCCGTATCAGTTTGCGTCTACAAAAGAGGAATTTCTGAAAGCGGTAGAGGCAGTAGGCATCCCTTGCGTCGTGAAGCCAGTGATGAGTTCGTCGGGGCATGGACAAACCACAATAAAAAAGCAAGAGCAGGTGGACGATGCGTGGACAGTGGCGCAGGAAGGCGGACGCGCAGGTGCTGGACGCGTAATTGTGGAAGGATTTGTCGACTTCGACTATGAGATAACCTTGCTTACAGTGCGCAGTTGCCATGGCACCACGTTCTGCCAGCCTATTGGTCACATACAGGAAAACGGCGACTATCGCTACTCGTGGCAGCCGCAGGCAATGTCGCCGGCAGCTCTCGCTAAGGCGCAGGAGATAGCGAAGAGTGTTACCGATGCGCTCGGCGGTTATGGCATCTTTGGCGTTGAGATGTTTGTAAAAGACGACGAGGTAATCTTCAGTGAAGTCTCTCCACGTCCGCACGATACGGGTATGGTTACAATGATTTCTCAGGACCAGAGCGAGTTTGCGCTTCATGTGCGTGCTTTGCTTGGATTGCCAGTGCCCGAAATCCGTTTCTATGGTCCGTCAGCATCGCGCGCTGTCGTAGTGGAAGGGGATACAGACAAGGTTGTCTTTGAGAACGTTGACAAGGCGCTTGAAGAGCCTGGTGTGCAGATACGCATATTCGGAAAGCCCGAAGTGGTTGGGCATCGCCGTATGGCTGTGATTCTCGCCACTGCCGACACCGTTGAGAATGCAATAAAAAAAGCCGACAGCGCCTACAATGCACTTACGATAAAAGTTCTGCCGAGATAAGATAATCCCGAACTAATAAAAACGACTGGCGAATGGAATCACCCACTCGCCAGTCGTTTTTATCGGTTTATGATGGCAATGCTATTTGAACATATTGTCTGGATATTCGCCAGCAGCGTGAAGTTCTGCGAATTTCTCAACCACCACAGGGCGATCCTCGGAATAAGTCACGCCAAACCATTTGGATGTGGTTTCGAGCACCAGAACGGTTGCTTCGCCGCTGTTGATTAATGTGTTTACTGCCATCGGAATGTAGTATTCAGCCTTCGGTTTCTCTACGTTCTCCCTAAGGAAGTTTACAAAAATCTCTTCGCTGAAATCGAAATAGTCGGGAGTGAAGCCCCACATGTTCATCGAAACAGGGGTGTCGGGATCGAGTTGCTGTTTATCTCCGTTCTCGTCGGTGAATTCAATGGTGTGGTTGGCAGTGTAGCCAATGTCGGTGCGCTCAACCACTGTGTCGAGATAGCCGTCCTTCAAATGGCATACACCGCGCGAAACGGTGCCGCTCTCCGACATCGTGTTGCCCACATGGAATGCCACCATGCAGTAGTCGCCCTTGCGGCTGCGCGGGCGCATCAATTCCTTAGCCATCACTTCAAATGTGTTGCGGCCATAGAAATCGTCGGCATTGATTACGGCAAACGGCTCTTTTATAGCGTCTTTGCCCATCAGTACGGCGTGGTTTGTGCCCCACGGCTTAACTCTGCCTTCTGGGCATTTGAATCCTGCAGGAAGAGCGTCAACTGCCTGGAATACAACTTCAACAGGGATATGCCCTTCATATTTCGACAGAACTTTCTCTCTAAAATCGTTTTCAAAATCTTTGCGGATAACAAACACGACCTTGCCGAAACCGCTACGAATGGCATCGTAGATGGAATAATCCATAATGGTTTCGCCGTGAGGTCCGAGTCCGTCCAATTGCTTCAACCCACCATAACGGCTACCCATGCCTGCGGCGAGAACAAAAAGTGTTGGTTTCATTCTTAATCTTTATTTCCTTAAAATAATGTTACAATAATCTAAAATGATGCAATTCAAACCTTTGCGTTTGCAAAATTGGCATTTTTATTTCAAATTTCCTATTAATCGGTCAAAAAACGGCAAAAGAGGATGCCGTAACAAGACCGGCATCCCCAACCAAAACTATTTACAAAAAGGGACTGACGATTGTTTCCCAACAATCTTGTTGCATTTACACTAACGCTTTTTAAACCTAAACTACATGCAAAATTATAGGCGTGATAGTTCGTTTTCATTACCAAAATCACGGTTGTTTCAACATATTTTACTGAAAGTTGCAAAACAAACAGCCATTTCTCACGTTATCTTAATAAATCAAACAAACCACGATATGAAAATTTGCATCTTAGACGGTTATTCCCTCAATCATAACGACCTCGACTGGGCTCCGATTCAGGCGCTTGGCGATGTGGAAATCTACGAGCGCACTCCTGTCAATTTGATTGTTGAGCGCGCGGCTGATGCC
>CAVAPE010000054.1:0-15884 GCA_963590405.1 Eubacterium sp. CAG:180 | reverse complement strand
TGCAGTGTTTTTCATGCATTTAGCATCAAAAACGTTGCACTTCTATTTGGATTCTACAATTATCAGCACTTGAAACTGATGACTTATTAGGCTTTATGAGCACCCCCAATTATGACGACTGCGACAGTTTGTTTTGCAAATTGTCGCAGTCGCCGTTCTTATATCATACAAATTCAATGAGTTGGAGTTATGTGTCCATCTCTTAACAAGAGAGAGACACAATTCCCCTATTTCTTATTTGCCGAAACTTATTCAAATTTCACATAGGGTTTGATGACATCAATACTCCAGGCATAGTTAAGATTTGCCTGAGATCCGTCGGCGAATGTCCCTGAGGTTATGCCTACAACTTCTCCGTATTCATTAATCAAAGCACCACCACTACTACCATGGTCAATCAAGGCACTAATCTGCATCAAGTTCTCCCCTCTCCATTGTGACACTTCGCCTGAAGAGAAGGTATTTTCCAGCCCCATCGGACTGCCTATTGCAAAAACTCGCTGACCGATTTCAGGGCGTTTCGATGCTATGGGAATATAGTTGTCGTTGTCATAATCGACACGGAAGATGATAAAATCCTCATCTTCACTTCTTTGATATATCTCAGCCACTTTGTATGCTGTGTCGTCATTGGGCATTTTAATGGCTTCTGCACCTATTCCTGTTCCTTTAAACACGTGGTAATTGCTTACTGCCAGTCCATTTTCTCCGATAAAGAATCCCGAACCTTGGTATACATTGCTTCCATCTGTGGTATACACCATAAAGATAGCACTATTATATCTTTTGAAAATTTCAGAACCTTCAAGAATCGTTCTATTGTTTGATCTTTTTGCGATTATGGCAGATGATCCGCTTTTCCCCTTGGGAATTCCGCTATTGTGAGATTGGCGTTCATTCCTATTATGTCCCGACTTGTGGGCACACGAAGTTGTCGCGAGAAGCAAGAATACTGAAATGATTACACTAATTCTGCGCATTTTCAATAATATTTTTAGGTATGACATGAATTACAAATCTTTGGTTTTTATATTCGTTTTGTCCGCGTTCCCTCATCAAAGTTTTATCTAATTGAACAAACCTAGCATTATCCTCGCCATTGGTAAAACCGAAATTGTAACGCCCATCGCCACTACCTGCAATTTGGATCTCGCAATTGGCACCAAAATCAATACCGCACACGTCTTTCCAGAATTTCATCAGAGTTAATGCCCGTTGAAAACTCAAGCGGTAATTCTGGTCAGTTTGCTTAGTGGAATTACGCGATGCCTGCCCTTCGATAATCAGCAAATATTGGTTGGTCGAATTTCGGCTTAGGAATTCTTTCAATTCGACACCAGCCTGTTTCAACTCCTCGGTGTCGGTTTGCAAATCACTTAAATCCGACTTTAATTGCTCAAAGAAACACGGCACATCCAGCACATACTTTTTGTATTCTTTCTTATATGCATAATGCTTGGTTCTATCGAGTTCCTTTGTCGATGCCTCTACCTTCTTAATCGCTTCCAATTGTCTTTCAGTCGCCTCCATTCTTTTGTGCAACAATACAATGACAAGTACAAAGAGGGTAAGCATTATGAAAAAGAGGCTTGTCATCAAGTCTGAGTAGCTTGTCCAAAAGAATGATTCTTTCTTGGGTTGCATAATGTAAGTTTAATGAGTTGAATCGTTTCTAATTGAATCATCTGGTGTTGTCTGAGAAGCATCTGTCGCTGCCGATGCATCGTAGGTTGTATCAGTAACAGCAACTGAATCCGATAGTTCAGTGCGGATCCCCGACCCCGCATACCCGATATTATATACCGTGTTTGTCAAGCATGCAGCTGCGATTAAAATTGCCGATGCAACAATCGTCCATTTCATCCAGGATGGGAAACCGCCTCCAACAGGACCTGTACCACTTGCCCCAGCAGCTGCCAAATCTTTGACTGTCTGCTTCATTGTGCCCTCAACTTTAGCAGACAATTGCGAATTAGACCTTTCAATACAATCAATCAACTTGTTCAACTTTGAAGGTATGTTTGAAATCTCCGACAGCTTCTCTTCCAAATCCGGGAGCCGCTTTATCGAAGCTATGAAATTCGCTTTTATATTCTCAATTACTTCCTCAAATGCATCTTTCTGCTCTTGGATTATGCGTTTGAATTCTTCGGCTTGTTTTGTCAACGTATCCTTCAATTCCTTAGAATTGTCAGAGGCTGACTCATTAATAGATTTCATAGCATCGCGCAATGCTGCATCTGCAGAGCCCAATTCTTTTGATATTTCGCCTTTGTGTCTTCTGAAAAAATCCCTTATTTCCTCAAGGACATGAATTCTATCCGCCTCGCTTTCAAATTGCTCTGTAAATTTGTATATCGCATCGGTATAACCTTCTATGCCATCGAGGTAATCATTAAATTGTTCGAGCTTGTCGGTGCAGTCTTTCAGTTCTTTCAAAACCTGAACATTAGCCTTCGCCATTTTCATGACATCCATATCATGAACTGCTTGGATAATCTCTGCTTGAATGCGGTAAGATTCATTAACTTTCTGAAGAGCTCCGCGCAAACTTGTAGTGTTTTCCGAGAATGTGCTATTGAATTCATTAAGATTTTGAACCAAACCCTTTAATGCATCCGCGGTATCGGTAGGCAATTCTGGCAGGAGCTTAGCTTGAAGCCAGGCCAAAAATGTATTCTTGCCACGCTCACCTTGAATTTTGCGACTTTTGAAAAGTATCGAGCCCCATGTGGTTAAAATGATGCCACAAATACTTGCCAGCATTGCCCATGCCACCCCCGCCAACAAGTCGTTCACGCCATTTGCCGCAGCGCAGAAGTTCCCATCACCAGAAGACAACAATGCAGTAATACTTCCTGTGCCTAAAAGAGATGCCAAACCAACGATAACTCCAGCCATGGTACCCGCCAGACCGCAGTAAAGTGGAATAGGAGTAAGTGTATTGATGTCGTTCTCGACCGTTTCACAATGGCGGTCGACAGCATCTTTGAGAAGCTGGAAGTCGATAACTGAACCAGTGTTGTTTCCCAAGTATTTGTTTATCGAATCTTTTATCGACACAAAAACCGAATTGCCTTCACCTCTGATTCCTGACACAAGATTAGTTTCGAAATCATGAGCAATCCCCCATGACTCTTCCTTCTCAAAAATTTTTCGATATTCATCCATCCTCTTTATATTCTTGATGAAGAAAAATATTTGTGTGAGGATGATACCTATAACGATTATCGGAACTATAACTGACATGATTATTTCGATATTTTGATTTTTAATTTGCGAACCACCTTCCACGTGGCTTCCTGACTTTTCAGACATTTGCCTTTTTGGATGGTCTTGAAACTTTTCGCCTCATTGATTGTGCAGTCTCCTTCATAATCGACGACCTCTTCCCAATCATTTCTCTGTTTAATCTTATCAAGAGATATAATATCGAATTCGCCCTCTGTTTGTGACTTTAACGTTATTTCAAAAACACAAGTGTCTTGTCTTGACTGCATAACATTTGTGAAATAATATGAGGAATTTATATTTGCATAAAGCTTCGATGGATAAGATTCCGCTTTAGCTACCACTGGTGAGGTCTTTACAATTGGAGCATTAGACCTCTCTAATCCGTTTATTCTGTATTCCAAATTAGATAATTTATTCTTTATATCGGTAATTACACTTTGATTAGTCTGGTTTTGCGGACTATAACTGAGACTTTTATTTTGTCCTTTAAGATTTTCAATTTTGTTATTTTGTTTATTCAGTTTATCATTTATTTCTTTAATCCTTTTAAGAGCATGCTTTGAACAAAACCATAAAACGACTGCGGCAAACAATGCTACTGCACCAAGCATCAATGGCAATATATCCCATATTAGACTTGGCTCATTTTTTTTGAGATCCTCATTTTGTTCAATCTTGTTCAATTTTGATGTTAAAGTATCAACTTTCGAGACAAGTTCATTATATAATGAATCTTGTGTCACAAGATGCTGCTTTAGAGTATCAGACAACAGTTCAATACTTTTATCATCAGTCCCCGAGTCACTGGATTGCGATTGAGATGTATTACATCCAACCATCACTATAAGCATTATTACTAATGCCGAAAATATAATTCTTTTCATGTTAAGCGTTATTTCTAAAATATTCTTCAACCTTTGCGGACAATGCCTGTATTGCCCCTTTAATTGGATAAAAAGATATTGTGTCTTCTATCTTATTTTCCTTATTGCCAGATTCTTTCATAGAAATCTCTATTCCTTTGTCAAGATATGTAGCCAAATCCTTAAGGCACTCTTCTTTTGCCAAAGCTATCGACTCAAGTGACACACCGAAATTGTCATCGAAATTAAATGCTGATGGCATTTCATCGAGCACAAAATTGAAGAACTGCTCAATAGTGTTTACCGTCTGATGCCTTGCTTTGTCATCTAATGATGCATATGTGTCACTTTCAACCAATGCGCCAGATGCATCTTTAAGAGTGACTTTCTCTGGTGTAGTCTGCTGCTTTATTGGCAACAATCCACCTTTACATGTCGCTTCTTTTGGATTGGCTGTGTCAAGGCCAAGAATTTCCAATGGTATGCCATATGGCTTATCCAAGATTTTCTCGAATACTATTTTAGTATAGTCAGCCAATATTCTTGTATCGGGTGTCAACACATTTACTATCTTACTTCCGTTACCGCTAAAAGCTATGTGTCGGGGCACGTTTCGCCCCTTTGCCTTAACTATCTGTGCAACATGATAAATTATTGCAGTATAGAAGATAATAAAGACAATCTTAAACTTGTCGTCATTCTGCAAAATAGCATTAAAGTCAATTATGCTGTTTGCGATTTTGCTCGTGGCAGAGTTGTCTTTCAATGAGAAAAAGAAAGATGCCATATTTGCCGGATGCCCATCATTCCGCTTGTAGATAACGGCAAGCTCTGAATTTTGCACTTTTGTACTCAACAGTTCAAATATATCATGTTTAAACCAGTCGATTATCCCATTGTTCGGGTTGATATTCGAAAATGAGTCCTCAAATAAAGAGTTTGCGGCAAATCTAAATGAAGTAATCAATTTTACTTCGCCCCCATCAGAAAAAGCGACATCGGTTGTGCCACCGCCTATGTCTATATTGATTAGGTTTGTAGCTGTTGCATATCTACTGAAATAATATTGGATAGGAGCCTCAGACTCTGATTCTTCAATAATACTTCCGGATGCCGCAAACAACTTGCTGAATGCCTCTTTCCATGCGCTACGGAGTTGTGTCAGTCGACGTTGGGACATGCTACTTGGGTAGAACCAGATTATTTTGGTCTCCGACAAATTCCCGTTTTCAACAACGACTTTGTTACGGATTAACAACAACAAATTCTCGATATAAAGTTTCATTGCTGATTGAGAATTCGAATCATTGCTCCATTTGATGTTTACCAAAGGCTCGGAATTATATGCCAATCCGCGCCGTTTGTCATAAGTCATACAGAAGTTCAGCAAGCCAAACACTCGTAATACTTCATCCCAATCAATACATTTTGCACAAGACAACGCTGTTCGTGTCGGGAATTTGAAATCGCTCTTGCCACCGACAACAGGTGGAACAAAATCTGCATTTACGACATCGTTCTCATCATCTAAGATCGTGTCAAATGAAATTAACTTCCCATCAATATTCCTATAATATGGCGTGAAGAACTTGCACATTATTCCGTCATCCTCATTATATGAAAATGGGACAGAACCATTATTGCCATTCTTCTTCATCTCGATGTGAGTGTTTGATGTTCCTAAATCCACTGCAAATTCAAAGGAGTCAAGCCCCTGGTGTTGACTGAATTGAGGAATTATAATACCACATTGACCATTGCCACAAACGACACGCATCAAATCAAAATTTGTTTGGCTCAGTGTATAGCTTTCTGCTTTATAGTCAGATATGCCACGTTGCCGGTTTCTGCAATCCATAGGAATGCCACTTAAGACATCTCCATTCTTGTAAAATTGCAGCTTCGCTTGTGTGTTGAATGTGCTTATGCAAGAAATGGTATAGTAAGCATCATCCTCTTGTTGAAATTTAACACCAGGCATTACAAAGCCTGAGAATTCAACATCTGTCATACCTCCCTCATTAGTACTTTCGTCGACACATGGTTGTCTGTCGGCATAATACAGTCTTTGGTACTCAATGTAATTAATTTGACCGTTACCGACAATTGGTATCCTCAACATCACATTGACCGAACCACCCGCCACAATGTCCATTTCCAAAGCGGCCTTGCCATCGGGCATTTTTGACTTCAGCGTATCTATATCGAAATACCTGAAATAAAGCGGTTTGATTGGCAATAGATAAGACTTATTCTCCTTGTTGTCTGTGATGTTTCCATCGAAATATTTGTCTGCATTCAACGAGTGTGGAATTCTGACAATACTGTCCTCTAGAAAATCACTGATTGTAAGGTATGGAAATTGAGAACCATCGAATGGCAACTGTCTATCTTGCAAACTATTATTATCAGTATATGCGGCTTTATTTGTCTTGCCCCAAGCTCCGTTTATGTAAGCCAGACTTGCATATTTATTGCCGGATTCGACTGGAAGTACAAGAGGTTTCTCTTCCAAGTTATGGTCGGTTTTGATAGCGAACTCGCTCGTTGAGTTTGTGATGCCACTCTTTTTCTTAAGTAAATTGATACCCACAACCTCCACCTGATTGCTTTGACCGTTGCATTTCACATCGATTGTCGAAAAATCAGAAAGCGTCTGGCTTGTGATTGACTTAAGCTGATTTTTCTTGACAGCATCTGTTAAAGCTCTGAATGTCAGATTAAGATAGTCCTCTATCTCAGGGAATAACGTGGAAAAGTTCGGATTTGTTATGCGCAAAGTCCACCATACTTTCAGATATTCAAAATCACGTTTGTACAAAGGCTGATACTCATTATCAAACGGTTTGTCGTTATTTGAGAAGTATATGTCGTTTATATAATCCAATTTATTGGCGCCACAAAAGAACAATGTCGCTGGCGAAGTCGCACCGATTATATTTAGTTCATCTGGCCCTTTTGCATAATTCAACAAATAGATATTGTGCATCTGGTCAAAATTGTACGTTTTCGCGTCAGAGACCAAGAACTTTTCAAGAGAGTCGGCAACGTAGTAATGGCTTGGATTGCAATCGCTTTTTAAGTTTTGCAGGATAGCCGAACAATCACACGTTATAATTTCGACTTTGTCATTCAACTTGTCGATGTTGAAGAAAATTTCTCCTACATCGAAAGTATCCGAAACCATTTTGTGAAAAATGGTGTTTCCATCAAGTTCCCTCAAATTACCGTTCGCACGACGGCACACTTCTTTGAACGCCGTTTTGACGAGGTCGATTCTTGCGAAAGGCGAAGGTATTGAGGTGATTTCATTTTTTGCACTAGCCCCATCTGGGTCAGCTATGGTTTCTCTTGCATTGGAGTTGTAGGGGAAAGCTGGATTCTCATTCCAGCCTTTATATGTCATCGCTCCTTCTTTATATAGTCTGAAAATCTTAGACATACCTGTATCTCTATGAATTAAACTTCTCTTTTAATAATTTCTCTGTTCCTAAGAAGTACATTTCAAGAAATTTATCGCAGTTATCTTTGCTACGACATTTTCTGGCAGCAGAGTTCAAACGATCAGTAACCAAATCATAGTCTGATTTAATACTTATTACCTTTTTTGCCTTTCTGCCTGTAACGACCTCAAATGGTTTGTCTTTGGTATTGAGATTGAACAAGTCGAGCGAACGCTTGTTGCCTTTCATCTCGCCAAGCCATTGCTTGAAATCCTCGCACATATTTACCAAGTAGGTCATAAAGGAAGTATTATATATATCCTTGAAATGGTCATAATTAGCATTGAACGACTTGGAACTAAAGAAGTCAAATTTGTCAATGAGACAATTGCTCATCATGATGAACTCGGTTAGAGGTTCGAATAATTGACGTTGTTGCTCTTCGTAAAAAGAGTCAAAAGTCACACTGTCAGACAAATCACGTAGCCCAAGTTCTTTATTTACCGTGTCGAAATGTTGCTTGTTGCAAAAATCCACAATAGCTGTCGCTGCCAAGAATTCGACAAGATGTGCATCATTCTGTTGGGCAGAACCTCCTTCATGGTTTTGATAGATATTTGACACATCATCAGCCAAATAGTACAATGCATTGATTGTATTATTCTTGCTAATATTATTCTCATAATAAGCCAAAGCCGACTTGGTCTTGGATATGAATGTGGATGAGTCTATCTCACTTTCCTCGCTTTGCTCAAGTTTGAAATACGGCAGCAATGTAATTGCACCGATTTCAGCATTGTTTATCAAATGATTATTGGGTATCGTGTTGCTTGTGCGCAATGTTTTGAGCAGTAGTGGAAATCCACTGGCACCAGTACCACCGAAGATAGAACTTACTATAAAGATTTTATCTCCCTGTGCAAAACTGTTCGCAAATGTTGTGAAATTCTCTGAGTCTACTATTTGGTTTAATACCACGCTACCGATGTTAGGGTTGCCTTTAAATCCGACATCCATCGAAGACTGTAGATTCTTTTCTGAAAACAAAATGCGCATCAAAGCCTGAGCAGGCTTATCCATTGACGGTAAATCAATAAATTGCTTAAAAGTCTTGTCGTCAGTATCCTGTATTCGTAACGTATAATTGGGCAAGATTTGCATAAGTTCCTTTCGGAAAAAAGGAGTCTTTATGTCTTGTGTAAATGTAAGGTTCGAGCGGACTGAACGATATGTGTTCATTAGTTGCACCGTACGGGTTAAATCGGCATTTGATGCATCTGGGTCAATTACAATAGGTACGACATCATCTGCCTTAATGTTTACCCCCGCCGCCAACATCATGGTAAACGACCGGAGGACTCGAGCTCCCGTTCCTCCAATTCCAAAAACATATAACTTTGCCATGTTATTCACTTTTAAAATGGTGCTCTTGAACAATTATTGCTCCACCATTTGATTATATAAGATATTAGAATAAACGCGAGCAATGCGTCAATCATGTTGGTGACGCCGAATGCCAATATGTCGGACGTATAAATAGGCAAATCTTCGACTTTTCCTGTTGTTTTGCTTACAGTCACCATCTTTCCGTCATAATAGTCTTTAAGGACCCACTGCCAACCGACAATGAAATTTATGACGGCATTAACAACTAAAAAGATGAGCCACCCCCACCAGTTACTTAGACGAGGGTGATCAATGACATAGTAGTAGAGAACTGAAATAGCCAATGAAATCAATGTCATTGAAAGTCCAATGCCGATAAACATGTTGCTTAACTGTTCTGGAGCAGATTCTCCCCATAGGTAATTGGCTAATTCGATACCAAAGAAATCTTCAAGCCAACAATAGATTGATCCAAAAAATTCTCCCATATTGTTTCTTATTTTTTGATTTTAAACGATATTTCACCATAAGGTGCTGATGTGTTGTATGCTTCCGAAACTCCTTTTATAAGGTAAAGAATACCTGTCGTTTTGGTCAGATTTTGTTTTATATTCTTCCCTGTATCATCATTCGTTGCATTAACCCAAGATGGCAGTGTCTGGAAACGCACTGTAATCGTTTCAGAATTTAACGTCTGCGGATTTTCCAATTCCACTTTTATCAGATGGCTATACTTGCTATTCTTGTCCGTGATTCGCTCTACAGAAATCACCCTTGTCTGAGAAGGTTTTAAAACTGAATAATTGTTAGGGTCCGTCAGGACGTTTTCACTTTTCAGCGAATTTGACAGGTCGACCAACAATTCAACTGTTATCTTGCCAGTATGACCGACCACATATCTCTTCTTGGCGATGTCGAATGGTATTTCTTCGGGATTTGAGAATGCCCAATAATTATCTATTCCTCCAATAATATCACCATATGGGATATGTTTGTTTATTTTCGCCAATATTTGTTTGTTCCCAATCACCCAAATGTAATATGGACGTTTTGCATCGTTTAATAACTCTTTGTTTTGACCACAATACCAATATCCGTTGAATTTCGACTGCAATTTTATGATTTGGACTCCCAACATAGGATATTTTGTCAGCGCCTGATCAAATGAATTTTTGATTGACACCTGACAATTACCGAAAAATTCCAAAGCATTCTGGGGAATATCCAATATGCAATCCGAAACAAACACTGTTACAGTGTTCTTCTTTTGCCTCTGCAACATCATTTCAAAAATCTGGCGCAAATCAGTGTTGGCGCGATTACCTCCAGCTTTTGCAAATGACGAGGGGGTCAAGTTTTGAATATAATTGTCTAACGTCTGGTGGCATGGTATGATTTCACTATTGATATATAACAACGAAACTTTAGAACTTTCTTTTTTCAGGTCACTTACATAATCGAAGACTGCATCTTTCAGATTTGAACCAGCACACATATAGCCGTCCATGCTTCCTGAATTTTCGACATACACGTTTAGTTCAATGGAATCGATGTTTTCTCCTTTCGGAGGGATGGCATTGCATTCAATAGATACTTTGTTTCCACCCCCAAAAACATTTGCAATTACAACAATTGCAACTATTAGGCTAATAACACCTGGTATGATTATCTTTTTATTCATGAATATTATTTGTATCAGTCAATTAATTCTGACACAAAAAAGCGTGAGACCGACTGTTGTCTATCCCACGTATCGAGGCTCTAGCATTGCCCATTGTTGTTGAATAGACAACGGTTAGAGCCCACGCCGATATGATGATATAAAAATATATAATCACTCCCGGGGCATCTACCGTTGCTATGCTCAAGACAACAATTTTTGAATTTGCTAGATTCGATACGTCTCAAACACAGCGTCAAGTAAACGCCTTTATTATGTCGTGCCTCTTTTGCCCACCCTACCTCCTTGCTTGCGGGCGTAAACCCGTAAAAGGCCGGCGTGCGCTGAGGCTGGATGTTTTGGCATTATGCATTAAAATGCACTTCGCCATCTATCCAATGCAAATATACAATTATTTCACAATCCAAAAGGAATAATCCGAAATATTTTTTCGATAAAAACGGACAGATTTTTAATCTTTGGCTATGATTCATTTGGGCACAAAAAGGGTGGACAAAATTGCCCACCCTTCGTGCGTCTATGTGTTGCGCAATTACTTGCTCAATTCATCTGGGTTTTGTCCCCATTGCTGGAGCGCCAAACGACGATAGTTGTTATAACGCCATTGAGCATTTTCCTTAGCAGCTGCAAACAATTGCTCTGCTTCGTTTGGATATGCTTTCATAACCGATGCATAACGAACCTCGCCCTTGAGGAATGCTTCGAAGTTGTCCCAATTTGGTGCTTTGCTATCAAGCGTGAATGGGTTCTTGCCTTCTTTCTCAAGCTCTGGGTTGTAACGCCACAAGTGCCAGTAGCCACATTCTACGGCAGCTGCCTCTTCTGCTTGCGACTTGCCCATACCCTTCTTCAAACCGTGGTTGATACAAGGTGCATATGCAATGATTACAGATGGACCGTCGTAAGCCTCAGCCTCGCGGATTGCCTTGAGGGTTTGTGCCTGGTCAGCACCCATAGCTACTTGGGCTACATAAACATAACCGTAAGTAGATGCAATCAAGCCAAGGTCTTTCTTTCTCACACGTTTACCAGCTGCGGCAAATTTTGCAATTGCGCCAAGTGGTGTTGCTTTAGATGCCTGACCACCAGTGTTTGAGTAAACCTCAGTATCAAGCACGAGGATATTGACGTTCTTTCCAGAAGCAATAACGTGGTCAAGACCACCAAAACCGATATCGTAAGAAGCGCCGTCACCACCGATAATCCATTGAGAACGCTTAACGAGGTGATTCTTCAAACTGTCAAGACGAGCACAGAATTGGCATTTGTCCTTGTTCGCCTCAATCATCGGGATAAGTTTGTCGGCTGCTGCACGGCTTGCGACAGGATCATTCTTGCCGGCCTCCCATTCAGCGCAAGCTTCCTTAAATTCTGCAGGAGAATCAGATGCTGCGACCTCTGCCATAAGGGCATCCAAACGAGCAATCATCTTCTCATGAGCCAATGTCATACCAAGACCGAATTCGCAGAAATCCTCAAACAATGAGTTTGCCCATGCTGGACCATGTCCTTTGGCGTTTGTTGTATAAGGAGTTGATGGAACAGAACCTGAGTAGATAGAGCTACAACCTGTTGCATTTGCAACCATCTCTCTGTCACCGAACAATTGGCTAATCAATTTAACGTAAGGTGTTTCACCGCAACCAGAGCAAGCGCCAGAGAACTCGAACAATGGAGTAGCGAACTGAGAGTTCTTCACGTTCGATTTGATGTCGACCAAATCCTGTTTAGAAGTAACATTCTTAACGCAATATTCCCAATTCTTGTCTTCATCAAGTTGAGTCTCAATATGCTTCATTTCAAGAGCCTTGACACCCTTCTTGCCCGGACAAACGTCGACACAGTTGCCGCAACCGAGACAGTCCATAACATCTACTTGCTGAACGAAACGCATTCCAGTGAAAGCCTTGCCGATAGCAGGCAGAGTCTTTGCTTCTTCAAATGAAGATGCTGCCATCTCATCAGCTGTCAACAAGAACGGACGGATTGCAGCGTGAGGACAAACATAAGCACACTTGTTACATTGGATACAGTTTTCTGCAATCCATTCTGGAACGAATGTTGCAACGCCACGTTTTTCATAGCTTGCAGTGCCTTGTTGCCATGTACCGTCAGCATTTTCCTTGAATGTAGAAACTGGGAGCAAGTCGCCGTCCTGAGCATTGATTGGACGAACAACCTTGTTGATGAATTCTGGGTCGTTGTTTTCTGCGACAGCATCATCTGGAAGGTTTGCCCAAGAAGCATCAACAACGAGTTTCTGATATTCGCCACCACGGTCTACCGCAGCATAGTTCTTGTTTACAACATCTTCACCCTTCTTGCCGTAAGACTTAACGATGAATTTCTTCATCTGCTCAACAGCGAGGTCAACAGGAATAACCTCTGTGATGCGGAAGAATGCAGATTGAAGGATTGTATTCGTTCTGTTGCCCAAACCGATTTCCTGAGCGATTTGTGTTGCATTGATATAATAAACAGTGATGTTGTTCTGTGCGAAATAGCGTTTTACCTTGTTTGGCAAGTTCTTCGCCAATTCCTCGCCGTTCCAAACTGTATTCAACAAGAATGTTCCGTTAGGACGCAAACCTCTTGTAACATCATACATATGGAGATATGCCTGTACGTGGCAAGCTACGAAGTTAGGCGTGTTAACCAAGTATGTAGAGCGAATTGGTGTATCACCGAAACGCAAGTGTGAACAAGTGAAACCACCAGATTTCTTTGAGTCGTATGCGAAATATGCCTGACAATATTTGTTCGTATTGTCACCAATAATCTTTACAGAGTTCTTGTTTGCACCTACTGTACCATCGGCACCAAGACCATAGAACTTAGCCTCGAAAACGCCTTCACCGCCGAGTGCCAATTCTTCTTTAGGAGGAAGAGATGTGAATGTAACATCATCAACAATACCTACCGTAAACTGATTCTTTGGCTCTGGCAATGACAAGTTTTCATAAACAGAAAGGATTTGAGTAGGAGTTGTATCCTTTGAACCCAAACCATAACGACCACCTACGATAAGCGGAGCATTTTCCTTTCCGTAGAAGCAGTCCTTAACGTCAAGATACAATGGTTCGCCATTTGCTCCAGGCTCTTTCGTTCTGTCGAGCACTGCAATACGTTTTGCAGTCTTAGGAACAGCTGCCAAGAAATGCTTTGCAGAGAACGGACGATACAAATGAACTGCAACCAAACCGACTTTTTCGCCTTTAGCCAACAAATAATCGATTGCCTCTTGAGCTGATTGCGTTACAGAACCCATAGCGATGATTACACGTTCAGCATCTTCAGCGCCATAGTAATTGAACAAGCCATATTTGCGACCTGTAATTTCAGAGATTTTCTCCATATAGCTTTCCACAATAGCAGGAACTGCATTGTAGTAGCTATTTGAAGCCTCTCTGTGCTGGAAGAAATGGTCTGGGTTCTCAGCCATACCGCGTGCCACTGGCTTTTCTGGATTAAGGGCACGGGCGCGGAACTCAGCCAAAGCTTCACGATCAATTAATGGCTCAAGATCCTTTTCTTCAAGCATCTCGATTTTCTGGATTTCGTGAGAAGTACGGAAACCGTCGAAGAAGTTAACGAATGGCACACGCGCTTTCAATGCAGACAAATGCGCAACGCCAGCCAAATCCATAACTTCCTGAACAGAACCCTCGCAAAGCATTGCGAAACCTGTTTGGCGAGTCGACATAACGTCCTGATGGTCACCAAAGATACACAATGCGTGCGATGCCAATGTGCGGGCAGAAACATGGAAAACGCAAGGGAGATTCTCACCTGCGATTTTGTACATGTTCGGTATCATAAGGAGCAAGCCCTGTGATGCAGTGTAGGTTGTGGTCAGCGCGCCAGCCTGCAAGGAACCATGAACCGCTCCTGCTGCGCCACCTTCCGATTGCATTTCTTCAACCAAAACGGTTTCTCCAAAAATGTTTTTACGACCAGCAGCTGCCCATTCATCAACGTATTCAGCCATAGTCGACGATGGAGTGATTGGGTAGATCGCAGCAACCTCAGAGAACATATAACTAATATGCGCGGCTGCCTGATTACCATCACAGGTCAAGAATTTCTTTTCTTTACTCATATTTGTTAATCAGTTAATTGATAATAATACTCTATCAGATAAAATGTTAAAACCTAATATCTTAAAACAATATGTAGCAGAGTGCATACGCCCTCTGCTTTTCACGATGCGAAATTACACAATAATCTCTTCACCGCAAAATAAATAATTCACAAATTATGTTGTGGTTAAACACCTATTTTTCGCTATGCTCGCCTACACGAGCGAAAGAAAATTTTCAGAACTTATCGTTTGCCGCTTTGCCTTTATTAATCATTTTAGTCAGCACAATATTGAATATTGTCCAAATTGCGACATCCAATAATAGAATTAAATTAATGTTTATTCTGTTCAGCATAAACAAGTTCAGCATAACGAATAACATGGCTACAAATAATATCGTCGCCATGGCAGCTTTATGTGTCATGCCAAGCATAAGCAATTTGTGATGGATATGACTATTGTCAGGGAGAAATATGTTTTTATTGCGTCTCAACCGATGCAACATCACTCGGATCACATCAAACATTGGCACAATAAGCATAGAGAACGACACAATGATTATGCCGTCAATCTGGCATTGCTCGTTTGGCACGACCATCGAAAGTCGAATTGCAAGTGCACTCAACACCAAACCGATACACTGCGAACCTGCATCGCCCATAAATATTTTTCTCCGACCTTTAATGCCGCCAAAAACATTATAATAGAAAAAGGGTATCAGCGTGCCAAGCACAGCGAATGAAAGCAGTGAGATATCCCAACTACCCTCATAGCAATACAACACGCCGAAGAAGAAGGTTGCTACTATGCTTAATCCAGATGCCAGTCCGTCAATACCATCAATCAGATTTATCGCATTGATTATAAACACTATGAGCAATAAAGTAAACGGCATACCAAACCATGCAGGGACAGTATTTATAAACAACAATCCATGGAAATTATTTATCCAAATACCAGAGGACACAAGCAACAATGCACAAATTATTTGTATCAAGAATTTTACGCGATACCTCAGTCCGACCAAGTCGTCCATTATACCGCCGAAATACAATGCTGTCAGCGAACACAGCCCAAAAGCGAGTTGCGACGTCTGCACGTGCAACGACATCAAGCGATCTGGCATAGCCAACGAGGTTAAGCCGACTGCAAAATTTATTGATATCAAGATAGACGGGACAAAGGCAACGCCGCCC
>CAVAPE010000053.1:0-15953 GCA_963590405.1 Eubacterium sp. CAG:180 | reverse complement strand
TTTTTAATCATTGCATAAATACAACTAACGCATGATTTGTCTGCAAAAGTAGTCATTTTATCACTATACCAAATATTTTTCCGGTGTTTTTTGGCATTTACCTTTTAACTATCGTGAATTTCGGCGCATTCGCTTGATTAAATTGTAGGAAGAAACGATGCCGAGTTCACCCGCACGGCTCAAATCCGACATACCTTTGTCGAAATTGCCCAGTCTGAAGTATGCCACGCCACGATTAAAATAAGCCTCGCCGAAATCTGCCTTAGCATCTATCGCACTCGTGTAGCAGCTGATGGCTGAGGTATAGTCATTCTGCATGTAGTAAATATTACCCTTGTTAAAGTAAGCGTAAATCAAGTTTGGCGACAACTCCACGACCTTGTCATAGTCGGCAACCACCTCCGAATAGCGCGCCATCTCAGCAAGACGGTCGTCGGCTGAATGATGCTCGCCATTGGCATCAGGCACTTGCGATTCCTGAATTTTGCCATACACTGCGCACGCCCTTGCAAAATAAGCCAACGTGAACCGCGGACTCAGTTCTATCGCTTTGGTCAAGTCGGTAATTGCTGAATCGTAGTTTTTCACCAATATATAACTTACCGCACGTCCAAAATAGTCTACCGCGCGCTTGTCGTTGGAATTAAGCAGTGCAGAGTAGTGACGGATAAGTTCGAATTGCGTCTCTGCCTCCCTCTCCGACATTTTGTGCGCCACATTGGTCATATAAAGTTTGTCGCGCAAATACAGACTTGTATTTAGTTCGTCCAACTCCTTCTGATAGAAAGCATCCGCTCGGAGTTCAGTAGTTTTGTCGTAGTAGGACAGCGCATAGAAACCCTCAATATTGATTGGCAAATCGTAATTCTGCACCTTTCCTCTATACTTGTTGTCGTATTCCGGCTTCATTTCATGATTGCTTTCAACCGTTTCAAGCGACGAAAGCCGCTTCATCACCTCCTCTGGATTTTCCTCAGCAGGCTCCGCGGCGTTGGCATTGCTGTCCTCTTTCACGATGTGCTTGCGCTCCTCGTGGCGCTGGCGCATAGCCTTCGACTTGTTGTAGTCCTTCTCGCCTCCCGACAAGTCGCCCGACAAACGCTTGCACTCGCTACGCGCAAAATAAAGCGACGACAGATAAGGGTATTTCTTTATCACCTTGTCGTAGTCGGCAATGGCCTTGCGGTACTGCTTCAACTGCTGATAGAGCAACGCACGGTTGTAAAGAGCCTTATAGTTATCTTTTTCTTTGTCAATTACATACGAGAAATCCTCAATGGCCTTGTTCACGTCCTGAACCTCCATACGCAGAAGTCCGCGGTTAAAGCGGGCAGTCACATTGTTGGGGTCAAGACCGATGGCATAATCGAAGTCCGACATCGCGCCGAAATAGTCCTCAAGATTGTATTTCAGGTATGCCCTATTCACAAACAATCCAGCCTCTTTCGGCTCCAGTTTTATCGCCGCATCCAAATCCAGCACAGCCGACTTGAAATCCTTGTTTTTGGTGTAGTTCACATCTGCCCGCATCAAATAAGCAGCCACATTGTTTTCGTTGAGGGCGATGCTCTTGTCCAAATCTGGTATCGCTGCAAGCGAATCGCCCTCGGCAATGCACAGTTGAGCACGACCGAGATAGCCTTTGTCGTATTTCGGGAACATACTTATCAAAGTGTCGTAGGTTTGCCGTGACTGTGCAAACTCCTTGGCATTTTGCTGGGCGATGGCCTTGTTGAGCATAAAAATCTTGTTTTCAGGCAGGAATGAAAGGCCCTTGTTGTAGTCAGCCACCGCCTCCTTGTATTTTCCCGTCGACAACCGCGACAAACCACGCACCTCGTAGGCATCCACAACAAACGGATTGCGCTCAATGGCCAGCGTGCAATCGGCTTCTGCCCCCTGATAATCTTCCAGATAGAACTTCGCCAAGCCCCTAAAAAAATAAGGGTCGGCAAGATATGGCTTAATCTTGATTACCTGATTGAAATACTGGATGGAAACCAGATAGTCTTCAAAATACAGTGCATTTTTACCGATTGTCAGCAGCCGTTCGGAATTCAGTTGGGCTGAAGAGATAAATGATGTCACCGACAATATTAAAATCAATAAAAAATATCGTATCGACCTATAATTGTTCATAATTATGCGTATGTAGATTGCAAAAGTAATTCAAATTACCTAATTAATGCGTATCTTTGCAAGATAACACATACGCCCTTTGTGTTTTTTATCATTTTATTGAACTTTTTGTCAAAAGGCTATAACGTATATATGGAGACAGCGCAACAACACATCGTCATTATCGGAGGAGGATTTGCAGGACTGAACTTGGCAAAGAAACTGGACAAGAGCAAATACAAAGTCACAATCGTTGACAAGTACAATTTCCACAGTTTTCCACCGTTGTTTTACCAAATTGCATCGTCGGGTCTTGAGCCGAGTAGCATCTCTTTCCCATTTCGCAGGGAAATGCGACGGATGAAGAATGCAAGTTACCATTTTGGTGAGGTGCTTGAGGTAAACACGGAGGAATCGTATGTCCGCACGCAGTTTGAAACAATCCCCTACGACAAGTTGGTCATTGCCTCCGGCACTACCAACAACTTTTTCAACCAGCCTAAACTGAAAGAAAAGGTACACACACTCAAGTCGACCGCAGAGGCAATTCGCCTCCGCAACGAGATTCTCGACCGGCTGGAGCGTGCCTGCATCTGCACCGACAAAGAGCGCAGACGCCAGTTGCTGAGTTTTGTGGTTGTTGGCGGAGGGCCTTCGGGAGTGGAGGTTGCTGGTGCTCTTGGCGAAATGAAGCGCTACATTCTCAACAAGGAATATCCTGAAATTGACGTTGACGACGTGCGCGTAATCCTCATTGAGGGAACAGACCGATACCTGCGCACTATGAGCGAACGTGCGTCGCACGATGCGAAAGTGTATCTCGGTCACTTGATGATTGAAACCCGTCTGAACTGTATGATGAACTCATACGAAGACAATATCCTCCACCTTTCGACAGGCGAGGAAATTTACTGCGAAACGCTCATTTGGACTGCCGGCATCACCGGCAACAAGATTAAGGGCATGAGCGAGGAGTCACTCACCCGCGGCAACCGCTACATTGTGGACGGACAATGCAAGGTGAAGGGCTACGACAATATCTACGCCTTGGGCGACATCGCCTTTTTGGCAGACGAGGGACATCCCAACGGCTATCCGCAAGTGGCGCAGGTGGCAATACAGCAAGCCAAGCATCTGGCAAAGTGCCTCAACAACGGCACTGCCGGCGAATTTAAATATGTCGACAAAGGTTCGATGGCGACCATCGGTCGTAACCGTGCCGTTGCCGACTTGAAATTTGCCTACCTCTACGGTCGCCCAGCATGGGCAACGTGGATGTTTATCCACCTGATTTCAATTCTTGGCATGCGCAACAAAGTCAATGTGATGATCAACTGGATTTGGGCTTACCTTTTCTACTCCACATCGCTGCGACTGTTTATCAGACCTGTAAAATACCCAATCCGCAAGCATTGGGTTGACGAATAGAACTATGAAGATTTTCAACTATAAATTTTTCATCATCACGATTGCATTGTTGGGGCTAAGCGCATCGTCGTTTGCTCAGGGCAATGTGTCGAACAGAGAAGCCTACCGAAACACCGCGAGCAAAGCGACAACGGGCAATAGGATTTTCGGAGAGTGGATTGTTTTGTCGGCGAAAGGCAAAAACACCAACATCCGGGATGCTGCGCCGTTTCTGAACTTCAATGCGAGCGACAACAAGATTTACGGTGAGGTTGGCGGCAACATAATCAATGCTACCTTCTCTGTAAAAACGAAAGGCGTGATCACCGTTTCCAATGTGGAGTCGACCCGTCAGCCGAGCGACAACGTAAGAGAAGAAAACGACATCAAGGCTGGGCTCGGCGAGGCTGCAACCTACACGATTGAGAAGAAAAAGAACGACATCTATTTTCTCGACATACTCGACAAGAAAGGCAACGTAGTTATCCACGCAAAGCGCCACAACGCCGACATTATGACTGGCTTGTGGACTATTGCGGAAATCTACCAAAACGATGTGCGCGCTGACTCACTCGAAATTGTTGTTGATGTGCCAGAACTCAAGATTCACGGCAAAACAGGATGCAACATTTTCAACGGCGACATCGGTCTTGACCGCAACAAGGACTGGTTTATCCAGTTCCAGAACATCATCGTGTCGCGCATGAAGTGCGACGAGAGCAAGATGGCAGTAGAGCGCAATCTGCTTGTCGCCCTTGAGGACGTAGAAATAATCAAACGCGAGAACGGAGGCAAGACTATGCGTCTGCTCGACAAGAACAAGAAGGAAGTGCTGCTTCTCAATAGGATAATGCAATAAAGCAGCACACATACGGACAAATGGATTTTAAGTTAGAATCAAAATACAAGCCGACAGGCGACCAGCCTCAAGCAATCGACGAACTGTGCGAAGGCATCAACAGTGGTGCCAAGTACCAGACGTTGCTTGGTGTCACTGGGTCTGGCAAGACCTTCACGATGGCGAATGTGATAGAGCGGACCAACAGGCCCACCCTAATCCTTTCGCACAACAAGACCCTTGCTGCCCAGTTGTATTCTGAATTCAAGGCATTTTTCCCGAAGAATGCAGTCCATTACTTCGTTTCCTACTACGACTACTATCAGCCAGAGGCTTATATTCCATCGTCCGACAAGTATATTGAGAAAGACTTGATGATTAACGACGAAATCGACCGTCTGCGCCTTGCTGCCACAACGGCATTGTTGTCGGGACGGCGCGATGTGATCATCGTTTCGTCTGTTTCCTGCCTCTACGGCATTGGCAACCCAGAGGATTTCGACAAGAATGTGGTTGAAATTCAAGTTGGTCAGAAAATTGCCCGCAACGTGTTTCTCCGCAAGTTGGTCGACTCGCTCTATTCTCGCACAGAACTGGAATTAGGGCGCGGTCAATTCCGTGTCAAGGGCGACACTGTTGACCTGTATCTCGCTTACGAAGAAATAATTATACGCATAATCTTCTGGGGTGACGAGATAGAGTCTATTTCATCAATCAATCCGTCGACAATGGAGACGGAACTTCAACTTGAAGGTTACAAGATCTTCCCTGCCAACATCTTCGTCTCGACAAAGGAGCGCACATTGGCGGCTATTGGGCAGATTGAACTCGACCTCGGCAAACAGGTGGAGATGTTCCGCAACGAGGGGCGCAGCGTAGAAGCAAACCGATTGTATGAGCGCGTGACCTACGACTTGGAGATGATGCGCGAAGTGGGCTATTGCTCTGGCATTGAAAACTATTCCCGCTATTTCGACGGTCGCAAGCCGGGGGTACGTCCGTTCTGCCTACTTGACTATTTCCCAAAGGATTTTCTCACGATTATTGATGAGAGCCACGTCACAATTCCGCAAATCAGGGCGATGCACGGCGGCGATATGTCGCGCAAGATGAACCTTGTGGAGTACGGCTTCCGCCTACCTGCCGCCATCGATAACCGTCCGCTGAAATTTGAGGAGTTTGAGGACGCGACCGACCAAACGATATATGTAAGTGCCACGCCAGCAGAATACGAGTTAAACCGCTCCGAAGGAGTCATCGTAGAGCAACTTATCCGCCCTACTGGACTTCTCGACCCGAAGATACTAGTACGTCCGTCGCGCGGGCAAATCGACGACCTCCTGGAAGAAATAAACCTCCGCATTGAGCGCAACGAGCGAGTGCTCGTCACCACTCTCACCAAACGCATGGCAGAGGAACTGTCCAATTACCTCACCAAACTCGACATCAACTGTGCCTACATCCACTCCGATGTAGACACTATGGATCGCATACAGATTCTCGACAGTCTCCGTGCTGGGGAAATTGACGTGCTCATCGGCGTGAACCTGCTCCGCGAGGGTCTTGACCTTCCAGAAGTGTCGCTTGTGGCGATCATCGATGCCGACAAAGAAGGCTTTCTGCGGTCGCACCGCTCACTCACGCAGACTGTGGGTCGCGCTGCACGCAACCTCAACGGCACAGTCATCATGTATGCCGACAAGATTACCGATTCGATGCAACTCACCATCGACGAAACCGAGCGCCGCAGGGCTATCCAACTACGCTACAACGAGGAGCACGGCATCGTGCCAAAAGCGATTGTCAAGGAGCGCACACCGATTGTCGGTCTCGACAAGAAAGAGACTTCCGAACAGCATCACAGCCGCAAAGAAGCGGACAAGAAAAAGCCGAAATTGGATGGTGGCTATACATTCGACACCACTATGCCGATTGCTGCCGACCCCATGGTTGAATATATGTCGAAAGAGAGCCTGATGAAGGCCATCGAAAAGACCAAACAAGATATGGTCGACGCTGCAAAAAAAATGGATTTCATCTCAGCCGCACAACTCCGCGACGAGATGCTGAGAATGGAGGACAAACTACAATCTTTGAAATGACGCAAAACGCTGAACATAAACAGACATCACGACCACAATGGCTACCCACCACGAAAAAAGAAATCGAACGGTTGGGTTGGGATCATATTGACGTGATTCTCTTTTCTGGCGATGCCTATATCGACCATCCTTCAATGGGGTGCGCCGTGTTGGGACGCATTCTTGAGGCTGCTGGATATAATGTTGCCATCGTGCCTCAACCCAACTGGCAAGACGACCTGCGCGACTTCAAGAAATTAGGCAAACCACGGCTGTTTTTCGGCGTTTCAGCCGGAGCAATGGACTCTATGGTAAACCACTACACGGCAGCCCGCCGCCGTCGCAGCGACGATGCCTACACTCCCAATGGCCGTCATGGCGCCCGCCCCGACTACCCTACTATTGTCTACACTCAGATACTCAAGAAGATATTCCCCGACACGCCTGTAATCGTCGGCGGCATCGAGGCTTCGTTGCGGCGCGTGTCGCACTACGACTATTGGGCAGACCGCTTACGCCCGTCGATATTGACGGAATGCGGCGCTGACATGCTCATCTACGGTATGGGCGAACGTCCAATTATCGAAATAAGCCGCCGCCTGGAGCAAGGCATCGACATACGCACAGTTGACGACATTCCGCAAACCGTTGTGCTTAAAAACGCTTCGGAGATACCGACAGGCGCCACTGACGACATCATCCTCCACTCTTTTGAGGACTGCTTGAAAAACAAACGCCACCAAGCGGAGAATTTCAAGCATATCGAAGTGGAGTCGAATCAATGGCACGGGCACATGATCTGGCAAAAGACAGGCAAATACGCAGTAAAGGTCAACCCGATGTACCCACCTATGACGCAGGAAGAGATGGACAAATCGTTTGACTTGCCCTACACCCGTATGCCTCATCCGCGCTACAATGGCAAGCGCATTCCTGCCTACGAAATGATTCGTCACTCCGTCAATATGCATCGCGGATGCTTTGGAGGATGCGCATTCTGCACCATATCCGCCCATCAGG
Source organism: Eubacterium sp. CAG:180 (assembly GCA_963590405.1). Lineage (GTDB taxonomy): Bacteria > Bacteroidota > Bacteroidia > Bacteroidales > Muribaculaceae > Limisoma. The sequence continues at coordinate 8,489 of CAVAPE010000053.1, read as the reverse complement.
GCAAGTTCATCTCATCGCGCAGCAAAAAATCGATTTTGGAAGAGGTGAAATCAATCACACATCTGCCCGATTTCAAAGGCTATATCTCCGACCTCGGCGGACCGTCAGCCAATATGTATGCCATGCACGGCCACGACCTCAGCATTTGCCAAAAATGCCAACGCCCATCGTGTCTGCATCCTGCGCCCTGCAAGAATCTGAACAACGACCACAAGCCTCTGCTCGATGTGTACCATTCGGTAGATGCGATGACTGAAATAAAAAAATCGTTTATCGGCAGCGGTGTGCGCTACGACTTGGCTTTCGCCCAGAACCGCAACGAAGCGGTGAACAAGACAAATGCCAAATTCATTGAAGAGTTGATTGTGAAACATGTGTCAGGACGACTGAAAGTAGCGCCTGAACACACCTCCGACGCTGTGCTCAACTGCATGCGCAAGCCGTCGTTCGACTTGTTTTACCGCTTCAACAAAATCTTTGACGAAATCAACGAGCGCTACGGCTTGCGGCAGCAACTCATTCCATACTTCATTTCCTCGCATCCAGCATGCCGCGAAACCGACATGGCGGAACTGGCGGTGATTACCAAGAACCTGAATTTCCATTTGGAGCAGGTGCAGGACTTCACGCCAACGCCGATGACACTCGCCTCCGAGATTTACTATACAGGTTTCCACCCCTACACCCTTCAGCCAGTGTTTACGGCGAAGACCCAGCAGGAGAAGGATGCACAACGCAAATATTTCTTCTGGTACAAGAAAGAATTTGTGCAGGACATCCGCCGCTCGCTCACAAGGCTTGGACGGAAAGACCTTATAAATGCACTCTTCGGCGGTCAGCAGCCGAGACAGAATTTCAAACAGAATTTCAAGAACAACAAATATAAATCACATTTAAAATGAACATTAAACAAGCAATCATGGCAGCTTCTCTTTTGACTGTTGCTTCAGCAGCAGCGCCAATCGAGGCTTCGGGAGAAGAAATCATCAGCCGTCCGGACATCAAGGTGGTCAACGGCGAGTTGACTCCTGAATTAATGGAGGCTTTTGGTCGTGTCACCGACCCTCAAGTGTCGCCCGACAAAAAGACAATCCTCTACAATGTCGAATTTATCAGTCTCAAAGCCGACAAGGGCAACAAGGAACTGTGGACAATGGACATTGACGGGAAGAACCAGAAAAAAATCACCAATACGCCGAAAAGCGAAGTGGGTGCAGTCTGGATTAAGAACGGCACAAAAATAGCGTTCCTCTACCCTACCGACGACGGCATGCAACTGTTTGAGATGGACGCCAACGGCGAAAACCGCAAACAAATCTCAAAAATTGAGAAAGGCATTGACGGCTTCCTCTTCTCGCCTGACGAGACGAAGATTTTGCTCATCAAGAACGTGAAATACGGCAAGACTTCGACCGATGTCTATCCCGACCTTGACAAAGCCGACGTGAAAATTGTCGACGACTTGATGTACAAGCACTGGGATCAGTGGGTAAGCGAAATTCCGCACCCATTTATCGCCGACGTTACAGCAGACGGACTGGCAAACATTGTAGACATTATGGAAGGCGAGCCTTACGAGTGCCCGATGCTTCCGTTTGGCGGTGCGGAGTCGTTCTCTTGGTCGCCTGATTCGAAGACTATTGCCTACTCTTCTCGCAAAAAGACGGGCATGGAGTATAGCCTTTCAACCAACTCCGACATTTATCTCTACAACCTCGAGACAAAGACTACCACCAACCTTACCGAAGGCATGATGGGCTACGACACCAACCCTGTGTTCTCACCTAAGGGCGACAAACTGGCGTGGCTGTCGATGGAGCACGACGGATATGAGTCGGACAAAAACCGCATCTTTATCCTCGACATGAAGTCGGGCGTAAAAACTGACCTCACCGAGAATTGGGACTACACAGCAAGCACCATTGCATGGAATCCGAATGGCAAGGCAATTTACTTCATTGCACCTTACCACGGACCGTCGCCTATCTTCTATGTCGACGTAAAGACGAAGAAAGTTGAGGCAATCGCCAACCAGATGTGCGACTATGCTACGTTGTCACCAGTCGACGAAAAGCGCGTTGTTGCACTTCGCCACTCGTTGGAATATCCTAACGAAATCTTCATTGTCGACAAAAAGAGCGACAAGCAACTCTCAACCGTCAACAGCGACCTTCTGAGCCAACTCAACCCAGTGACAGTAGAAAAAGTCATGGTACCGACAACCGACGGCAAAGAGATGCTCACATGGGTAGTGCTTCCGCCGAACTTCGACAAAAACAAGAAATACCCTGCAATTCTTTATTGCCAAGGTGGTCCGCAACAGGCAGTTAGCCAGTTCTGGAGTTACCGTTGGAACCTCCGTCTGATGGCATCGCAAGGCTACATCGTCATTGCTCCTAACCGCCGCGGTTTGCCAGGCTTCGGTACAGAATGGAACGCACAGATTTCAGGCGATTACGGAGGTCAGAACATGAAGGACTATCTTTCGGCTGTAGACTATGTGAAGCAACGTCCTTACGTCGATGCTGCCCACATCGGAGCAACTGGTGCAAGTTACGGAGGCTTCTCCGTTTATTGGCTTGCCGGCAACCACGACAAACGCTTTGCTGCACTGTTTGCCCACGCTGGTATCTTCAACACCGAAGCACAATATCTTGAAACAGAAGAGATGTGGTTTGCGAACTGGGACCTCGGTGGTGCTTTCTGGGAGAAAAACAACGCTGTTGCGCAACGCACATTTGCAAGTTCGCCTCACAAGTTTGTAGACAAATGGACTGCTCCAATCATGATTTCCGTTGGCGAAAAGGACTACCGCATCCTCGCATCGCAAGGTATGATGGCATTCAATGCAGCCAAACTGAGAGGCATCCCAACAAAAATGCTCGTCTACCCGAATGAAAACCACTGGATTCTCAAGCCTCAGAACGCGCTCCTTTGGCAACGCGAATTCTTCAAATGGTTTGACCAATGGCTGAAGACTGACAAATAATCTACCCCCAAAAACAACGCGAAGGCTGGCAGTCGTGTGATTGCCAGCCTTCGCTGTTTTTCTTATGACGATGAACTATGCATTTTCCTGATTTTTATCTAAATTTGTAAATGTGTATTGGTGACACAAACGAGCCGCTTAGATATTAAACACAATACAGATTCATGTCCAAGAAATTTGAAATACGGAATAGCACCGCTGAGTTTCTTATATTCATCGCAGAAGGCAAGGAGGATGGCGTTGAAGTAATGTACAACGATGAAACAATCTGGTGTACCCAAGATGCCACTGCCGCCCTTTTCGAAAAGGGACGCTCTACGATTACAGAACACCTGTCCAATATATTCAAAGAAGGGGAATTGGATAAGGCTTCAGTATGTCGGAATTTCCGACGAACTGCCGCTGATGGCAAATCATACAACACACAGTTCTTCAATCTTGATGCCATCATCAGCGTCGGCTATAGGACTAATTCACGCCGTGCCACACAGTTCCGTCAATGGTGTACTTACATTCTAAGACAATACGCCATCCGCGGCTATGTTATCGACAAGAAGCGTATGGAAAATGGCTCATTCATTGGTGTTGACTATTTCGAACAACTTTTGGAGGAGATACGCGAAATACGCCTCTCTGAACGGAACTTTTACCAAAAGCTGACCGATCTCTATGCCACATCCATCGATTATAACAAAGATGCACCCACCACACGAGAATTTTTCAAGAAGGTACAAAACAAGATGCACTATGCCATACATGGACATACGGCAGCTGAGTTAATTGTGGAGCGAGCCAATGCCGACAAAGAACATATGGGACTGACCACATGGGCAAAAGTTCCAGACGGAAAGATTATCAAGTCGGATGTAAGCGTAGCGAAAAACTATTTGAAAGAGAATGAACTGCAAGCTCTCGGCAGATTGGTCAATGCATACCTAGATATAGCCAAGGATATGGCTGAGCGGCACATACCAATGACAATGGAGGACTGGGCGAAGCGCATTGACAAGTTCCTTGACACCACCGACAGAGAAATTCTTCATGATGCTGGACGCATATCGGCAGAATATGCAAAAGAATACGCAGAAACCGAGTTTGAAAAATACAGAGTTATACAGGATAGCCTATTTCGTTCTGACTTCGATAAACTTAATGAAGCCGGAACAAGTTATGGTGCTTAACAACAATGAGGCTACGCCTGTTTGACGCAGCCCCACTATCTATCTTCCTATAAATCTGCTTATTACTTCAGATTTGCGCGAACTTCTTCGAGGAAGCCTTTCATTGCGTCGGAGTCTTTGTCGGCAACGATTTGCTTCAATTTGGTCAACTTTTCCTGGATTTTGTCAATCTGCGCAACCGTATGTGGATTGAAGAGGATTTCCGTAAGGAGAAAATCGTCTTCCGACATCAAACCGCGGGCTATTGCCATGTGCCGCTTGAAAGTTGTACCCGGAGCATCCTGATGCTTCATCACGCTACCAAACACGAGCGTCGAGGTAAACGGTATCGACAGTGAGAATGCAATCACCTCATCGTGCTCCTTAAACGTGTACTCTCGAATGTTGAGATGCAACTCGTTGTAGAGGTCTTTGAAGAACACCTTTCCCAGATGGTCGCCCTCGCTAATGATAATAGCATTTTCGTCCTGAAGATTGCTAAGAGAGGCGAACGTCGGGCCGAACATCGGGTGTGTGCTCACATACGGATGTCCGCAATTAGCGTAAAACTCTGGCAAGCCGGTCTTTACCGAGGCAATATCCGCAATGATACAATCGTCGCTAATGTAAGGCGACACCATATTGAAGGCTTCAAGAGTGTACTTCACCGTAGCGGCATTGATGACCAGTTGCGGGTCAAAATCCTTGATTTCCGCAGGGTCCTGCATTCGTTGCACGTTGAAAGTGAACCGCAACCTCTGAGGGTCGGTATCAATAACGGCGACAGAGTGCTTGAAACTCAGCAAGTCGGCGAAAAAAGAACCCATCTTGCCAGCACCTATAATCAAAATTTTCATCGTTATTTCATTCTATTGTTAAGCACTTCAATCTGCTGGCGCACTGACTCCTCGTGGATTGCCTGATAAACCACCTTCATAAAGTCGCCACTCATGCCCAGTTCTTCAGCCGATGCTGCACGAGAGTTGAGAATGTCGTCGTAACGGCCTGTTTGCACAACTGGCATGCTGTGCTCTTTCTTGTACTGACCAATCTCACGAGAGATGCGCATACGTTTGCTCAACGCCTCAATAAGTTCGCCGTCGATTTGGTCAATCTGCTGGCGGAGCATTGTGAGGCTCTCTGTGGTTTGGGTAGTGTCACGGACTACAAGCATATTCAAAATAAAATTAAGTACTTCTGGTGTTACCTGCTGGCTCTTGTCACTCCATGCACAGTCAGGATTGCAGTGCGACTCGATGATAAGTCCATCGAAGCCCATATCCATAGCCTGCTGCGACAATGGTGCTACGAGTTCGCGCTTGCCACCGATGTGCGACGGGTCGCAGATAATGGTAAGGTTAGGCATGCGGCGGCGAAGTTCGATAGGAATGTGCCATTGCGGCATATTTCTGTAGAGATGCTTGCCGTAAGCACTAAATCCGCGGTGGATTGCACCAATTTGTCGGATGCCAGCATTATAGATACGCTGCATAGCGCCAATCCACAGTTCGAGATCCGGGTTTACAGGGTTCTTCACCAAAACAGGCACATCAACGCCCGTCAACGAGTCTGCGATTTCCTGCATTGCGAAAGGATTAGCCGATGTGCGGGCACCAATCCAAAGCACATCAACGCCAGCGTTCAAAGCCTCTTCTACGTGCTGCTTGTTTGCCACTTCGGTAGAAACGAGCATACCCGTTTCCTTCTTCACCTCCTGCAGCCAAGTCAGACCGACAGAACCGACGCCCTCAAAACCTCCTGGTTTTGTGCGAGGTTTCCAAATTCCTGCACGAAAAATCTTGATACCGTTTTTAGCCAAATCCTTGGCAGTCTCGATTACCTGTTCTTCAGTCTCTGCGCTGCACGGACCAGCAATTACAATCGGTCGCTTTGAATCAACGCCTGCAAACTTTATTGGTTTTATGTCTTCCATCTTCTTATATTTTTTATTTGTTGTTTATTTCTTTAATTCTTTCCAATGCTTCTTTCATTTTCTCCTCTGTAGCGCAAAGAGAGATGCGGATATACCGCTCGCCATTGCTGCCAAAGATAAATCCCGGAGTGAGGAACACGCGGGCGTTGTAGAGGATATTGTCGGCAAACGCCTCTGACGATTTTGCCGTTTCTGGAATACGCCCCCAAAGGAACAATCCGCGTTGGCTCTCGTCGAAAGAGCATCCGAGTTCTGCCATAATCGCTTCTGCCACTTTACGGCGCTGGGCGTAGACGGCATTGAGAGTCTTATACCACTCTGCGTCGCAAGACAAAGCCTCGACGGCAGCCTCCATTGCCGGGCGGAACTGACCCGAATCGATGTTGGATTTCACTTTAAGTATCCACTCGACGAATTTGGCATTTGATGCAAGCATTCCCATACGCCAACCAGCCATATTGTGCGACTTGCTCAGGGAGTTCATTTCTATCGCCACATCCTTTGCCCCAGGCACCGACAACATACTGATTGGTTTGTCGTTAAGGATGAAACTGTAGGGATTGTCGTTGACAATGACTATGCCATGACGCTTGCCAAAGTCAACCAACTTCTGATAAAGTTCCATTGTTGCTGGCGCGCCGGTAGGCATGTTCGGATAGTTCACCCACATAAGTTTCACCTTGTCGAGAGGCAAAGACTCCAGTTCCTCAAAATCTGGATACCATCCGTTTTCGTGCGTCAGATTGTAAGGAATAACCTCCGCCTCTGCCAGTTTGCTTACCGAGGTATAAGTTGGATAGCCAGGGTTTGGCACCAGCACTGCATCGCCAGGATTGACGAAAGCCAATGTGATGTGGAGAATACCCTCCTTAGAGCCAATCAAAGGCTGGATTTCGTTTGCCGGATTCAACTCAACGCCGTACCAACGCGCATACCAGTCGGCATAAGCCTTTCGCAATGCCGGCAGTCCGACATAAGGCTGATAGCCGTGGGTATTGTCCTTTTGCGCCTCGACACAAAGGGTGTCGATAACCGACTTGTGAGGCGGACGGTCGGGACCACCGATGCCAAGCGAGATGATGTCCATCCCTTTGGCATTAAGTTGAGCCACCTCCTTCAACTTTTTCGAGAAGTAGTACTCCTTTACCTGTGTCACCCTATTCGACGGGTGTATGTTATCAATCGTTTCCATCTTGAATGAAATGTGAGTATTCACCTAAAATTTTGAAATCTGTAATCAACGGCTTTACGGCTTCTATCGATTGGCGATAACGAGTATAGTCGTCGAATGTCAGATTTATAAAGAAGCGGTATTCCCATTCACGACCTATAATCGGAATAGACTGGATTTTCGACAGGTTGATGTCGTAGAAAGAGAATATCGTCAGGATTTTCGCAAGGCTGCCTTGAGTGTGGGGTAAAGTGAAAACCAGCGAGGCTTTGTCCTTCTTTCGCGTCGACATCAGTTCCTGCTCTACCTTCGGGTCGGCGAGAATCAGAAATCTCGTGAAATTGCGCTTGTTTGTCTCTATCCCCTCTTCAAGGATGTTGAGTCCATAGAGTTCAGCGGCATATTTGCCACAGATTGCAGCGTGTCCCTTCAGCCCAAGTCGCGCTATCTCCTCGGCACTTCCTGCAGTATCGTTCTTTTCCACCATCTTCAAATTGGGATGACGCAAAAGGAACTGCTCGCACTGGCGCAATGCCATAGGATGAGAGTTCACCTCCGTCAGTTCGTCGATGGTTTGCCCCGGCAAAGCGCAGAGCACATGCGAAATGCGCATCTTGTATTCCCCCACCACCTTGAGATTGCTCTGGCGGAGCAACTCATGGTTTTGCAGTAGGCTGCCAGCAATGGTATTCTCGATTGCCATAATGCCAATCAGCGAACTATCGTCTTTCAGAACATCGAACATTGCCGGAAATGTTTCGCAAGGCACTACATCAATGCCCTCCCCTGCGAAATAAGCATGGGCGGCGGCATCATGAAAACATCCTTCAACACCTTGTATTGTCACTTTTTTCTTCATTATCAGTTCGTATCAATAAAAAAATCCCGCTCAATGGCGGGATTCAATTATGATTTCAAAATTTAGTTGCTAAATCAGATGCATATCGTCCCGCCTTTATTTTTGCGTAAAATAAAAGTAAAAGCCAAAGTAATATGCAAAGAAATTGCGATTCATTAATTTTCTTTTTCTGATTGCAAAATTAGGCATTATCTTTTAATTTGCAAGTATATTTCACGATTTTCTTGCATTTTTTTATTTTCAATTCGTTTTATGCAACAAGATTTCCGTCCAATCGACTGATAAACAATCTCTTGAAATTTGAATAATTATTTGCAATTTTTCAATCAAAAGATTGGAGGCATCGTAACGAAAGCGACTTGCACACCATTATAGGC
>CAVAPE010000052.1:0-16104 GCA_963590405.1 Eubacterium sp. CAG:180 | reverse complement strand
GGGCAAGAAAGTGTTGCACAAATGCGGCGTTATTGAGAAAAAAGCACTATTTTTGCACCTCGAAATAATATAATACAGATGGATTGGATAATATCGTTATTTACGGAAACCTCGGTGGCGCACGATGTGCTCGTCTATTCGCTGGTCATAGCGTTGGGCGTGCTATTGGGCAAAATTAAGTTCTTCGGGATTTCCTTGGGTGTCACATTCGTCCTGTTTGTGGGCATCGTGACGTCGCATTTTGGCTTCTCTATAGCCAATGCAGCCTTGCTGAATTTCATTCGTGATTTCGGCTTGATTCTATTCGTGTTTTCAATTGGTATGCAGGTCGGTCCTGGTTTCTTCTCTTCGTTTAAGAAGGGCGGAATGCAGATGAACTTGCTCGCCTTTATCGTGGTGATGCTCAACGTGGTTGTCGCTATGGTGATCTACTACACCTGCGACGTGAAGATTGCGCAGATTGTGGGTATCCTCTCGGGTGCGGTTACTAACACTCCCGGTCTTGGTGCAGCACAGCAGGCTCTCGAAACTCTCGACCCAGTAAAAGCCGGCACTGCAGAGGACCTCTCGATGGGTTATGCAGCCGCTTATCCTCTTGGCGTGGTCGGCATCATCCTTTCGATGATTCTTCTGAAGGTCATCTTCCGTGTGAAGATTGAAGACGAGCAGAAAGAGATTGAAGCAGAAAATGAGGACAACACCCTCAAGCCTTTTGTCGTTACCTTCAAGGTAGAGAATGCCTTGATTTGCGGCAAGACAATCGGCGATGTGCGTGCCATTATCGACCATAATTTCGTAGTGTCGCGTCTCAAGGTCAATGAAACGGGCGAAGTCATCATCCCGACGTCAAAGACTGTTATCAACAAGGACGACTTGCTCCTCACCGTTTGCTCTGCGCAGGATGAGGTGGCGTTCCAGTCGTTCATCGGTCACAAAGTCGACGTTGAGTGGGAGGAGGAGAAACAGTCGAATGTGGTTTCCCGACGCATCCTCGTTACGAAGAGCCACTACAACGGACGCACGCTCGGTTCTCTCCGTCTGCACAATGGCTACAACCTTAACCCTACGCGCGTTAACCGTGCTGGTCTCGACCTTCTCGCAAGTCCTAACCTCGCATTGCAGGTGGGCGACCGCATCACTGTGGTTGGCGACCCTGTTCACATCGACCGCCTTGCCTCTCGCCTCGGTAACTCGATGAAGCGTCTGCACGAGCCTAATATGATTACAATGTTTATCGGCATCTTCCTCGGCATCATCGTTGGTTCTCTTCCGATTGCCATCCCTGGAATGTCGGCATCAATGAAACTCGGTCTTGCTGGTGGTCCACTTGTCGTGGCTATCCTCCTGAGCCGTTTCGGATATAAACTGAAACTCACCACTTACACTTCCACAAGTGCGAGCCTTATGCTCCGCGAGGTGGGCATCTGCCTGTTCCTCGCTTCTGTCGGACTTGGTGCTGGCGAGAAATTCGCTGAGACGGTGTTCAATAGCCAAGGTCTTATGTGGGTGCTCTGGGGCTTTATCATCACCTTCATTCCATTGGTGATTATGAGCGTGATTGCGCGTGCCAAGTTCAAGTTCAACTACCTCTCGATTCTTGGTATCATGTCGGGTAGTTACACAGACCCCCCTGCATTGGCTTACTCCAACAAGGTGGCTAACAACGATGCTCCTGCAGTTGCCTACTCAACGGTTTATCCGTTGTCTATGTTCCTGCGAGTCATCACGGCGCAACTTGTAGTGCTGATATTCGGATAGCCTTTAGGCTACGACATAATAAAAAGCGGAAGCATTCTGATTAGAGTGCTTCCGCTTTTGTCTTTTGGGGGTCGTTACGAACGGCAGGCTATTCAGCCTTTTCGCGTTTCACTTTGCCTGTCGGCGTTTCGGCGAAGTGCGGCTGGAAGATGATTGCTTTTGGCAGTTGGTAGGGCGATAGGAGTGGAGCGATTTCGGCAAGTAGCACTTTCTGAGCCTCGACCTCCATCGGCTCGCCCTCAATCTTCAGCACCAATTCCTGTCCCCATTTTTCGGATGGGCGCGAGGTGACATAGAAACGGCGGCTGATGTACGGCTGGATGATGCGCTCTATCTCCTCGGGAAATACCTTTATTCCGCCTGTGTTGACCACATTGTCGTAGCGGCCGCACCAGTAGAACGAGGTGGGCGAGAGCAGTCGTACAATGTCGTTGGTGGTCAGCCTGCGGAAACTGAACTGCGGAGCGTCAATCACGAGGCATCCGCGCTCGTCGGTGGTGAATGTCACCGAGGCAAGGGCGCGAAATGGCTCAGCCTCTTTGCTTACGTGCGCCAGCGCTATGTGCGAACACGTTTCTGTCATGCCGTAGGTGCTGTAGATGTTCACGTCGAGCATAGCCAGTTTCTCCCGCAATGCATTTGGTATCTCTCCGCCGCCAACAATCATGTTACGCACGCCGCGGAGCAGCGCAGGGTGGTTGGCAAGCCACAAAGCCTGCGACGGCACAACGGCAAGCAAGTCGATGGGACTGCCGTCGTGGTGCTCCAAAGGGCGGTTGCTCGGCTTCTCGTGGATAAGTGTTGCTCCAGCCTCCAGCGCCCTTACAATCATCATCTTGCCAGCGATGTAGTCGGGCGACAGGCAGAGCATCAGCCTACTTCCATTGCCAATGCCAAAAAACTCGTTGGTCAGGGCTGCCGAGGCTTTCATATCGGCTTTCAGCAAGTGTATCTCTTTAGGCTTGCCAGTGGAGCCAGAGGTGTGCCCGACGACGTAATCGGCATCAGAATGCCACTCTTTCAGAAAATCGTCGATGGTCATCTCTTCCAGTCAAATTCTGGCAGTTGCCATTGGCGTTGCGGATTGAAGTGTAGCACTTCGTCCACTTGTTCCAACGGGCAGTCTATGTTGTTGGTAAACAGTTGTCCGGTGCCCAGTCCCTGCGGCAATTTCGCGCCCATTGCAGCCGTCCATTGCGCAATGGCGTTCAGTCCGATGCTCGACTCCAGAGCCGAGGTAATCCATCCGCCAATGTCGCGTATCGCCGCTTGGCGCATCCATTCCTGCGAACCCGAAAATCCGCCCACGAGCGACGGCTTGAGGATGATGTAGCGTGGCTTTACGGTATCGAGCATCTCGCCCATCTCTTCGGGCGTGCTGATGCCGATGAGTTCCTCGTCGAGGGCGATGTCTATTGGCGACTCTTTGCATAGGCGACTCATAGCCTCCCATTGCTTCTGCTTGATTGGCTGCTCGATGGAGTGGATGCCGTAGCGCGCAAAAGCCGAGAGTTTCTGCAGGGCGTTGTCGGGCGTAAAACCTCCGTTGGCATCAAGCCTTATGGTGAGTACTTCGGGCGGAAACACTTTGCGGATGTGGCGCACGAGGTCCAACTCACTTTCGGTGTCTATTGCACCGATTTTCAGTTTGATGGTCGTGAAACCAGCCTTGATTTTGTCATCGATGCGGTGTAGCATCTCATCCTTCGTTCCCATCCACACAAGTCCGTTGATGGGTATGTCCTGCCGTCCCTCGGTAAAATCGGAAGGGAAGGGCATGCGTCGGCAGCCGTTGGAAAAGTCGTAGATGGCTGTCTCGAGCCCGAATCTTATTGAGGGAAAGGCGGAAAGGTCGGTGTCGCGGTCGGCGGCGATGTTTGCGCACAGTTCTTTGAGTTTGTCCTCATAGCCAGGCACATCGTCGGCTGACAGTCCGCGAAACACAGCACATTCGCCAAGTCCGTAGACCCCAGGAGTGTCCTCGTCTTCAAGTTTCAGAAAATACGTTTCCTTGTCGAGAAGCACGCCCCTCGACGTGCCTGCCGGCTGCTTGAAGTGGAGGATATATTTTGCATAACTTGCCTTCATCCTTATCCTGGGAATTTCGGAAATTGTTCGAAGTCGGGGTCGCGCTTTTCGAGGAAAGCGTTTTTGCCCTCTTGTGCCTCATCCATAAGGTAGTACATCAATGTGGCGTCGCCAGCCAGTTCCATAAGGCCGCGCTGTCCGTCGAGTTCGGCGTTGAGGCAGCGCTTAATCATGCGGATGGCAAACGGACTGCGTTTCATCATCGTCTCACACCACTCCACTGTTTCGTCCTCCAGGCGGTCGAACGGGACAACCTTGTTAATCATACCCATTTCTTCTGCCTCTTTAGCCGTGTATTGGCGGCAGAGATACCAGATTTCGCGGGTTTTCTTCTGACCCACGCAGCGGGCAAGATACGAAGAGCCAAAGCCGCCGTCGAAACTGCCCACCTTCGGGCCAGTCTGTCCGAAACGTGCGTTCTCTGAGGCTATCGACAAGTCGCAGACCACATTGAGCACATTGCCGCCACCAATGGCGTAGCCGTTCACCATAGCCACAACGGGCTTCGGGATGGAACGAATCATCTTGTGCAGGTCGAGCACGTTGAGGCGCGGAGTGCCGTCGGCATCGCGGTAGCCGCCCTGCGTCTTGTAGTTCTGGTCGCCGCCCGAGCAGAATGCCTTGTCGCCAGCGCCAGTGAGGATAATCACGCGGATGTCGTCACGACCGCGGCAAATCTCGAATGCGTCGAGCATTTCGTGGTTGGTTTGCGGACGGAAGGCGTTGTAGACCTTCGGTCGGTTGATTGTAATCTTTGCTATGCCTTTATATTGCTCAAACAATATGTCGGTATATTCCTTGATGGGTGTCCAAACTCGTTGGGTCATATCTATTGATTTTTAGTTAGTGAGAAATATCGTTTTAATGTGTCGGCACTCTCTTGAGCATCGGTGGCAACGGCGAGAATGGCAGGTGCGTCTGCTTCTGCGAAAAACGCTGGCAGCACGTCGTGCAGTTGCGCCTCGCTTGCGGCTTCGAAATATTTAAATCCGAAGGCTGCCGCATAACGGTCCACGGGGATGTCGCGGCTCACTTCAAGGTAGCGCTCCATCTCGGGTAGGGAAGATGTGGCTTTGATGAATCGGAATATCCCGCCTCCGCCGTTTTTCATCACGATGATTTTCAGCCGTGGCGTGTTGTATTGGCTTGCCAGCCCTGAAATGTCGTAGGAAAAACTCATATCGCCAGTGATGAGTAGCGTAGGGTGCTCCGTGCAGGCGAGCGATGCGCCTACTGCCGTTGAGGTCGAGCCATCGATGCCCGACACTCCGCGGTTGCAGTTGTTGGGCATCGTGAGGCTGTCGCCGAAGAGTTGCGCATAGCGTATTGTCGTGCCGTTTGACAGTTGCACGTGGAATGATTTCGGTATTGACGGAATAATCACGGAGAATGCCTTCATGTCGCACCATTCGATGCCTTTGAGGTATGCCGCCATGCGTTGCTCGCCCTTCTCGGCAAGTGCTCGCCAAAGGGCAGCGTATGTACAGTCGTCGCAGCGCAACCGCTCGCCCATTTGCGTGAAGAATGTATCGGGGTCGGTGAGTATTCTCTTGGTGAGCGACTGCATACAGTCAATGGTTGTATCGGTCACGCCGACGTGCCAATGTGCCGCTGGGCGGTACTTGCGCAGCAGGGTCTTCAGTATTCGCGACACTAGTGCTCCGCCTATGGTAATCAGTAGGTCGGGCATATAGTCTGCCGTCCTGTCGCGGTCCATGGCAAGCAATGTGCGGTCGATGGCCGGAATTGTGCCTTTGGCTGGCAGGTTGGCGATTGTTTCGGTCAGCACGGCGATGTTCGGGCAGTCTGCGAGTTTGCCTAAAGCCTCGGCAAGACGGGGGTTGGGACTGCCAAATCCGGCAACCACAAGAATCCTCTTACCATGCGCTTCTGCAGCAAGACGGTCGATGGCGGCTTCGGGCAACTCCGTAGCGGTCTCTATTGCTTCGATTTGTCTTTGTGGCGGAAAACCGTCAGTCATAGTGTTGAGGGGTTCGTCAATCTGCACATTGATGTGTACTGGTCCGCGTTGCCCGCGCATAGCCTCGATTACGGCATCGTTGACAATGCGGTTGGCGTACCAGCGTGCGGTGTCGTCGTTGCATCGTGCAGGGATGTCGTAACTCTTCTTCACAAACTGTGCGAGTGCTCCGTATTGGCGTATGGTTTGGCTATCGTCCTGGTCAATCCATTCTCTCTGCCGGTCGGCGGAGATGACAATCAGCGGCAGTTTCTGGTAGTAGGCTTCGGCAACGGCTGGCGCATAGTTGAGCAATGCCGTTCCCGATGTGCACACAATACCCACTGGCTCGCCCGTCTGCTGGGCGATGCCGAGAGCCATAAATGCCGCACTGCGCTCGTCAACGACAGTAAACCGCTCCACGTCGTTGCGGCGCGCGAGTGCCACAATCATTGGCGCATTGCGCGACCCTGGCGACAGGACAAACCGCTTCACTCCATGTCGGGCGAGCACATCCGCCACTATATTGCATTGTTCCTTAGCCGTTGTAGTCATTGTCTTTGCTTTTCTGCCCTGCGTTTGCGCTTCCATTGGCGCAGCCATGACGGTATCACGCAGATGCCGATGATTAGATAAATATAGTAACTCACGATGCGCCAGCACAAAGCCAGTAGGAGAGCCAATGAGCCTGACGCAATCATGTCGCCGTAATAGTTCTTGAAAATCCATTCACTCACGCCGCTGCCGCCGGGGGTGGGGCAGATGGTGAGCACAACCCAGATGACCAGTTGGCGAGCAAGCACCATCACTTGGTCGGCGTCGATGGCAAAGGCGAGCAATAGGGCGTTGACCACCATATAGCGGGAAATCCACGACAGCGATGTGCCGAAAAATGCCCTTAGCCACCACCAGAATTTCTTCTGCCGCAGTTCTTTCGATGTGGCAACCAAAGCATCGCCCATCTCTGCAGCATCCTTTTGCCAGCGTCGCAACAGCGGCAGTCGGCAGATGCCGATGAGCAGGGCACGGATGGCGGTGGGCTTCACGAAGATGCCCAGTCCGAGAATCAGAGCCCATAGGGCAAGTCCGCTGTACACAATCCAAAATGTAATCCTGATGCTCGCGGAAATCTGATGGTTCGCTATGTCGAAAAGTCCGCTGAAGCCTATCAGTGCCAATGCCACAGGGCACGCCACCACATAGAAGAGTTCGTCGAGAAACAGGGTGGTTATCATTATGGCGGTGGAGCGTCCGAGGTTAAGCCCTTCGCCAGTGAGGTAAATCATGCCGAAACTGCTACCGCCCACTGTCGATGGCGTCACGGCGGAGGTGAACTCGCAGAGCATGTTCACGCGCAGCGCCTGTCCCCACGAGATATCGTGGTCGGTGAGTGTGCGGAAACGCCATGTCAAGCCGAAATCGCGCCCTGCCATAAACAGCACGGCGAGAAGAAAATAGGCTATCGATTTTGTGGAGATTTTGATAAGACTGAAATCAAACTGCTCAGAGTCGCGCCAAAACATTACCCCGACGGCAATTAAGCCTATGGCTATCGGTACAGCCACATATTTTGGCCGCAACAAATCGCGCGTCTTTTTAATGTCGCTTTCTTCGGTCTTCTTCATAGCGCAAAGTTATTGCAAATCGGCGATATTGCAAAATCGTGCCGCTGTGATTTCGGATTTGTTTGCTTGTCAATTACTTGCAAAAAAATGATGAAAAAAGTTCGTGAAAAATTTGCTGGATTGGAAAAGTCGTCGTACTTTTGCACTCGCAAACGGCGGGATAGCTCAGTTGGTTAGAGCGTCGGATTCATAACCCGGAGGTCTCGAGTTCAATTCTCGATCCCGCTACAAAGGAAGTCCAGTTTTGGGCTTCCTTTTTTCTTCGTCCTATCGTTCTGTGCTGATATATGAGCAGTACTTGGCGAGCAGACTCTCCAATGGCATATCGCCTTTTCTGAAACGCTCTGCGTCAAGTGTAAGGATTCTCTCCCGCACTGGTGTCTTGCCTTTGTATGTTGCCGTAAGGTAACTTACGCCGTTTACAACTTCGATATTTACATCTGAAAAGTATTCCGTAATGTCATCAGGGTCATAGATGATGGCGTAACTTGGGCGCTTGGCTCCTGGGATTTCTTCGCGGAGGATGCCTTTTGCGACAAGATCTTGTATGTCGCGAATAGCGGTGTCCTTGGAGCATTTTCCGAGCGATGCCCATGTCTTTGACGTAATCTTTGCCTCGTAGCCGTCGAGGAAAAGGTTGAGAACGTCCGTCTGTCTTTGACTTAATGCTACGGAAGAGGCTTTCTGCCAAAAGAAACTTTTGTTGAGTATGGTGCTGACCACAGTCTCCGCTTCATCGAGAGCCGTCGACAGTGTGTCGGCATACCATAATATCCATTCAGTGATGTCTCCGTCGCCATGCTGTGTCTTTTCCAGGATGTCGTAGTAGTGGTGCTTGTCCTTGTTGATTTGCGAAGATATGTTGTAGAAACGGAACTCACTTTTGTCGGCGCGCGCCAAAATCATATCGGAAAGGATGCGCGCCAAGCGTCCGTTGCCATCCTCAAAGGGGTGGATGCTCACAAACCAAAGGTGGGCAATGGCTGAAAGGACAACGGAATTGGTGTTTTCGTCGTTGTTAAACCATTCAAGGAACTTCGCCATTTCTTCCTCAACACGTGCCGGCTCGGGGGCAATGTAGTGTATTCTCTCCCTGCCAAACATTCCCGAGACAATATGTTCCTCGTTGCTGCGGTATCTGCCTGTCTCAATTTGCGAACCCTCGCTGAAGCCAGTCGGAAAGAATGCTGCTTGCCAAGCGCACAGTTTGTCCTTTGTAAGCGGCTGGTCGTAATGGCTGACAGCATCGAGCATTACAGCCACGACGGAATCCACATAATGCGACGGCGATGTGTGCTTTACATTCTCAATGCCGAGTTTTCGAGCGATGGAGGAGCGAACCTCGTCCACATTCAGCCGTATGCCCTCAATTTCAGATGAATAAACCACGTCGTATGTCAGATTTTCTGCCATAGCCCTCAACTTGCTGTCAAAGCCGAGTGAGGCAAGTCTGCCATACAGCAACCCCTGCTTGCGGCTTACTTTTTCGAGGATAGCCGTAAGTTGCAAAGCGTCCCATTTGAATGCTGTCCAATTGTCTCTTTCGTGGATATACATACTGCGTAAATTTGTTGTGCGACATAAAATCTGCATAAACGTCGCAAATTATGCGACAAAAATAATATGCTTTTGTCGCATTTACAAATGAGAACGGAAAAATGTTGCAGCCATTGGTTGTGGCGATGAAAATAGTTTCAGAAATGCGTGGGAATTAGTAATTTGGCAACAATTTTCTGCTGTTTGCTTCCTCTTTTTTATATTTTTGCAGAAATAACTAACGACAAACATAAGGATTATGAAAAAACTTTACTTGATTCTACTGGGCTTGCTTTTGCCTGTAATTTCTTGGGCAACCGATGCAAAAACGTTGCCTTACACGTCAGCATTGTATCAGGACACCGAATGGACTGTTGTCGACAACAATAAAGACGGCTACACTTGGGCTGACTATGAACCCAAAGAAGCAATTCGCAGTCGCTGGAGTACTTCTCAGGATGCCGACGACTGGTTTATCTCTCCAGCAATCCACTTTCAGGCAGGACGGAGATATTTGGTAACGGTAAATTTGATGACATCGTCGTCGACCTATACCGAAAACTGCAAAATTATGCTTGCCACATCGGCAGATGTTGCTGATTTGAAGAACGGTACGACGGTCTACGACACTGGTTCCAGCGGTGTCGCTTCTGGTCAGAGATGGTCAGAGCAAAAGGGGCTGGTGACGATTGCTACAGAGGGCGACTACTATGTGGGTATTTGCTGCTATTCGCCAAAGAACCACGCCGAACTCTATCTGAAGGACCTCAGCATTGCGGAATATGTAGAAGTGCCGTCTGCACCAACCGATGTGAAGGCTTCGGTGGGCGACAAGTTGGTGACTTTGTCGTGGACGCTGCCTACAACCAACAATGCCGGCGAAGAATTGTCGGAGGCTTTGACTGCCGTTGAGGTCTATCGCGATGATGTGCTTGCGGCAACTCTCGATGGCACAGCCACTTCGTGGACCGATGATGAGTCAACGGGTCTGGTGCTCGATAAATCCCACAAATATAAGGTTTATGCTGTTCTTGCTCGATTTAAGAGCGTCGCTTCTGATGAGGTCGGCGCATACGTGAGCAGCGGCGCATTGTCGTTGCCTTGGACGTCCGATTTCTCGTCGAGCGATGCTTTCTATAACTCATGGGCTTCGCTTCGTGGCGCAAACAGCACGCTGGCAGAATCGGCTGCCGATTGGCTCTGGCAACCTAAGGACAATATTGTCAACCACATTGCTGACCGCGTGCGGTTTGTAGTACCTTACAGTTCCAAGGCAGACGAATGGCTCGTTGGCCCGGCTCTGAACTTTGAAAAGGCTGGCACTTACAAACTTACCGTAGAAGCGGCAAATGGCTATGGAGGCGTTAAAAATATATCCTATCTTCTTGGCACTGGTGGCGCGATAAGTGATTTCACCCAGACCATTGCCGACGAAACGGCACTTACAAATCTCAAGACTGCCTACCAGTATGTCTTTAATGTGTCTACGCCGGGCATCTACTATCTCGCCGCACACTGCGAAGCGTCGACAAACGATACATATTATATCTACTCGATGAGCGTTGAGGAAAAAGTTGCTGGCACTCCGGCGCAAGTCGCCGACTTGGCTGCAACGGTGGGCGACGAACAGATCAGCCTCAGTTGGACCTATCCTTCGAAGGATTGCGATGGCGCGGACTTGGATGTAATCTCGAAGGTGGAAATCTACCGCGACGATGTGCTGATGGAAACCCTCGGTGAAGTAACTCCGGGTGCAGCCGCTACATGGGTCGACGAGGCTCCGAACAATGGCGTGAACACCTATTGGGTGCTTGTCTACAACTATAGCGGTGCTGCCGCTGGCGACCCGATGAAGGTGACCGCAAAATATGGCAACGTATCGACTATTCCTTACACTGCCAATTTCTTCAACTGGACCAAGACCACAAGCGATTGGGAGGCAAAAACCTATAATACTGTCGGTGACCGTGCTTATTTCAACTTGCAGTCGTCCGATACCGATGTTGACGCATATTTCATCAGCGAACTCCTTAATTTTGAGGCAAACCACGTATATGATTTCGATATGTTGGTTTATACGAATTACTTAGGCTCGGACTATGAAATGATAATCACCTCGGGAACGGGGGTGTCGGCTGACGGACAAACGGCGATACAAACGATAACCGTGCCTGGTGGGACACCTTACTCAAAGGCTAAGACTGTGAATTTCTCTCTTCGCGCCGTTGCCGATGGCGATAAAAAAGGTGCCGATGGCTTCGACGGAACAATTCCTGCCGGCGTGCGCAGCGTGGCTTTCCATGCCACATCAACCGGTGTCGCCAATTTGCATAATTTCAAAATCACAGAAAATGCAGTTTCGACGGTCGATGCCTTGGCGAGCGACTGCAACTATGTGATTGCTAACAATATCCTTTCGTTGAGCCGCACAGCGTCGCGCATCGTCGTTGTAGACCTCAGCGGCAAGACGGTAGCAGCGGCAAGCAATGCCGAAAGCATTGACCTTGGCGGTCTGAATGATGGTGTCTACATCTTCAATGCCACTGTCGGCGCTCAGCGCATTGTCGGCAAGTTTGTGAAGTAAAAAACGCGAAAATGCAGAATATGGCATCCACTGGCTTCGGCGAGTGGATGCTTTGTTTTTTTTGCGGTTGTGACAAATTGTTAAACAAAAGCGTGGTTGAATTGTATTTTTATAGTATATTTGTGAAATAATTTGAAATTGTCAACAAAAAATACAAAAACAGAAATGAGAAAATCTATTTTGTCTTGTCTTGCGTTGGCACTTGCGGCAGTGGGTATTGCCTCGGCGTTTGCCCAGAACCGCATCTCCGCCACAAAGCAAAGGCAAGTGCAACGCACTGTGCAAAGGCAACGCTCATCGTCGCGATTGCCAGGCATGAAGCCTTCGGTGGCTTTTATTGCCAACAAGGAAAAAGCATCCACATCAATACCCGGACCGAACACGATGCTCGGCGGCATTATGGTGTACAGCGACGCTTGGCAGTCGGGCACGTCGACACCGGGCGCTTACTCTCTTCAGGCTCGCGAGGGCGGAGCGTTTACTAAACTCTATGGCAACAGCGATATGCTCAACATCATATCCGCCACGAAGGTCAACAACACGCTCTATGCCTTGGCGCTTGACCGTAACGAATACAAGGTCTACGTGCAGGAATATTCAGCCACAACGTGGTCGCGCTCGCGCAACGAGGAGACGGACTACTCCAATCTCGCATCAGCATTGGCCTACGACCCGACAACGGGCAAGGTCTATGGCGCATTCTACGACGAGGATTCCCAGTATTGGAACCGTTTCTGCTCCTACAGCACATCGCTCGGTGAGCCGACAAATATAAAGTCTGTCGAGCGTGATGTCACGGCGTTGGCGTTCAACTCTGCTGGCGAACTCTATGGCATCTGGGGCGCTACGGGTTGGCTCGTCAAGATTGACAAGAAAACGGGCGAATTTACTCAGATCGGCAAAACAGGTCTGTATCCTGTCCCTCCAGAAAAATACGGTGTCAACTCGATGGCTTTCGGCAACGACGGCGTGCTCTATTGGTCGGCAACCTACGAAGGGGCAACGAGCAAGGATCTGCTCGGCGGACTGTTTAGCATCGACATCACGACCGGTAAGGCTACCAAGATAATGGATTATCCTAACAATGAGGGCGTTGCTGGACTTTTTGCTATGGCTGACAATGTGCCGGAAACTGCCCCCGATGCAGTGACCGACATCGCCGTGAACTATACCTCCGATTTCGCTACTACGGCTACGGTAAGTTTCACCGCACCGACGAAGACCGTCAAGGGCGCTTCGCTCACAGGGTCGATTATGGCTATCGTGGAGGTCGATGGGGCGTTTGCCACCGTGGTTGAAGGCATTCAGCCGGGCGCAAAGGCTACATCTTCGCAAATCACCTTGACAGAAGGCGCTCACAAAATCACCGTCACCGCAGCCAATGCCACAGCGCGAGGCAATATCGCAGAATCAACGACTTGGACGGGCGAGGACGTGCCGAGTGCGCCGACCGATGTTGTGGCTGAGACTGTCGACGGCAAGCCGTC
This sequence comes from Eubacterium sp. CAG:180, assembly GCA_963590405.1. Lineage (GTDB taxonomy): Bacteria > Bacteroidota > Bacteroidia > Bacteroidales > Muribaculaceae > Limisoma. Next base: position 3,066 of record CAVAPE010000052.1, on the reverse strand, counting down.
ACTCACGTGGACAGCGCCAGCGACGGGCATCAACGGCGGAAAATATGACGCATCGAAGTTGCGCTACAAGATTGTGCGCTATCCTGACGAAACGGTAGTGGCTGAGGCTTGCGCCGAAAGCCAGTTTGTCGACAATGCCTTGCCGTCAAGTTTGAAGGCGGTTTACTATACGGTGGCGGCGTACACCGACAAGGGCAGCAGTGCTCCCGTGGCATCCAACAAGGTGGCAGTGGGCGACGGCTATGTCGTGCCGTTTGTCGAGAACTTCAATACTCAGGACGATTTCGACGTGTGGACAATCATCGACAACAACGGTGGCTCGAAGTGGGAATATAAAAACAAGGCTCTGTTCTACAATTATAACAACGACTACATCTCGGGCGACGATTGGGCGATAAGTCCGAAAATCGCTCTGCAGAGCGGTGTGACCTACAAACTCACGTTCTTCAGCAAGTCAAGTAACTATAATTACTACGAGAACTTCAAGGTGACTATCGGTTCGCAGCCGTTGGCAACTGGCATGAAGGTGCTCAAGGACTATCCAAACTATCAGAACAAGAACGGCGAGACGCAGACCATCTTGTTTAGTGTGGATGCCGACGGCTACTATTATGTGGGATTCTACAGTTATAGCGACGGCAAAAAAGGGTGGTCATTGACCATCGACGACTTCGGTATTTCCGAGGCAAGCAACAGTGTGCCCAGTGCAGTGCAAAACCTCACTGTAACGGCTGGCGCTCAGGGCGCAATGAAAGCAACGGTGTCGTTCACCGCTCCAACGGTCGATGCCAAGGGCGGCAATCTCGATGCTCCTGTGGCAATCAATATCTACCGTTCCGACAAGACCGATGCAGTATGCAGCCTCACGGAGGTGCAACCAGGCGCTACCAAGTCGTGGACCGACGAGACGATTGCCGACAGCGACGTCTATACCTATCGCGTGGTGGCTTCCAATGCCGCAGGTGAGGGCGCTGACGCAAAGGCTTCGGCATTTGTCGGTGTCGATGTGCCAGGTGCTGTGGGTAATCTCACCCTCAAGGAAACCGACGGCGGCGCAGTCATCGCATGGACAGCACCGACGGTAGGCTCTCGCGGCGGCTGGTTCGACCCAACGAAGGTCACCTACCGTGTGCTTCGCAGCGACGCTACTGTTGTGGCGGTCGACTATACCGCTACCTCGTTCACCGATACGGCTCTGCCCACAAGCGACAGCCAGCAACTGCTCTATTATGTGGTCACCGCCTATGGAAACGACAAGAAAGGTGACTATGCCGTGACACCTTACATGGTGTTTGGCGAGGCTTATCCAGCACCGCTCACCGAGGGCTTTGCAGGCTCAGATATGACTTACTATCCGTGGATTACGGAGTCCGACAAGGATGTGCACCAGAGTTGGACGCTGCAGGATAGCGGAAGCAACCCATCGACCGCCGACCAGAACGGCGACAAGGGTCTTGCCACCTTCCACAGCATCGGCGAGAATGCCGGCATCCACACATCGTTCTCTTCGCCGAAGGTCAACATCTCAAATCTCAGCCATCCAGCAATGAGTTTCTGGATGTACCACAGCCACGATGAGGCGGTTACTACCGACGAGAGCATCGCCGTGAGTGTGATGACGGAAAAGGGCGAATGGCAAGCAGTTGAGGGAGCAAAATGGATGCGCGACAACGGCTCAACGGGCTGGCAGCGTCATCTTGTAGACCTCAGCGCCTACAAGTCGGCAAAATGGGTGCGCATCGCCTTCATTGGCACCACTGCCGGCGGCATGGATGTGCATATCGACAACGTGGCATTCGACAATTTGTCGGAAACCGATGTAGAACTTACCTCCGTCTCTGGTCCGTCGAAAATTGCGGCAGGGGAGACGGCTGAATACGAAGTCAAGGTGACAAACGTAGGCATCTCCGATGTGGCTAATGCCACCGTGGCACTTGCCGATGCCAGCGGAAAAGCGTTGGCACAGGGCGAAACTGGTGCAATCAAGGCTGGCGAGCAGAAAGTCGTCGCTTTGACAGCGACATTCGATGCAAAAGCGTCTGTCGCTCTGACTGCTACTGTTACGGCTGCCGGTGATCAGAATGCCGACAACAACGTCAAGGCAACGATGGTTGAGGTTGTAGAGCCTGTAATCCCTGTGCCGAGCGGTTTGGGTTGCGAACTGGTCAATGGCGGATTGAAACTGTCATGGCAGTCGCCGTTTGACAAAGGCGCAGTCGCCGATGACGTGGAGAGTTACAAGGATTGGGCTATCGACAACATCGGCGACTGGACGATGGCAGACCTCGACCACGATGTTACTTACTACATCAAGAAAGACCTTGACGAGTACGACAATGCAACATCGCCAAAGGCTTTCCAAGTATGCAATGCCAACACCCTCGGCATCGACATCTGGGACGAGGGCAAGCCTCATTCGGGCAACAAGATGTTTATGGCAATGGCTGGCGTTAACTATGTGAACAACGATTGGCTGATTTCGCCGCGCCTGAACGGCGGCGAGCAAACCATCTCGTTCTACGCTCGCAGTTTCACCCTTCAGGATCAGCAACCAGAGCGTATGCGTGTGCTCTATTCCACTACCGACACCGACCCGGCGAACTTCGTGAAGATTCACGCTGCCGACTATCTTGAGTTGGGCGACCAGTGGACCGAATACCGTTACGTAGTGCCTGAAGGTGCACGCTATTTCGCAGTGAACTGCGTGAGTGATAGCGGTTTTGCTATGTTCGTCGACGACCTCTCGTTCAACGACCTTACAGTGCCGAAATTGAGCGTTAAGGAGTATGAAGTCTACCGCAATGGCGAGTTGCTCGGCAAGACCTCCGACACCTCGCTGGTCGATGCCAATGTGGTCAGCGGAACGACCTACACCGTGAAGGCTGTCTACGACAAGACGGTGAGCGGCGATAGCGAGAGCCTGACGTACATCGAGGGCGGGGTAGACGCACTTTCTGCCAACGCCCCACTCGTTGCAACGGAAAAGGGTCAAATCCTCGTGCTCAATGCCGAAGGCAAGCACGTTGCAGTCTGCGCTGCCGACGGAAAGGCGGTCTATGTAGGAAC
>CAVAPE010000051.1:0-17139 GCA_963590405.1 Eubacterium sp. CAG:180 | reverse complement strand
ACGCAGCCTCATCCCATCCGATTAAAGGCTCAAATGTTGGAAAAACGGACAAAATCACCTCAAAACGTGTTGGAAAAACGGACAAAATAGCCCCAAAATGGGTTGGAAAAGCGGACAAATGCGTTTTTCCAACCCGTTTTTGCAAAAAAAATGACCGTTGTTTCACAACAATAGTCATCAATAAATCTACAATCTATAAAAACATATATATTTCGAAAAAAGCGGTTTCCAAAGGTAATAAATTGCGATTTCTTTTCAATCGCACCCCAAATATAATATTCTAATTTGACCCATGCAAGACTTTTTAAATAAAAAATTGCAAATATTCTGTTTCATTTTCTATAATATTGTTATAAAACATCTTTTTCGTAGTTTTTGGTGTATCTTTGGATGAATTGGTAAAAAAGCACTCGGTAATGAAGACGATAGGTATACTTTCCGACACCCACGGATATTGGGACGACCGCTATGCCAAACATTTCGCCAACTGCGACGAAATATGGCACGCTGGCGACATCGGTAGCGATGAGGTGCTCGACAGACTCAATGCTGTCGCGCCTGTGCGTGCCGTGGCTGGCAACATCGACGGACAGCCGATGCGCCGCATCCTTGGCTTGTGGCAGGATTGGGAGACCGACGGTGTGCGAGTGTCGATGACCCACATTGGCGGCTATCCGGGAAAGTATGCGCCGGGCGTGAAGTTCAAACTTGAGGTGAAACGCCCGCAGATTTTTGTGGATGGGCACAGCCACATCCTCAAGGTGATGTACGACCGCCAACTGGGCTTGCTCCACATCAACCCCGGAGCGGCAGGCGTGTATGGCTGGCAGGCGGTGCGCACGCTGATTCGCTTGAAAGTGGATAACGGGACTATCAAGGACCTGGAGATTATTGAACTTGCAAAACCAGAACTATCAACAACAAAATAATATAAAATTATGAAGAAATTAGTATTGACATTAGCAATTGCATTGGCATGCGGAAGCATGGCTTTTGCTCAGACATCAAAGAAAGCCGCTGCAACGGTAACTAAGGTTGAACAATGCGCCGAAAAGACTCAAAAGGCTTGCTGCAAGGCTAAAGCCGAAGGCGAGACGGCAAAGAAATGCTGCAAGGCTGCTGCCGACAGCACAAAGAAATGCTGCAAAGCCGCAGGAAAACAATGCTGCAAGGCAAAGATGAAGGCTGACACTGTCAAGATGAAGGCTAACAAGGAGTGCTGCAAAGCACGCTTAAAAGCCGACTCTGCTTGCGTAAAGGTTAAACACAACGCAAAGAAAGTCGTAGTTAAGAAGTAGATGTCCGACTCCGCAAAAATCACGATGTTGGGCACAGGCAGCGTCGCGCAGCATACACGGTTGAAGCCGCCACTGAATTTGACGGCAACATTGTGGTGCCCGACGATATGGACGTGATTCGGATTTAGAAATCGACAACTGATAAAAAAACTCCGCCGCAGGCTGATGCTTGCGGCGGAGTTCTTTTAGGTATGCGGTCGACTATGCGTCGATGTTTGCGTAGGTAGCGTTTTTCTCGATGAACTCACGGCGTGGAGCCACGTCCTCGCCCATAAGCATTGAGAATATGCGGTCGCAGGCTGCGGCATCGTTGATGTGCACTTGCTTGAGCCAGCGGTTCTCTGGGTTCATTGTGGTTGTCCAGAGTTGCTCGTCCGACATCTCACCAAGACCTTTGTAGCGCTGCACCTTGATGGCTTTTTCGTCGCCGTGACCAAATTCCTCAATGAACTGAGCCTTCTGGTCTTCGCTCCAGCAGTAGCGCTCCACACTGCCCTTGCTGCACTTATACAATGGCGGGGTGGCGATGTAGAGATAGCCGTTTTCTATGATTGGACGCATGCGGCGGAAGAACAAGGTCATCAGAAGGGTGGCGATGTGGCTACCGTCGACATCGGCATCGGTCATGATGATAATCTTGTGGTAGCGGAGTTTGCTGATGTTCGGCTCTTTGCTGTCTTCCTCTGTGCCGATAGTCACGCCAAGGGCGCGGAAGATGTTGGTGATTTCCTGATTGTCAAACACCTTGTGCTCCATTGCTTTTTCCACGTTGAGGATTTTACCGCGCAACGGGAGGATGGCCTGATGCACGCGGTCGCGACCCGCCTTGGCTGTACCGCCTGCCGAGTCTCCCTCGACGATGAAGAGTTCGCAGTCCTCGGCTGTGCGCGACTCGCAGTCGGCGAGTTTGCCTGGAAGGCCTCCGCCGCCCAGTGGCGACTTGCGCTGGATGTTTGCGCGGGCTTTCATCGCTGCGCTACGTGCCTTGGCTGCCAAAGCCACCTTCTGCACGATGGCGCGCGCTTCCTTAGGATGCTCCTCGAGATATGCTCCGAGAGCGTCGCTCACGGCTGTTTGCACTGCGCCGATTACCTCGTTGTTGCCGAGTTTAGTCTTTGTCTGGCCTTCAAACTGAGGCTCCATCACCTTTACTGAAATCACGGCGGTGAGACCCTCGCGGAAGTCGGTAGGGTCGACGGTTACTTTTTCCTTTTCGAGGATTTTCGACTCGTCGGCATATTTCTTCAGCGTTGATGTCAAGCCGCGGCGGAAACCAGTGAGGTGCGTACCGCCCTCGATGGTGTCGATGTTGTTGACAAACGAGTAGATGCACTCGTTGTACGCAGTGTTGTATGTGAAAGCCACTTCAACAGGGATGCCCTGACGCTCCGTGTTGATGTAGATGATGTCCTCGACAAGGTGCTCTTTAGATTGGTCGATGTAGCGGACAAATTCCTTCAGACCCTCAGTCGAGTAGAACACTTCGCTCTTTGGCTGACCGTTCTCGTCCTTCACGCGCATATCGGTGAGCGTGAGGTGGATGCCTTGGTTAAGGAATGCAAGGTCGCGCAGACGGTTGGCAAGAGTGTCGTAGTCGTAGACGGTGGTCTGAGTGAAGATGCTTGGATCTGGTTTGAAGAAAATCTTCGTTCCAGTCTCATCAGTGTCGCCAGTGATGGCTACAGGTGCCTTTGGATGTCCGTAGGCATACTCCTGCGTGTAGATGTGTCCGTCGCGGCGCACCTCGGCGCGCAGATAGGTCGACAATGCGTTGACACACGAAACGCCGACGCCGTGCAAACCGCCCGACACCTTATAGGTGCCTTTGTCGAATTTACCTCCGGCGTGGAGCACAGTGAGCACCACTTCCAGAGCCGACTTATGCAGTTTCTCGTGTTTGTCGACAGGGATACCACGTCCGTTGTCCACAACAGTGATGGAGTTGTCTTCTCCAATAACAACCTCTATATGAGTAGCGAAACCGGCAAGAGCCTCATCGATGGAGTTGTCGACCACCTCATACACCAAATGGTGGAGACCCTTAGGTCCTGTGTCGCCGATATACATGGCAGGACGCTTGCGCACTGCCTCCAAGCCTTCAAGCACTTGGATATTACTTGCGCTATAATTTTCGTTGTTCTCAGTCATTCTTTTATTGATTATCCTTTAAACGTACAAATTTACGAAATTTTCCGCAATCCGTTGCGTTAAAATTTGTGGTTTCAGACAGAAATGTGCGCAAAAATTGGCTTTTCGTAGATTATCGGAGCAAAAATCGCAACATCATTTGCGCAATGAAAGCGGAATATTTATTTTTGTAATGCTTAGCGATAAATTTCGAAATCAGGCAATTCGTTTCATGTTGCCTTTATCGCTTAAGGCGTTTCTATTTGTTTGTCCTTTAGTTTGATTTTTACCATGAAAGAAAACTAAAGCATTTATTTGATAAAAATCAAAAAAGGCTGGTCGAAGTGATTCGCCCGGTCTTTTTTGTTGCCCTGCCGCGGGGCAATGTCTTTGTGCTGGCAAGGTCACAAAAAAAGATGCGCAGCATCGTGTGCCACGCATCTCTATATGCAATTCCAGGGCCGGAGATTACTTCACTACGGCGCGGATTGAGCGTCCGTTGTAACGGTCTTTGCTTGACCATTCGTGTTTTACCTGCTCAGCAAAAGTGTGGTAGAACGCAACGTCTTCTGTGATTGAAGTGTTGTTGGTGAAGAGGTTGCTTGTCCAGTATTGACCGAAGTTGTTCAAGTCCCACTTGGTGTCTTCGATGATGTAGCCAGCGAATGGGAAGAAGATTGTGTTGCTGTTCTTCTTGCTCTTACCCTCGATACCAGTTACTTTTTCGCCAGCAGCATTTGTGCGTGTAGCGATGTCCCAAGTACAGTTGTCATAGAGTTCGTCGAACTCGTCCTTGCTCGGCATGCGGATAGGCTCTTTCCAAAGCACTGTAGCAGCGTCGTCGCTCTTCTCAAGAGTTGTGATTTTGTCAGTCTTGTTGTATTTGCTGTAGGTAGACCATTTGTAGTTGTCGAGAGTGAAACTGGTCTTGGCTGCAGTTTCGCCCCATGCGAAATAGTCGCCTGTTTCAGCCTCTGCAGTAGCACCGAGGTTTGCTTGTGCCCAGAGAAGACCGCTTGGCAAGCCGAGGTCGATGAAACGTTGGCTGTTTACTTCATATACGCCACCACCAAGGTCTTTCTTGTAAGTTTCTTCATCCTTTTTGTTGTCGTTGTTGTCGTTGTTGCAAGAAGCCATTGTAAAGCCCATGCAAAGAGCAACGACTGCGAAATAAATAAATTTTTTCATCTTTTCTGTACACTTGTTTGTGTCGTGCGCAACATAAAAATTAATTTCTGATATTATCGTTTTCAAGCATGCAAAGATAGTCAAACTATTGCAGATGCAAAGCATCGTCGGCTATCCTGCTGGTTCTATATTGACAATTAATTGAGAAAAAAGTTTAAACCGACGGCAAATATTTTCATCTTCCGTGGTTCTGCTGATGCCTAAAAATAGCCCACAATGTGGAGAATCGACGGGGTGAGGATGGCGGTGAAGATGCCGTTGAGGGTGAGCCCGAGGCTGGCAAATGCGCCATAGCGGTCGCTGATGCCGAAGGCGCGCGACGACCCGACGGCATGGGCGGCGGTGCCCATCGACAAGCCTTGCGCCATTGGGCTATGCACGTGCGACCAGCGCATCACGGCGAAGCCTACGATGCCGCCGAAGATGCCCACGCTGACCACCACGGCAGCGGTGAGGGCTGGGATGCCGCCGAGCGAACTCGTCACTTCCATAGCGATAGGGGTGGTCACGCTTTTTGCGGCGAGCGACATCACAATTTCGTGGGATGCGCCGCAGAGGTCGGCAACCACAACCACGGAGATGATGCCTGATATGCATCCGCCGAGAGCCGATAGGGTGATGGGTAGCAGTTGCTTCTTCACCGTGGACAGTTGCTTGTAGAGTGGCACGGCAAGAGCCACGACTGCCGGCTTGAGCCAGAACTCGATGTACCGTCCGTACTGGTTGTAGGTCTCGTAAGGTATGTCGTTGGTCATGAGAAACACTATTATCAGTGCTATGGTGACCAAAATGGGGTTGAACAGAGAGAAGCGCGTGCGGCGCTGTATGAGTTGTGCTGCCCCATAGATTACGAAGGTGAGGGCGAGCAGGAAATAGGGGTTTTTAATGTAGTCCATGACGGTGTTGATATTTTCTTACTAATTGGTGAATCCAGCCTGTAACCACGATGACCACGACTGTGCTGACGGCTGATGCGAGGATGATTGGCAGAAGTTGTGCCTTAATGATGTCGAGGTGAAGCATCAGCGCCACGCCCGGCGGGATGAAGAAGAAACCGAGATTCTTGACAAGGAAATTGGAGATGCTCTCCACCCATCGCAGTTTAATCCACTTTAGTTGCAGGCATGCAGTGAGCAGAAGCATGCCAATGATGCTCGACGGCAGTTTGATGCCTGTGAGCCATACCACCAGTTCCCCTATAGCAAGGAAACCGAAGATGATGCCACATTGATAAACCATTTTAATATTTATTTACCTAAAACAATCGGGTGCAAAATTACTGCTTTTGCTGGCAATATGAAAAGAACCGCGGTGCTTATTTGCATCGCGGTTCTGGATTTTTTATGACTTATGGGCTGGTGGATTATTTCACGCTTACCACGCGAGCCATTGAGCCTTGTGCATTTTCAACGCGTACGGCATAGTAGCCTGTTGCCATCGGGATTGATGTAGAAGCGGAGATGCTTCCTGCAAACACGCGGCGACCGTTTACGTCGAAGATTTCAACCTTGCTGCTGTCAGCCACGTTGACGACTACTGCGCCGTCTGTGCCAGCGATGGTTACGCCGTCGAGGGCTACGCTGTCAACACTGTCGGCAACCTTGAAGAGTGCAATCACTGTGGTGTTGCGCGAAATCTTGAATTCGTTGCCTTCCACTTCCTTGCCGTTGGCAGTAATCTTGTCTACGACATAGCCGTTGTCCGGAGTAGCGGTGATGGTGAGAGGCGCGAGGCGTTTCACCTTGTCACCCGATTTCACTACAGTGCCGTCGGCAGTCTTAATTTCAATTGTGCCGTTTACGGTAGGCTGGATTGTGAGCACTGCCACGTCGCAGCCTGAGCCGTTGCCGCTGAGGCTTGGAACCCAACCCTTGTCGGTAGCGATTGAGGTGTCGGAGTTTTCGGCATCGTTAGGAGTGGTCTCTGTGCCGGTGAGCAATGTCAGCGTTGCGCCGGTGATTTTCTCCTCGTCGGTTACCGTCGGGTATTGCGGCAATGTGAAATAGAAGTCGTTGAGTTCGCAGGCAGTCATGCCGTTGCCGCCGCAGTCAACCGAACGAAGGTCAGTGAGGTTGCTGAGGTCGAGGGCGTGGATGGCGTTGTCGTTGAACGAGAGTGTCTGCAATTCTGGATTGTTCGACAAATCGAGCGATGTGAGTGCGTTGTCGCCTACTGCCAACTGGTAGAGGTTGGCGTTCTTCGTCACGTCGATTGAAGAGAGACTGTTCTGAGAAGCGTAGAGGTAGTTAAGACCCTTCAGGCCAGTCACGTCAAGAGTTTCGAGATAGTTGTTGTTCACGTTCACCGAGTTGAGAAGCGGATTGTTGGTGAAGTCGATTGTCTCAAGTTTGTTGACCTTGGCGTTGACCTCAACAAGTGCGGGGTTCTTCGACAGGTCGAGAGCCGTCAACTCGTTGCCGTAGCATACCAGAGTCTGCAGGCCGGCGTTGTGGGTAACGTCGAGCGAAGAAAGTTCGCAGTAACTGCAGTCGAGTTCCATGAGGTCGCTCTGTCCGCTCACGTCGATTGAGTGGATAGGGTTCATGTAGGTGTTGAGGTATGTGAGTTGGTTGGTGTTGGAAAGGTCGATGCTTGTAATGTTGTTGTTCCAAAGACCGTATTCCTCGCCAAATTCGCCCCAACTTTCAAGATTGAGGTAGAACACGTCGCCAGTGATTGTTACGGTCGACACTGATGCTGATGTGTCGGTAGGAGTGGCTGCCACGCCGTCGATGCGGGTTGATTTGCTCTCGCTTACGGTGTATTCCTGGCTTGAGCCGTTACCCCAGTCGATAACCACCTTCGGGTCGGTTGTCGAGGTCTTGTAAGCGCCGAGGCTGAACGACAGTTCCTGACCGATAGGTGCGGTGAACGACACAGAACTTGTGCCGCCGCGGAACTTCACTTCGATGGTTGCGTCTTCGTTGACCACAAACCATTCGTCGTCGCAGCGCTCGCCGTTGATGAGCACGCAGTCAAACACGTTGCCTTCGTCGGGCGTTGCGTCCACATGGATTGCCACGCCGGCTTTTGCCGTGGTTGTCACGTCTGCCAACCCCTGGAAGTAAGGACCTGACCATTGCGACAGGGTGAACGAGCCGCCAGTGGTGGTGTATTTCGTGAATGAGAATGTCTGTTCTTCGGTTTTGCCGCCGTATTGACCAGTAACAGTGACTTTCTCGCCGCTGTCGGTAGCATTGACAGTTACGGCTACGTCCGGGTTGTTGGCAGTGCCGTCGCCGGTAACGTTAGGCTTCCAATTCATGTCGGACGACGAAACGTATTCGGTGTCGGCGGTCTCAGCATTTGAGCCATCGATTTTCAGAGTGTTGTAGTCGCTGTAGGCAGCAGGCATTGTGCGCAGAGTGAAGGTCATTGAGTTGCCAGTCATCTTGGCGTTGTTGCTGATGTCCACATAGTTGAAGCGACCCCACGCGTTGATGTAGTTGAAATAGAAGAACGCGCAGTTGGTGTTGGCAGCGCGTAACTCGCGGAGGCTGTACACTTTCTCAAGGTCGATATAACTTATCTGCGTGTTGCTGATGTTGAGCGTCGTGATTTTTGTATTCTTCGAGATGTCGAGTTTGCGCAGGTATGTGTCGTTAACCAAAAGGGTGCTCAACTCTGTGTTGGTCGACACGTCGATGGAGGTCAACTGGTTGCCGCCCACGTTGAGGTAGTTGAGTGCAGGGTTGTTTGACACATTGACTTCGGTCAACTGGTTGTTGGCGCAGTCGAACGATTCCAGATTTGTGAATTTCGTAACGTCGACCGATGTGAGGAAGTTGCCGCCAACCGACAGGGTGGTGAGGCTTGGATATGAGCCATCCTCAAGTTCGAGCAACGCATTGTTTGCGAGGTTGAGCACTCGCAGATTTGGCAACGAGATTGCATAGAAGTGCATGATATAGCAGTTGTTCATGCTAATCTGTGTCAGGTTGGTGTTACCGCCGTAGAACACAACCGTTGTCAGTTCAGGGTTGTTGTTGGCAGTGAAATAGTTCAGTTTGTCAAACGTATTGAGGTTGAGGGTAACGAAGTTCTCACCGTTGTCGGAGATGTTGAGGTCCTCAAGGCTCGAAGCAACTGAAGTAATGTCGAACTGATGCGAATCGAGTTGGTTCTTCTGCAACTTGAGGTCCTTGAGCACGCTGTTGCCCTCGCTGCTGAACGTTGTGATGGCGTTGCTGTTGAGGTCGAGTTCGGTCACGGCTGGAAGTCCGCTCATGGAGAACGAAGTCAACTGGTTTTCCGACAGGTCAACATCGGCAAGAGCCGCTGCGTCGGTAAATGTGGCTGACGAAAGGCTTTGTTTGCGGCATTCGAGGTAGATGATGTTACCTTTGATGGTGATGGTCTTCGAAGCGCCCACCTTGCCTTTCAGTTCGCTGCCCCAGGAATACTGAGGTTTCGTCTTGTTGTAGATTTTCTCAGTGCCGTCACCCCAATCGATGGTGAAGGCGTCGTCGGCGGTGGCAGCCCAGGCATACAGTTGGATGTCGGCGCCCTCGTCGAGCGTGGTTGTAAGAGTCACTACACTTTCAGTCGCATTAGCCAAAGGTATGGCCAACAGTGCGAGAATAAATTGAAGTAGTAATTTTCTCATAAAGTTAAGTTTAGAAATTTGAAAGTTTATCCTTTGATTTGAAATACAAAAGTAATAAAATTCCTTTAAAGTTGTTATCATAAATTTAAGTCTTCACAAAAATATCCGCCAAACAACCTTATCCTCGAAAAAATGTAGTATTTGCCTGATTTTATCATCGAAAAAGTGTAGTTTTTCGCCTTTTTTATCATCGAAAAAATGTAATTTTGCAGAGGAACTAATTTTCAGTTAAGCAATTATGCGAAGAAAAATTTATCAACGTCTCCTTCAGTGGAAAGAAAGTAAGGCGAGAAAGCCTTTGATGCTACTTGGCGCACGACAAGTAGGCAAGACTTGGATTATGCGCCATTTCGGCGAAAGTGAATATGCCAAAGTCGCCTATGTCAACTGCGACGACGAGCCTCAGATGAAGCATCTGTTTGAACTGGACTACGATATTGACCGCATATTGCTTACATTGCAGGCAATTACCGGTGTCAAGGTTACGCCAGGCGACACGCTTATTGTCCTGGATGAGATACAAGAAATACCGCGCGGATTACACAGTTTGAAGTATTTCTGCGAAAAGGCACCTGAATATCACATAATGGTTGCTGGCTCGTTGCTTGGCGTGACCTTGGGAAAGGGCGAGTCGTTTCCTGTCGGCAAGGTCGATATGATGTCGATGTACCCCATGGACTATGAGGAATTTCTCGATGCCACTGGAAATGGCGGCTATGTGGAGATACTTCATTCCAAAGATTGGTCGCTGATTGATGTTGTGATGCCCAAGATGGTGGAGTTGTTGCGGCAATACTACTATGTCGGCGGTATGCCAGGCGTGGTGAACAAGTTCGTTGAAAATGCGGATTTGCAGCAGGTACGCGTTCTGCAGCAGGAAATACTCGACGCCTATGGGCGTGACATCTCGAAGCACACTTCGGCTACGGAATCGGTGAGAATACGTCAGGTGCTCGGTTCGCTTCCGTCGCAGTTGGCAAAGGAGAACAAGAAATTTGTTTACGGAGCAGTTCGTAAAGGCAGCCGCGCAAAGGACTTCGAACTTGCCATCCAATGGCTTCTTGATGCCGGCATTGTGTATAAGGTAAACCGCATCAAAGAGCCGAAAATGCCGCTCAAATTCTATGAGGATTTTGATGCGTTCAAATTGTTTATGCTCGATTGCGGACTGCTGGCATGTATGGCTGATGCTCCTGCCAGCCAGATGCTTGTAGGCAACAACGTGTTTACAGAGTTTAAGGGTGCTTTCTCAGAGCAGTATGTAATGCAGCAACTCAAGGCTCAGAACCGTACGCCTTACTACTGGAGCAACGATAAAACACCTGCCGAAATCGATTTTATCATCCAAGAAGAAAGCCGCATTGTGCCGATAGAGGTGAAAGCCGAGGACAATGTGCGTGCGCGCTCTTTGGCGCAATTTGTCAAGGACAACCCTGGATTGAAGGGGCTTCGCGTCTCAATGAAGGGATATGTCGACCAGGACTGGATGGAAAACATTCCACTGGTTGCCATCGGGGCATATTTCCAGTAGGGCAAAAAGAAAAGTGGCAATTCTTTCACAAGAACTGCCACTGGGGAACATTATTCTAACCTTTGTAAAACCTATAAGAATCCTCTAATCAATCTTTTCAACCTGTTGCTTCAGCGACGAGAGCCGTTGAAGATAGTAGGTTCTCACATCATCCCATTTGTAGTAGGGCCACATATCGGTGGCTACGGGGATGTGCGCTTCCTTTTCGTTGTGGAGGAACTTCACCGCCACGTCGTTTTTGCCGTTTCTGTAGAACACAATCTGCAGGTTGGCAGCCATCGGCGTAACCTTGAAGTCGCACCAGTGCTTGTAGACCTCCTCGGGCTTGCTCACAGCCGCGTCGTAGCCGTCCACTTGAAGTAGGGCGAGGAGCGGGATGACGTTGCCGTCGTGTCCGAAACGCAGGTCGGCAGCGATGCTGCTGTCGGCGATGGCGTTGTCGGCACAATCAATGATGTTTTCCACCAGTGTCGTGGCGTTAGCCATCACGAGTCCGTTGCTCATCTCTGGGTTGGCATTGCCGATGTAGAACTTGTAGTTGATACATTGCCAGAGGTCGAAGAGTTCCTGCGCAGTGAAGATGTCGAAGAAGGAAACCTTCGTCTCGATGTCCTGAATGTCGACGGCAATCCAGTAGAATGCCCACATCAGATCTTCGGGATTTACGTTGCAGCGGATGAAGTAGTCATCGCTAAACAGGCTTTTGCAGAGGCGGTCGGGGTTGACGTGCTCTGCCTCAAACTTGCGGAATTCCTCCACCCACGGACCAGTCTTGCCGTTGGTGAAACGGTTCGACTTGTCGGTGTGGTAGTTGAGGTAAGCCATGTTTTTCTCGTTCATCTCGTAACTGATGCTGAGTTGCGGAGCAAGTCCTTTCAACTCGTCGCCGAAAGCCGCCATACTCATGGCGCAGCGGTAGACCACCGTGGAGCGGGCATCGACACGACGCTTGCCCTTGAACACCTCAGGGAAGTTGGCATACATGCGGCTGGCAATGCCGCGGTGCTGACGCGCGCCAAGGGGCGTGAGGTCGCCTCCGCGACCCTGCGTCTCCTTGAACACTGTGCGCACGCGTTGCAGCACGTCGCGTCCGAGGTCGGTGAGACATCCTTCAGCCTGTGCCTTTTCCATCAGCGAGATGGTGTAGAGGCAGTCGCCGTCGCCAAGCAGATAGCGCGAGCCGTGGCGGCCGTAGTGACTGATGTAGAACGGCTTGTAGCCTTTCGGCGCGGCGGTGAGTTTGGCTGTAGGCTCTGGGTAGGCAAGGTAGACGCCGCCAGCCTTGTTGAGGTCGGCGCTGATCTCGTCAAACGATGTCTGCGCATAGGCATTGCCGCAAATTGCGACAGCCGACAGTAATAATAATCTTAAGTACTTCATAAAGTTATGCACAAATTACTTTGTGTAGCCGTCGTTTTGCTCCAGTTGCGGAATGTTTGAGAACTCAGTCGATGGGATTGGGAACAACTTGCGGAAGTCGTCGACGTCAGCACCGAGGCGCTCGCCGTTCTTCCAGTCCCAGTTGTAGCCTTTGCAGTACTTGCCGAAGCGGATAAGGTCCGTGCGGCGTACAAGTTCGCTTGCCAATTCGCGCTGACGCTCAGCGAGGATAAAGTCGAGGTCGAGTTGGCTGAGGTCGATGTCGCCCGAAACGTCGGAGCGGACACCAGCCTTGGCGTATTTGCCCGACATGTAGGCACGCTCACGGATTTCGTTGACGTAGGCCAAAGCGTCGGCTTTGCTGCCACCCTGTGCGCCGCGGAGGATAGCCTCGGCAGCGATGAGGTAAGCCTCACCAGTGCGGAACATCGGGAAGTCGATCGACGTGTAGGCTTCGCCTGCAGATGGAATCTGGTCGTCCTTGGTCACGTTGCGCCATTTGATGTAGCCGTAGCCGCAAGTGAAGGTGCTTGTCATATTGTTGTTGGCATCCCAAGTCTCCTTGGTCTGATTTGGCAATGCTGTCATAAACTGAGCGCGTTTGTCCTTCTTCTGGTTGCCCCAAGTGTCGGCGGTGTTGAACGTTACGTCGTCGGCATCGAAAGCATCGACAAGAGTAGTCTTTGCACGCACGTTACCCCAGCCGCGTGAGCCCACGCCAGTTTTGTAGAGTTCGTTCATCGGACCGTTGACGAAAGCCTTCACATAGAAGTTAGTTCCGGCAGAACTTTGCGCATGTTCGCCATCCTGCACAAGCGGCCAGATGATTTCCTTGCACTGGTCGTTGTCGGCGAGGAAGATTTGGCGGTAGTCGCTTGCCAAAGGATAGTGACCGTCGTCAATCACCTTCTTTGCGTAGGTGAGGGCATCGGTGTAGCGGTTGTCGCCAATCCATGTCTCGGCGTTGAGGTACATGCGGGCGAGGAGGAACCAGTCTGCCACGCGGTCAACGCGACCATAGACGTTGGCTCCCGGAGCCTTGAGGTCAGACTCGATGGCTTTAAGTTCGCTTTCGGCAAACTCGAAGATTTTCTTGCGCGACCATTGTTCAGGGATGTCCTTCACGCCAGTGTTTTCGTCGATATACGGCACGTTGCCGAAGAAGTCGCACAGAGAGGCGTAGCAATATGCACGGATGAAACGTGCCTCAGCACGGTAACTGCTGCATTCCGAGCCGAGAGCGTCCCAGAGGCCACGGCTTTTGAGTTTGCCTTCGGTGCATTCGCGGAGAATTTCGTTGCAGTAGGCAATCGACATATAGAGGCGTTGGTAGGTCCAGCGGATTACCGATGCGTTTGATGCGTCCCACTGGAGGTTGAGGCACTTGCGCAGACCGTTGGACGATGATGGCATTACGAAATTGTCGGTGCTGAGTTCCTGCAGATAGAACAGCAGGCGGACATAGCCCGAATAGCCTTCGTTGGCGCCTTCAAGGTCGCCCTCGCCACCGTCGCCGCCCTTCTGACCGGTGAGGATGAGTGAGGCGTAGCATTTTGCAAGCACGCCGTTGTAGCCCTCGGCAGTGCTATATACTTGTTCGCCAACCTTCTGGTTGTCGTCGAGTGGCATGGTGTCGAGGTCTCCGAAGCACGAAGTCATAAGGCAGCATATCACTACGAATATCATTGTTTTGAATATATTCTTTTTCATGATTTGTCTGTTTTTGAGGATTTTAGAAGTTCAAGTTGAGTGACAGCGAGAACGTGCGTGGACGCGGATAGACGTTGCGGTCGATGCCACCGTAGATTTCTGGGTCGACACCTGAGTAACCAGTGATTACGCACACATTCTGCACGGCAGCCGTGATGCGGAGGTTGCTCGACGTGTTCCACAGGCGGTTGAAGGTGTAGCCGAGTGTGATGTTGTCGATGCGGAAGAAGTCACCCTTACGCAGGAAGTAGTCTGAGTAGAGTTGCTGCAGGGTAAAACCGTTGTCGGCAGTTACTTTCAGCACGTTGGAGAAGTTGCCTTGGTCGCTGTAGACCGACTGTTTGTACTGGTTTGCTTCCACGTAGTTGTAGATGTAGTTGCCGAACGAGCCGTGACCAGTGATGCCAAGTTCCCAGTTCTTGTAGGTGAACGAAGTGTTGAAGCCGATATACGACTTAGGCAGGGCGCACTTGTCGGCGCGGCGTGTCTCCTTCTCCGATACTGTTCCGTCGGGCTGCACATACTTGCCTTCGATAGGCTTGCCGCTCTCGTCGTAGGCTTGCTGTGCAAGATAGAAGGTGTAAGGGCGTTTGCCCACCATGAAGCATTCCACGAACTTGCCTGTGCCAGAGATTGCACCAGTCTCAACGTATGAGCCTTCGCTGTCGACTACGTTAAGTTTCGTGATTTTCGAGTCGTTCCAAGTGTAGTTGAAACCGAGTGTCCATATGAAGTCCTTGGTTTGTACGGGAACGGTGTTGATTGAGAACTCAACGCCCTTGTTGTCCATCTCGCCGATGTTGGTGGTGAGCACTGCTGAGTAGTTCACACCTGAGATTACTGGAATGGTGTTGAGCAAGTCCTTGGTGTGGCGCTTGTACACGTCGATGGCACCGTAGATGCGGTTGCCGAGGAAGCCGTAGTCAAGACCTACGTTCCATGTAGTTGTAGTTTCCCACTTGATGTCGTTGTCGTAGCCATTCGGGCGGTAGGTGCGGTACCAGGTGTCGCCGAAGAGGTAGCACGACTCAGGATAGGAGATAGAGAACGTGGTCATGTAAGGATAGTCGTTGATGATGTCCTGCTGACCAGTCTGTCCGTAACTGAGACGCAGTTTCAAGTTGTTGAGCACGTGGTTGTCCTTCAAGAACGACTCTTCTGAGATTTTCCATCCGAGAGCCACCGATGGGAAGTAGCCGAAGCGGTTGTTCTTGGCAAAACGCGAAGAACCGTCGGTACGGAACGTGGCTGTAACCATGTAGCGGTTGTCGTAGGTGTAGTTGGCACGGCCGTAGAGCGAGAGGAGGTAATACTCCGACTCAGAGTGCTTTGGCGAGAAGATTTCTTCGCCTTCGGGCGACATCGATGTGTCGTTGAATTTCTTCCAGAAGTGCTGCCATCCGTAGCCCACCATTGCACTAAAGTCGTGCTTGCCGAAGAGGTGCTGATAGTTGGCGTAGAGGTCGAGCAGGGTGTTGCGCTTGTTCTGCGTCGAGTTGTATTCAAGACCCGTGCCGTCCTTCTTGTTGGAGGTGTACATCGGTCCTGCGAGGGTTGGCACGCCTTTGTGGTATTCGCTCTTGAGCACATCGTAGCCGAGGTTCATGTTGAGTTGGAGATCCTCAAAGCCGTGGATTTTGTAGTTTACGGCGAGGTTGCCAATCGAGCGGTAGATTTTGTTGTTGAGGTTCTGCAAGTCGAGTTGTGCCCGAGGGTTGTCGGTCTGAATAGCCATTGGTGATTCGCCATTCATCCAGATGAAGTAGCCGAGACCTGGGTCGGTGGCTGCCGTCTGGCTACCAGTCTTCACTGGGCGTGTCGGGTCGTAGGTGAGGGCGTTGTTCACTACCGATTCGTCAATCTGCGTATTGTTTTCATACGACCCCTTGACGTTGAGGTTGAGCGTAAGGTGGTCCTTGAAGAATTTTGGCGAGATGCCGCCGTTCACGGTGTAGCGCTGATAGTTGTTGGTGCGGATTACGCCGTCTTGGTTGGTGTAGCCCAACGACAGGCGTGCTGGAGCCTTCTTCGCTATGCTGCCCTGCACGGAGAGGTTGTGGTCGGTGCCGAAGGCAGTTTGGTAGATTTCCTTCTGCCAGTCGGTGTTGTAAGTGCCGAACTGTGCATTTTCAGGTACTCCAGTAACTGTCTTTGCAAATGCCTTAAACTCGTCGGCGTTGAGCACTTGCAGGCGTTTTGCCGTCGTGCTGACCGAGAAGTTTGCCGAGTAGTTGAATTTAGGCTTGCTTGAGCCGCCTTTTTTCGTTGTGATTACGATAACGCCGTTTGATGCACGCGAGCCGTAGATGGCTGTTGCAGAGGCATCTTTGAGTACGGTGAGCGTCTCGATGTCGTTAGGGTTGATGCCGCCGATGAGGTTGCTTCCGCCCTCGATGGTGGAGTTGTCGACAGGCACTCCATCGACCACAAACAGAGGGTCGTTGGATGCGGAGAGTGATGCTCCCGAACGGATACGTATTGTAGAGCCTGAACCTGGTGCGCCTGAACTTGAAACCACGTTCACGCCGGCAATTTTGCCGAGCAACGCATCTTGTGCGGTTGAGCGGGAGCCCTTGTTGAAGTCGTCGGGCTTGATGGCTGTGATAGAACCGGTGAGGTCGGTTTTCTTGACTGTGCCGTAGCCCACAACCACAACTTCATCGAGTTGGGTGTTGTCCGGCGTCATCTTGATGCTCATCGTGCCGTTGCCCACAGGTACATTCTTGTCGGAATAGCCCACATAACTGAGATGCAGGTTTTTTGTTGCGTCGGGCACATCGTCGAGCACGAAATTGCCGTCGAGGTCGGTGATTGTGCCGCCCTTCATGCCGTCGGCAGTGACGGTTACGCCAATCATCGGTTCACCGTTCTCGTCGAGCACGCGTCCTGCCACGCGCTGTCCTTTGCTTGTAGTAGCATTGGTTGCAGCGGCTGGCTTGACACTGTTGTGGCTCGCCTTGGTGATGATGATGTTCTTTCCTTCGATTTTGTAGTCAATGCCTTTTTGGCCTTTAAGGATTTGTTCCACTACGACCGACAGGTCGGCATTGTTGGCGGAAACGCTGACGCGCTTCTGCGTGTTGAGGTCCTCCGAAGAGAAGACAAACGAGTAGCCCGTTTGCTCCTTGAGTTCGGTGATGGCCTGCTTCACTGTTACATTGCTTGCCTTGAGCGATACCCGCTGCGCCGATATTGGGAGGCTGCACAGCAGTGCCAGGGCTGCAATCATTGCTTTTTTGTTTAAGTTCATATAATAATTAAATAATAAGGTTGGTTAGTATATCAGGTAAGTATTCAAT
>CAVAPE010000050.1:0-17635 GCA_963590405.1 Eubacterium sp. CAG:180 | reverse complement strand
TCCAATCTGCCATTGCCGTTTGCAAAAAACATTGGGATTTCACCATCATAGCAAAAGTCATACTCTGTGACGGCACGAGCAACGGCTCCTGGGCGTACAGTCGCAGAAATGCGGAAATCCTCCGACAAGTCGTAGGCGAAGGCTGTGTATGGATTGCTGCATGAATAAAACGACTGTGCTGCGGCTGTGAGTGTCTGTGCTGAAACGAAGCCGCTATTGTGTATGCCCACAGGCTGCCACCTCTGCATCACCTCACCGCCACGACCATAAGAGGTCAGCGTATAGACATTTTCAAAGTCACCACCAGAACCCTCATCAACCGACACAATCTTCCGTCCAAGACCATCAAAATAGGAAGTTGTCACCCTCGACAAGTCGGCAAATGGCTCAGGCGCTTGGCGCGACGGTGTGTATGGCTCAATGCAGCGCACCAAATTGTCAGAAGCCACAGCGGCTACCGCCAAGAGGTAAAAGATTATTGCAATGGTATGCTTCATGTCTGTCAAGTTTGTAACGACAACAAAACTAACGATTTATTTTAAAAGGCGCAAATGGGAGGTGCGGGATGGGGTGAAATTTTTATTTGTCAGTAGTGTTGCGAGTTACGAAAAAAGGATGTAAATTTGCACCGCTTTTCGTAATCTCTGGCAAGACAAGTGGCTTGTGAATATTGCGACAATTATTAACTAATTAATTCTCAATAAAATGGATTTGATTAAAGTTGCCGAAGAAGCATTTGCAACCGGCAAACAGCATCCGGAGTTCGGACCGGGCGACACTATTACAGTGGCTTACCGCATTAAAGAAGGTAACAAAGAGCGTATCCAGCAATACCGCGGCGTAGTAATCCGCATTTCTGGCGAAGGCTCAAAGAAACGTTTCACAGTGCGCAAGATCAGCGACAACATCGGTGTAGAGCGTATCTTCCCTATCGAGTCGCCGTTTATCGACAGCATCACAGTTAACAAGTACGGTAAAGTGCGTCGCGCTAAATTGTACTACCTCCGCAACCTTACTGGTAAGAAGGCTCGTATCAAAGAGCGTCGCGTTACGAAGTAATTCGTTGCCGCAAGACGATACAAAAAATCCGTCAGTCCATCGGGCTGGCGGATTTTTTTGTATCGCTGGAATGCAGACGGTTATAATCCCTTGTTATCGCCTAATATGCGGCGTGAGAAGTCGGCCATCTTGATTGCCACTTCGGCGGCTTCAGCGCCTTTGTTGCCGAGTGCACCGCCAGCGCGGTCGATGGCTTGCTGCTCATTGTCGGTGGTGAGCACGCCAAACACTACTGGAGTCAAGCCACGGGCGTTGATTTCAGCCACGCCGTGGGTCACACTGTCGCACACATAGTCGAAATGTGGTGTGCCACCGCGGATCACGCAGCCAATCACGATGACGGCATCATAATCGAACGTGTCACACAGGGCGGCAGCCGCGTAGGTGAGTTCCACAGTGCCCGGCACATGCTCCACGACGATGTTTTCGTCGCCGTAGCCTTCGGCGTGAAACACGTCGAGCGCCCCTTGGAGGAGGGCTTCGGTGATGTTGCTATTCCATTCGGCAACAACGATGCCCACCTTAAAGTCATTGATTTTAGGCAGAGCCTTGCTGTGTCCGTCTTTTATTCTCTTTTCTGTTGACATAACGGTTGTAAGTTTTTGCTTTGTGGTTCTTTGTTAAATATCCTTGCCGAAGGCGCGGCGGCGCTTGTGCTGGCGCGTCTCGAAGTATTGCCACTGCGACTGCACCTTCGTGTTGAGTTCGAGTTCGGGGTTGCTTTCGGCGTATTTGAACTTGTATTTCTGGAAATACGGTATCAAGTCGGTGAACAGCAGCGCGTTGACACCCTTACTCTGGTATTCTGGCTTGATGGCCACCAAAAGGAGGTCGACGGTGTCGGTGATGTTGAAGTACATAGCGCGCATCAGATGCCACCAGCCGAAGGGGAACATCCGTCCGTGTGCCTTCTGCAATGCGCGCGAAAGCGACGGCAGAGCCACACCGATGCCGATGAGGTTGCCCTCGGCATCCTTGATGACCGTGAGCAGGTCGAGGCGGAGCATACGGATGTAGTATTTCACATAGTGATCAATCTGTCGGTCGGTGAGTTGCGTGAACTCAAACAGTTCGGCGTAAGCCTCGTTGACCAGTTCGAAGAGCGGACGACCGATTTCCTCAACGGCCTTCTTAGCACTCTTGTATTTCACAATCTGCAGACCGTATTTCTGCTTAACTATTGCAGCGATGCGCTGATGCTTCTCAGGGATGGCATCGGGCACGGTCATCGAAAACTCCACCCAGTCGGCGCGCTTCTCGAAGCCCATACGCTCCATGTGCTTGGGATAGTAGGGATAGTTGTAGATGGTAGCCATTGTCGACACCTCTTCGAAGCCTTCCACGAGCATGCCCTCATAGTCCATATCGGAAAATCCGAGCGGACCGATGATTGATGTCATGCCACGCTCCTTGCCCCATTTGATGGCGGCATCGAAGAGCGCACGGCTCACCTCCTCGTCGTCGATAAACTCGACGAAGCCGAAGCGCATTTCCTTCTTTCCGCGCTGCTCGTTGGAGAGTTTGTGGATGATAGCCACGATGCGCCCCACGGGCTTGCCATCGCGGAATGCCATGAAATACTCGGCATCGCAGAAGTCGAACGCCGGGTTCTTGTCGGGCGACAGCGTGTTTACGTCGTCCATCAGCAACGGCGGCACGAAATAGTTATTGCCTTTGTAGAAGTCGGTGCCAAACTGCACGAACTTCCGCAATGATTTCTTATCTTTCGGTATTACTCTTATCTCTACTGACATATCTTATAGGGTGTTAGAGGTGATGATTTCCTTCCACACGGAGAGGGGCACTTCGTTGATTTCCTCGTGGGTGAGGTCGTGGTCGAGCACCCCCTTCACGAATGAGGCAATCAGCGAGGCATCGCATTGCAGCCGCTCGGCTGCGGTTATCTTTTTGTTGTAGTCTTTTTTCAGCACGCCCTCGCGGGTGAACATTGTGGCATTGAGGTCCTTGTCGGTAAACAGGAAGTTGTCGGTGTAGAACTGTATATGCTCTTTGTAGCACAGTTCGGGGTCGGCTTTGCCGAAGATTTTCACCATATCGCTCTCGCGGGCAATCACGATGTCGGCAACCTCAAGATTTTCGGCTATGGCAGGCATCACGCGAGTGATGCGGCTGCACAGTTCGGGCTTAAAGCCCGGAAGATATACGATGATGGCCTTGCGGTCCTGAGCATAGGCGAGCAGTTCGGTGAGTTGCTGACGCACACTGTCCTCAACGGCGAAAAACGAGCCGAACACCACAATGTCGTTCTTCTCGATTTTCGGCCAAAGCACATCGAAGCGCGAATCGGGGTATTTCACATATTCCGAGAAACGCTCGTTGCCGTCCTTATCGCGGAAGATGAGCGACAGTTGGGTGAGCCCCTCCGTGAAGCGGTCAATCGACTTGGTGCCCACGCCGTTACGGCTGAGATAGTCCACAACCATATCGCCAGCACCGTCGGTGGCGCATTCGCTCACATATTCCACCTGCACTCCGGCACGGCTAAGCGCCACCGCCATGTTGGCGATGCGTCCGCCCACAGCCGAGCGTACTGGCTGTCCTTCCTCGTGAAGGATGTCGAGACAAGCCTGACCAACGGCAATCACCTTGTTCATTTGCCTTCCTCCTTCTCTTCTCCGCGGCTCTTCTTGCCGAGGTAGCCTCCGTGGTGGCGGAGGGCATACTGGTCCTTGGTGAAGCCTGTGGTGCGCATCGTGCCCACCACGAGCACGTCGCCGATGACGGTCATCAGCGTGGTCGATGTGGTTGGCGTGAGGCCGAGCGGACACACCTCAGGGGCGTTGCCCGTCCAGAGGCACACGTCGGCAGTCTTTGCCAATTCGCTATCGTTGTTGCCTGTAATCACGATAATCTGCAACTGCGGGTTAAGATGCTTGGCGAGCGTAACGAGTTCGATAATCTCGCGGGTCTTTCCCGAGTTGGAAAGCAGGAGCATAATGTCGTTTTCCTGCATGATGCCGAGGTCGCCATGCTGCGCCTCGCTCGGATGGAGAAAAACGGCAGGGATGCCGGTCGAGGCAAATGTGGTGGCAATGTTCATTGCAATCTGTCCAGCCTTACCCATACCCGAAGTGATGAGTTTGCCGTGGCGGTTCCACACTTGCTCCACAATCATGTCGACAGCGCGTCCGTAGCCGTCAGTCACCGGAATTTCGGCAACGGCACGGCTTTCGTGGGCGAGGATGTCGCGCATGCATTGTTTGATGTCTGTCATATCTTGTCTTAGTCTTTTTTGTTTTCAAGCAGATTTTTGCCCTCGTAGTCGCAGATGGCCTTCACCCACACCTGCGGCAGTTGCTTCGACTGCTGCGTGTCGGCATCAAAAGCCACCATCACCGTGGCGCATTCGCTCTTGATTTCCTTGGTTACGGTGTTGACAATGCGCTGGTGCATCTTGAAACTCTTCTCGCCTATCGACTCCACACGGGTAACCACCGAAACTGGCTCGCCAAAAAACATCGGCGAATAGAAGTTGCAGTTCACGTTGGCTATTACCACATCAGGGCGCGTCCAGTCCATCTGACCGTTGCGCACGGTGGTGAAGTAAGCGGATTTGCCGAGGTCGTAATATGTGAAATAAAGCGAGTTGTTGACATGTCCGAGCACATCCACATCGTTGAAGCGCATCTGCACAGGGATGGAATGGCGGAATGCCGGCTTCTGCTCTATTTTTTCAATTTCCTTTTCTTCCATATTCAGTCCTCCTTAAGTTCTGCAAAATTACACACATTTCTGCAAAAACGGGTGCATCGCTGGCGAAAATCTAAGGAGGCAGCCACAAGCGCTACTTGTAGCGCTTCACGCGGTCGTCGTCGATACGTCCCTTGAAGTTAAGTCCGAACGCGAAGTCGTAGACGTTGCCGTCGGCATCACGGTAGCAACGGATGTCGCGCGGACGGTCCTCGCAATGCTCCTCCACAGCCTCCATCGACTCAGGCAGTTGCACAGGCAATAGAGCCGACGGCTCGACGGCACCAGAGATGATGTCGATGTAGGCTTGCGCCTGCACGTCGAAACCAATGAGGATGGCGTCGGCAAGCGGCTCTATCTCCTTCATCACGGTAGGGTTGCTCATCATCAACACCAATATCACTGGCTTGCTACCCATAGCCTTGCGCGTTTGCTGCAACAGAGTAAGGTCACAGGCATTGATGGTGTGGGCGGTCTTGCCGCGGTAACTGCGGTCGTTGGATTCCTCAAACGGGTCGCCGCCAGCGATGCTGTGTTCGCGCGCCGTGGTGGCGGTGTAGTCGGCATACTGGAGGCTGATGGGGATGTAGCCTTCCTTCATGTCGTAGCCCATCCAGAGGCTGTGTGGCGACTCGATAAACACGATGGCGAAGTCGGCTTCATCGGCGCTCGCCGCTTTGTCGTAGTATTTGGTCAGCACATGCTCGGGCACGGGGTCGTAGATGCGTTCGGGAGTGACGTTGCGCCAATAGGTAGGGCCTCCGGGGTCGCGGCGCTGCGGCACGTACACCTTCTTGCGGCCTTTCTTTGGCAACACGCCGCCGTGGTTTTTCACCATCACGATGCTGCGCAACTGCTGCTCGTAGCCTTTGCGCATGAACTGCGGATTGCCTACGATGCGCTTGGTGGCCTCAACGTCGACGTATGGATTTTCAAACAGACCAGTGCGGAAGATATTGAGCAGCAGGCGGTAAGCCGACAACTCGAAGCGTTTGCGCATAAACTCCTCGCCGTGCTCTTTCACGCCCATCTGGTAGGCTTCTATTACTGGGCCTTTCTCGTTGTTGCCGCCGAACTGGTCAACGCCAGCCATCAGCACCTTGTAGTGGCGCTCGGCAACACTCATTTTCTCCACGCCCCAAGGCTTTCCCGAATGGATGCCGGGGTGCTTCTCGTCGCCAGTGATAATCCAGTCGGTGCAGACCACGCCGTCGTAGCCTGCCTCCTGACGCAGTTGACGGGTGATGATGTCGCGGTTAAATCCGTTGCCCACGTTCTCATCAGTCTGGTTGTAGGAGATGGTGTAGTAGGGCATCACGGCAGAGGCTTTGCCTGTGCCGCCTCGGAGTTTGAATGCGCCTTCGAGGAACGGTATTTTGTGCTGCTCGTAGCAGCCGCCAGGATAGACGGCAAACTTGCCGTTGCCGTAGTGGGCATCGCGTCCGCCTTCGCCCGAGCCGCCGCCAGGCCAGTGCTTCACCATAGCGTTGACACTGCCTCTACCCCAGCCGTGGGTGGCAGGGTCGGTCTGGAAGCCATCAGCATAGGCGCGAGTGAGGTCGGCAGCCAATCGTGGCTCCGGACCGAAGGTGCTGCGATAGCGGTACCAACGCGGGTCGGTGCCGAGGTCGGCTTGCGGAGAGAGGGCTGTAGCAAGTCCGAGGGCGCGATATTCTGCTGCGGCGATGCGTCCGAACTCCTCAACCACGTCGGGAGAGAAGGTGGAGGCAAGACCGAGCATATTGCTCCACAGCGAGATGCTGCCGTCGCTGCCGGGGTTAAACTCGGCATCGGCAAAGGATGAATGGCGCGGGTCGGAGGAGTTGTTGGCTGGGATGCCGTGGGTGCGTCCTTCAACGAGCGCCTGCACCTTGTTGTTCCAGCGCGCCGCCGTTTCGGGGCTCTCCACAGTCGACACGAGCACGTGGCGCAGATTGTCGACGGTGAGAAACTGCAACTGGGCGTCGCTGAGGTCGTAAGCCTTCATACCACTTTGGGCAAACGGCTTGCCGCCGTAGGTGTCGTTGGGCATAGGCAACTTGTTCTGGATGCTGTAAAGCATCAGTCCTGCTATCTCGTCGATTGACAGTCGCGAAGCGAGGTCGCGAGCGCGTTCCTCCATAGGCAAGCGCCAGTCTTCGTAGGGAAGAAGTGTGTCGCTACCGTCGAAACTCTTGAAGGCTTTGCCGTCAACTTCAATGATTTTTGCTCCCGATGAGGGGGAATAGCCGAGGTCAGGACCTCCGTCCTGCTCCACAAGATTGAAGCCGTCCTTTTCTATTATTTTCATCACCGTCTATATTTTATTAGTCGAGGTCGAAACCGATGTCGTGGCGGAAATATTTGCCCTCGAAGTCGATCTTTTCGATTGAGGCAAACGATTGCGCCAACGCTTCGTCCTTGGTCTTGCCGTAGGAACTTACGGCAATCACGCGTCCGCCGTTGGTCACAATGCCCTTGTCGGTGGCTTTGGTGCCAGCGTGGAAGAGGATGCTGCCGTCGACGGCATCAAGACCTGTAATCACCTTACCTTTCTCGTATGCGCCAGGATAGCCGGCAGACACCATCATCACCGTCACGGCATAGCGTGGGTCGATGGCAAGACGGCGGTCGGCGAGCGTGCCTGTAGCCACGCCTTCGAGAAGGTCGAGGAGGTCGCCGTCGGTGCGGAGCATCACGGCTTCTGTTTCGGGGTCGCCCATACGCACGTTGTATTCAATTACCATCGGTTCGCCCTTCACGTTGATAAGTCCAAGGAAGATGAAGCCCTTGTAGGTGAGGTTTTCTTCTTTCAAGCCCTTGAGTGTCGGCAGGATGATGCGGTCGGTGACCTTCTGCATAAACGCCTCGTCGGCGAAACTAACCGGCGAAACGGCTCCCATGCCGCCGGTGTTGAGACCGGTGTCGCCCTCGCCGATGCGCTTGTAGTCCTTTGCCACAGGCAGAACCTTGTAGGAGTTGCCGTCGGTGAGCACAAACACGGAGCATTCGATGCCCGAGAGAAATTCTTCAATCACCACGGTTGCCGACGATTTGCCAAACATGCCGCCGAGCATCTCGCGGAGCGATGCTTCTGCCTCTTCGATGGTAGGCAGGATGAGCACACCCTTGCCTGCTGCCAGACCGTCGGCCTTGAGCACGTAGGGCGCTTCGAGGGAGTGCAGGAATGCTATGCCCTCGTCGATGTTGCTGCTGTCAACGCTGAGATAGCGCGCCGTAGGGATGTTGTGGCGCATCATGAAACCTTTGGCAAAGTCCTTGCTACCCTCCAGTTGCGCTCCGCCTTTCGACGGACCGATTACGGGCACTGCCTTCAGTGCTTCGTTGCCAGCAAAATAGTCGTAGATGCCAGCCACGAGAGGGTCTTCGTTGCCCACCACTACCATCGTTACGTTGTTTGCCACAACAAAATTGCCGATGGCATCGAAGTCGAGCGGCGAAAGGGCTACGTTTTCGCCATATTGGAGTGTGCCGCCGTTGCCGGGAGCAATAAAGAGTTTGGCAAGACGGTCGCTTTGGCTCAGTTTCCATGCCAGAGCCGACTCCCGGCCGCCGGAGCCGAGGAGCAATACGGTTTGTTTCTTTGATTCAGCCATGATGAAGATATATGTTTTTTAGTCGTTGTCCTTGCGGTTGCGGTGGCGCATAACCACCTCGTTGTCGCCAAATTCCGACTCGTCGAAGAGGCGCGGCTTGCGGAATTTCACTGCGCGGCGCACTTTGTCGTCGTCAAAGCGGCGGCTGTCCTTGCTGCGCTTGCTGTCGCGCATGCGCTCGGAGAAGGGTTTGTGGTAGCGCTCCTCGAGGGCGTTCTGCGGACGGCGACGGGGTGTGCCGTGGCGGTCGTGCTCCCATTTGTCGCTGTTGTCGCGCTTCTTGAACTTGCGGTCGTCGCGGAACTTGTCGCCCTGGTTCTTCCATTTGCGGTCGTGCTTCTCGCCGTCGCCCTCCTCGCGCTTGTGGCGCATCGGGCGTTCGGGGCGCTTAAACTCCTCGTCGCGGATGGAGCGTCCTTGCTTGCGGAATTCAGCATAGGTGCCGTCGAAGATTACGTATTCACGCAACTCGCATTCCAGTGCACCGTTGAGCACAGGGAACTTGACAGACGGCTTGAGCCCGATTTTGTCGAAATATTCAGGCTTGTAGCCGAGAATCCATGCGTGATAGCCGCGGAACACGTTTTTCAGGCGCTCGCCGATGGAGGCGTAAAGGGCATCCATATCGTCGGCAGCGATGCGCTCGCCGTAGGGCGGATTGGTGATGAGCATACCGTTTTCGGGGGCTTCGGTGTAGTCCTGGAACGGCATAGTTTTCAAGTCGATATATTTGCCCACGCCGGCGCTCTTGATGTTGCGCTCGGCAATGGCAATCGCCTTTGGCGAAATGTCGGAGCCGTAAATCTTATATTCAAACTCGCGCTCGTTGGAGTCGTCGTTGTAGATGGCATCGAGCAACTCAGGCTCGAAGTCGGGCCAATGCTCGAAAGCGAAGTCGCTGCGGAACACGCCCGGGTTGATGTTGCAGGCAATGAGCGCAGCCTCGATGAGGAATGTGCCCGAGCCGCACATCGGGTCGATGAAGTTGCTCTGTCCGTGCCAGCCGGTTTTCATAATCAAGCCAGCAGCAAGCACCTCGTTGATAGGCGCTTCAGTCTGCATCACGCGGTAGCCGCGCTTGTGGAGCGACTCGCCCGAACTGTCGAGCGACAGCGTTACCTTGTCCTGATAGATGTGCACATTCAGCAGGATGTCGGCGTTGGTGAGGCGGATTGACGGACGCTTGCCGTATTTTTCCGAGAAATAGTCGGCGATGGCATCCTTCACGCGGTAGGTAACGAACTTGGAGTGGCGGAAGTCCTCGCTGTAGACGGTAGAGTCGATGGCGAAAGTCTTTTCTGGCGATAGGAGTTGCTCCCAGTCGAATTTCTTCGCCTGCTGATAGAGTTCGTCGGCATCCGAAGCCGAGAACGTGTGGATTGGCTTGAGGATGCGCAATGCCGTGCGGCAGCAGAAGTTCGCCCTGTACATCAGTTCCTTGTCGCCTTTAAAGGACACCATGCGGGTGCCTGTTTTCACATCGTCGGCGCCAAGTTGGCGCAATTCATCTGCCAGGACATCTTCAAGTCCTTGAAAAGTCTTGGCTACGAGTTCCATTTGCTCTTTCATTATATATCTTGGTCTTGCTTTAATCTGAGGATATTGTCGGCTTTGGCCTGGATGAGTTTCTCGTTGTCGGCAACTGGCTCAGTAACCCAAATGTTACCGCCAATCACGGCATTGTTGCCGATGCGTATGCGCCCGAGCACCGAGGTGTTGGAGTAGATGACCACATTGTCGCCGATGATGGGGTGACGCGGTATGCCCTTGATGGGGTTGTTGTTCTCGTCGTAGTCGAAACTCTTTGCGCCGAGCGTAACACCCTGATAGAGTTTCACGTTGTTGCCGATGATAGCCGTTGCGCCGATTACCACACCCGTGCCGTGGTCGATGGCGAAATGCTCGCCGATGGTGGCAGCAGGATGGATGTCGATGCCAGTCTCCGAGTGCGCCATCTCGCTGATCATGCGCGGGATGATGGGCACGCCGAGGTTGAGCAGGGCGTGGGCGATGCGGTAGTTGATGATGGCTTTAAGTCCGGGATAGCAGAAAATCACCTCCTCAGTGCTCACGGCAGCGGGGTCGCCGCAATAGGTGGCATGCACATCGGTGTGGAGCACGCGCCGCATCTCCGGCAGCATGCCGATAAACGAGGCAGCAATGCTTGTAGCCTCGTGCTCAATGTCGAAATAACTCCGTGGAGACTCGCTCTGTTCGGCGAGAGCCAGACCTGCGGCAATCTGCCCCGACAGCACTGTCTGCAGCCGTCCGCAGTTGATTCCGATGAAGTATTCAAGGTTGTAGATGTTCACATCGTCGGCGCCGTAGAACCCTGGGAAAAGGATGGCGCGGCACAGGTCGATGATTTCCTGTATTGACGACTGCGCCGGAAGGGGCTCGCCGCCCCGGCAAAGATGGCACATGTTGCCCAACGACGCTTTGCTGGCAAGGGCTGAGGTCACAGCCTTCAGCTTGTCTTCGTGTCTGTACGTCTTGTTCATCAGAATGTTTTATGCAAAGATAGTGCAAGCCGAGAGAAAATCGGCGCAAGGTGAGAGGAAAAATGAAATTCATTTCGATTTTTCCCGAACCGCAGCCCGATTTATGAAAAAGAAAAGAGCTTGCTCAAATTTCTTTTCCGAGGCGCAGCCTATCTTATCAAAAGATAGTGCAAGCCCGATTTATGAAAATTACCTAAATGCGCATAGCGCATTTTATATAGGCTGAAAGCCTTAAACGACCATAGCCCAGGGCAACGCCCTGGGTAAGAGCCGTTTTCGTGTTTGCGCCCTGTAAGGGCAACACTCCAGCGGCAACGTTGGTGATTTGGGTTGCCCTTACAGGGCGTTCTTCACTATCTGTTTGTTACCCAGGGCGTTGCCCTGGGCTATGGTCGTTTAAGGCTTTCAGCCTATTTTCCGTTATCATCTCAATTAAAACGACAACATGTATTTGCACCCACTACGGGGCACTCTGCTATTCTGCAATTATTTCCCAGAGAGTTTTTTGAAGAATTTTAGGATTTTCTCCTTCACTGTGGGGTGCCAACTGTGGGCGCAGTAGTGGATGGCGTAACTGCGCGGCGTCACTTCGTGCTTGTTGCCGGCAAACGTCTCCGACGGGTAGATGTGGATGCGCCCGGGCAACTGCTGATCAATGTCCTTGTAGATGAAGCCGCGCTTCTCTGCCACGCGGGCGTAGATGTAGGGCGAAAGCACGTCGGTCATCAGCGTGCCGTCGGGCTTGAGGAAATGCTTGTCGGCATACCAGTCGAGCACTTCCTTGACAAACGGGCATCCCGCCTCGGCACCCATCACCGCCGCTTGTATCTGTATGCCCTCAATAAAGGCATCGTCGGTGCGGTGGCCGTCGGCGTCGAGATGCGCCATTGCGCCTGTGCGCTCCACCTGTGTGGGATGATACTCCATGCTCGAAAAGAACGAGTTGTCGAGGAAGCAGTCGAACTTCTTCAGCAGCATCACGTCGGAGTCGAGGTAGATGCCACCCTCGGTGTAGAGGGCATACATGCGAATATAGTCGGCTGCAAACGCCCATTTGCGGGCATCGAACGCCTCGCGCACATAGGGCACGGCATCGATGTCGAAATTCTTTGTGCTCCAACGCTTTATCTCGTAGTCGGGATGCGTCTTGTGCCACGAGTCAATGCAACGTTTAATCTTGGCAGGAAACGGCTGGTCGCTAAGCCAGCAGTAATGTATCACTTTAGGTATCATTCTACACTGATTTTGTTCAAAAAACTATTTTGCCAACGGCAGGTCGATGCGGAAGGTCGTGCCTACGCCGAGTTCCGACGACTTGACGAAGATTTTGCCGTCGTGGTACTCCTCAATGATGCGCTTGGCAAGCGTAAGACCAAGACCCCAGCCGCGCTTCTTGGTGGTAAATCCAGGGCTGAACACCGTCTTGAAGTTCTTGCGGGCAATGCCCTTGCCAGTGTCGGTCACTTCGATGAAGGCGGTGTTGCGGTCGTAGCCCACCTCAACATTGAGTGCGCCTTTGCCCTGCATAGCGTCGACGGCATTCTTACAGAGGTTTTCCATCACCCACTCAAACAGCGGACGGCACATCATCACCTGCCTGTCTTCGTCGGGGAGGCTGATGGTGAGGGCGACGCTTGTGGAGATGCGCGCACGCATGTATTCCAGTCCCTGGCTCACCGACTCGCAGAGCGACGTTACCTTCATCTCTGGCTTGGAGCCGATTTTCGAGAAACGATCGGCAATCATCGACAGGCGGTTCACGTCCTTGTCCATGTCGGCTACAATCTCTTTGTCAACGCCCGTGGCTTCAAGCATCTGCACCCAGGCCATAAGTGAGGAGATGGGCGTGCCCAACTGGTGGGCTGTTTCCTTCGACAGTCCTACCCACACCTTGTTCTGCTCCGCCTTTTTGGTCGACATCACGGCGAAGTAGACGATGACCACAAAGAGTATCATCACGCCGAGTTGGATGCGCGGGAAGTAGGACATCGAGGTGAGGAGCGTGGAGTCCTCATAGTAGATGTGCTGCGTGGTGTGGCTGTCGATGTGGATGGGTATATGGTTGCGCGTGCCCTTGAGTTCCTTGAGTTTGCCGGCGAGATAGGCACGGTTGGCGTCGCTGAGGTCGTCGGGCATAAGGGAGTCGACAGGCTCAGGCATCTTGAAGTTGCGCGACATCAGGATGTTGTCCTTGTCGTCGACGAGCAGCACGGGGATGTTGTCGTTATTCTTGATGATACTGAGGTAGAAGTCAATGTCGGTGGCGTTGGCAGAAGTCAGCGCCTTAGTGGCGTTGGCCCAAATCTCCATGCGCTCGCGCTCCTGCACGGCAAGGTCGTCCACAAGGTCGTTCGACGTCTTGAGGAAGAAGCCCACCAGCACCAGCGACACCGCGAGAAACACGGTTTTCCAGATGCGTCGTTTATCGTAGAGGTTAGCCATAGGTCTTACTGTTGTTTAAGTCGTGCCACATCGGCTGCAATCCAGCGCGCCACGCAGTCGTCGTCGTTGCTTAGCGTCACCTCGTCAGCCACTTGGCGCACCTCCTCGGCGGCGTTGGCTGGAGCGACAAACACGTTTGCCACCTTGCGCATCGACAGGTCGTTGGGACTGTCGCCAAACACCACCACGCGCGAGGCGTGGGTCTGCTCAATGAGGCGTTCCACTGCCCTCGCCTTCGACACACCTTCGCCCATCACCTCAAGGAAACCGATTTTGGGGTTGAAGATGTCGCGGTAGTAGGTCATGGCGCACTTCAGGTGCTTGCTTGCCTCGGCGTAGACGAGCCCCATGTGGTCGTAGTCGGCAGCGGCAAATACGAGCATGGTGTGCTCTTTCTTGTCCTGCGGCATGGCGTTGTGGAACACGAATTTCTTGAACGGTGAGTTGCATCGCTGCTCCACAAACCGCTGCTCGTAGTCGTTCATCAACGGCAGGTGGTACGACTCGATGATGCGGCCGTTGTAGGTGTAGAAAAACGGGCGTACGCCGTGCTTGCGGCACAGGGCGGAGAGGTATTCCACCTCCTCGGCGCGCAGATAGCACTGGTTGACCAGTCCGTCCTGCCACATTGCCGAACCCGTCATCACCACCAGCGGCAACCGATAGTCGATGCCCTCCATCAGTTGCACCACAGTGGCAGGAGTGCGCGCGGTGGCGATGGAGAAGTTGATGCCGTCCTGAGTGATGAGCCGGTTGAGCATCTCCTTGCTGGTCTGCGAAATCTGCGAATGACTGTTGAGCAAGGTGCCGTCGAGGTCGGAAATATAGAGAGTGGTTTCGGTCATATTTTTGTCTATTCTTTTCTCACAATCAGTGCACTAAGTTCGTAGAGGAGATATAGCGGAAGGAACACGATTGTCAGGGTGAATGGGTCGCCAGTAGGGGTAATCACGGCGGCGAGGATGAGCAGCACCACGATGGCGTGGCGGCGGTATTTGGTGAGGAAGCGACGCTTCAGTATGCCTATTGCCGACAGCATCCATGCCACGAGGGGCAACTCAAAGACGAGCCCCATGATGAGGTTGAGCATCAGGAAGTTGTCCATATAGGAATCGAGCGACAACTGGTTGTTGATGGTGGCGCTCAACTCGTAGGTGAACAGGAAGCGGAGCGTGATGGGAAACACGATGAAATAGCCTACGGCAAGTCCGAGATAGAACATCACCGAGCCGAGGGCAAAGGCTATGCGCGCGCCGCGGATTTCGCGCTCGTAGAGCGCCGGGCGCACGAAGGTCCAGAGGAAGTAGAGCATCAGCGGCACGGCAAACACCAGTGCCATCCAGAACGACAGACTGATGTGGAGAAAAAACTGCGCCGTGAGGTTAAGGTTGATGATGCTCACGTTGAAATCGCTGGTGGAAAACTGCTCAAGCCCTGGGATGCTTTGGGTGATGCCGGCGAAGAGCCTATAAAGGAAGAAATCGCCGTGGCAGGGCGCAAGAATTACGTTGTCGAAGAGCCACGGCATGAAATAGAAGAAGCCCGCCATAAATATGGCGAGCACCGCAGCCATCTTGAACAGCACTTTGCGCAGGTCGTCGAGATGAGCCCAGAAACTCTTGTCGGTGTCCGACATCGTTATTTCTTGCCTTCCTTGTTTTCTTCTTCGACGGGCTTGTCGATTTCGTCCTTCACGTCGTTGATGCCTTTCTTAAATTCGCGCACGCCCTTGCCGATGCCGCGCATCAGTTCAGGAATTTTGCGTCCGCCGAAGAGCAGGAGCACTACGATGGCGATGATGATGATTTCGCCCGTTCCGAGGTTGAAAAGAAGCAGGATGTTGCTCATAAATTTACGTTTTTGTTCGTTATAGCGGTTGGCGCATGCCAACTTGACTGATACAAAGTTAATGCAATGGCGTGACAAAAAGAAGAATTTCCCATTTTTTAGCAAATGCAATGGATGGATTATTCACGGCATTTGGCTAAATTTGCGTTATGATACTGTCACGACTGTCGATTTTCAACTACAAGAACATTGCCGAGGCTACGCTCGACTTCTCGGCAAAGGTGAACTGCCTGCTTGGCAACAACGGCATGGGCAAGACGAATGTGCTCGATGCCATCTTCTACCTGAGTTTCTGCCAGAGCAGCCTCGCCCGCACGGATGCCACCACAGTGCGCTACGGCGAGGAGTTTATGCTGTTGCAGGGCACCTACGAGCGTAGCGGCAAGACGGAGCAGATTGCCTGCGCCATCCAGCGCGGCAAGAAGAAGTCGGTGAAGCGCAACGGCAAGGAGTACCGCCGCCAGAGCGAACACATCGGGCTGCTGCCGCTGGTGATGGTCACGCCGAGCGACTGGAACCTCATCGTGGGGGGCAGCGAGGAGCGCCGGCGGCTCATCGACCGTATCATCTCGCAGGGCAACCATGAATACCTCGACCGCCTTATCGGCTACAACCGTGCCCTGGAGCAGCGCAACGCCATGCTCAAGCAGGGCATCTCCGACCCTCTGCTACTCGAAACCGTCGACGCCTATCTCTGCGACGCGGCAGCGGCTATCCACGCGGCTCGCCAGCAATGGATAGAGCAGTTCACGCCTATCTTTATGCGCTACTACAATACCATCTCCGACAGCCACGAGGAGGTGCGCCTCGACTACCGCAGTGCGCTCAACGCGATGCCGATGGCTGAGGTGCTGCGCGCCAACTTGGAGCGCGACCGTGTGCTGGGACACACCTCGCAGGGCGTGCACCGCGACGACATTGAGTTGATGCTGGGCGACGAACTGATGCGCCGCACGGGTTCGCAGGGGCAGTGCAAGACCTACACCATCGCGCTTCGCCTTGCGCAGTTTGACTTCCTTAAATCTATGTGCGGACAGACGCCGTTGCTTCTGCTCGACGACATCTTCGACAAACTCGATGCGAACCGTGTGGGAAACATTATGCGCATCGTCTCTGAGCCGGCTTTCGGGCAAATCTTCGTGTCGGACACCAACCGCCAGCACCTCGACGAAACCATCGATGCCGTGGGTAGCGACTATCGCATCTTCAGTGTGGAAAACGGACGTTGTAGCCAAGTGGGAGGAAGTGGGTTATGAAGCGGCGTGAGCCCGTGCTGCTCGGGGAGATAATGAAGCAGTTTCTCAATCCTGCCGACCTCGACGACAATGCCAACCGCCAGCGACTGATGTCGTACTGGCGCGCGGTGGTGGGCGACTACATTGCCCGCCAGACGTCGCGGATGTGGATAAAGGATCGCATCCTCCACGTGGTGGTGATCTCAGCGCCCCTGCGCAACGAACTGATGCTTGTGCGCAGCAGCCTAGTGAAGCGCCTCAACGCCGCCACCGGCCTCGAAGTAATTACTGATATTTCTTTCCATTGAATTATGACGATAGGCATAATGGGCATAGTAGGCATAATAGGCGAAATGATATTAATGATATTACTGCGCCCAATATGCCCAATATGCCCATTATGCCCACCCAGCAAAAAAATAAAATTTCTAACCCCTAAACAACTTTCACTATGACTCATCCTGTCGACAACAGTTTCATCCGCCAGGGCAAGAACTACAACACGCTCATCTGCTACCGCAAAGCGATGGTTATCTACGACATCACCTACTACTTTGCGCACAAGTATCTTGAGCGGGGCGACCGCACTGTCGACCAGATGATTCAGGCTGCACGTTCGGGCAAGCAAAACATTGTGGAGGGCAACATTGACGGCATCACTTCCTCCGAGATGGAAATGAAACTCACCAACGTGAACCGCGCAAGTCTGCACGAACTGCTGGAGGACTATAAGGACTATCTGCGCGTAAACAATCTCAGACAGTGGCCTCTAAATTCGCCGGAGGCTGAACAGACACGCCGCTACTGTCGCAACCACAACGACCCTGCCGAATTCCGACAGAAGATTGCCGAGCGGTCGGCGGAAACAGTCTGCAACATTGCCATCACTCTGATTTTGCAAACGGATGCTTTACTTAAGGGGTTGATTGAATGGCAGAAACGCCAGTTCAAAGAAAACGGTGGCATCAAAGAACAATTATACAACGAGCGCCGCAAACACCGTGGTTTTTAAACAGGCATAAAAAAAATTGATTGTCTCACGACAACCAATCTTGTTAACCTTAAATCTAATACCATGAAAAACACATTGCAAAGGTAGGCATGGGAAAAACACTGCGCAAATTTACCAACGAAAAAATGCACGTCTATGGGGTAGTTTAACGGGCGCGTGCCATTTTCTTGCCCAATATGGGCTTTTTTGACAATTATTTTTGAAAAATTCCAGCAAAAATCACCGAAAAAT
>CAVAPE010000049.1:0-18343 GCA_963590405.1 Eubacterium sp. CAG:180 | reverse complement strand
TTGGCGTGGTTCCTTTCTTTGCAAGCCATCGGTGAGCACAAATCCGAATGGAGCAATCAGGAATATCTGGATCGTCAGGATGAATACGCCATGACATTTTTCATCGACAATGACGTGTGGGTGCGTACCCGCATTGTCGTCAACGGTTGGACGCTCTCGTTGGAGAGTACCGAATTGCAATGATTGCTTGTAATAACAATATGACAATAAAATGAAGAAACTATTTGGATTGATATTATCGGCTACGGTTGTCTGTATGCTTTTCCAATCCTGCAATGACGATAAATTCGTGGATAATGGCTCTTCCGAGATAAATGACGGGAAGTGCTACATGACGCTTCGGTTTAACGTGAAACGACTGCATAGTGACAAAGATGCCACACGTACGTTTGAACCGACATACGGCGATGAGGATTTTGAACGTACGATAACCGACTTTCGCATATTTCTTGTAAAGCAAAATGATGATGATGCTCCAGTAGTGGAGTTGAAAGACATTGAGATGCTTAATTCATATACCACAAAGCCTTTCGAGATAAAGTCGGCATACAAGCATGGCTATCAACTGTATGTCGTGGCAAACTTGGGCGGCAGTTTCAATCTGGACTTGAGTTCAGCCAAGGCGTTTCGCGGAACATATTCTCTCGTTACAAAAGGAGCGTGTGAGAATTTATGGCAACAGAACCATTTTCTGATGGTCAATGTCAACAATGAGGCCTCCGACTTTGCCAATTACACGCATGTGTATCAAAAATGGGAGGATGGTTATGACCTGGAACATACCGATGCTACACCGAATGGCGGCGTGCCTGTTGAAATAGACGACAATACAAGTTATACCTATGACAATCCTTATTGTGTAAAGGTAAATTTGGAGCGTGTAGCGGCAAAGATTGTGGTGGATTGCAGTGCTGAGGATTACGACTTCACCAGTTATTATACTTGCCAGTTTCATGACGTGCATGTAGAAGGCGTTGCTTTGATCAACGGTGCTAATTGTTTCAATCTTGTGCAGCAATGGCAGATAGCATGTTATCAGGGGGGTGAATACTTCGCCTATGAATGGCTTAAAGAGCAGAACTACGGAGACATTACAGTTCCAGATGGCGCTCCATTCGGTTACCCATTCCTGTGGGCTGTAACCCCAGGTGGAGATATCAGCACCACACCTTCGCAAATATATTACAACCAGATATCTGACTTTACGGATTTCGACAATAAGGCACTAAAAGACGGAGCATTAGAAAAATTCCAGTCCCTCGATGCCAACAAGAAAGCCACCATATATTGTCTGGAGAATTCCTCTCCATTGTATCTGGACTTCTTCAATGATTTCACAAAGGGAGTAACTCCTGTGGAAAAATACGACGAGGGACAAGATTTCCTTAAGACGGGAATGAGAAATCGTGCAACTGGGGTGCTTTTCCGTGTGCGAGCTAAGATAAAGGTCGATAGTCACACTACTGACGGATTAACGCCCGATCCAGATAAAGGAACGTGGACAAAGAGCAAGACGCGTGCTTCCAGTGGCGACGAATACCGTACATTCTATTGCTATAAGGAAACTCTAACACCTTATTTGTCTCAACTGTTGAATGATTATCCGGAATTGTCAAACAAGGGGATAAGTTCCACATCCACAGTGAAGCAAATGCGTGATGCAGGCATGAAGGTGTATGAAGACGGCTATATGTATTACATACATTGGATAACAGACCAGAATTATCAGTATTTCTGGAACTATATGGATTCAAACGATGAGGCATGGCCATTCAATTACTTGTCAGTTCTGCGCAACACCAGATATGAGGTTAATGTCACGAGCGTGTACGACATTGGAATGGATTTGCCTGGCAGGCAGGTTAATAGATACGGTATCGTGGTGGAAGGCAACGACTATCTGTTGTTTCCTGTAAAAAATCCTGTGAATGATGAAGATATGAAGGAGGAGTGGCTTCAAAAACTGAAAAACAAGGCGATATGATGGAATTTAAATATTACTTAAGTAGATGTATGATGGCTGCAGGGTTAACCATAGCATTGGTGGGCTGTAGCGATGATTTCATTGAAGGAGAAAACAATGGCACGGATGAAACATCTGCATATCAATTCAATGCCTATATAGACGATGGCAACAGCACGCGTACGACGATGGGCGAATTGGATAACGGTAAGTATCCAGTCCTTTGGTCGGAGGGTGATAAGGTGTTCATGTTTTATGGCTTTAATAATAAAGCCACGGATGCGGCGACCTTGTTGACAGGAAGTGGCACACAAAAAGCGGTATTTAAAGCTGGATATTGGGAAAAAGGTACAAGTTATGTCTTGTCGGTATATCCCTTTGAAGGGGCTAATGTCGGAGAATCATATGCTAACACCTCGACCGCTTGGGGGCGTAAGCACACCATAACTGCCAATATTCCACAGAATCAGACCTATCAGAAAGGAACATTTACCAATAATGTTTTCCCGATGATTGGTCTATGCAAAAATCAATATGATTTCTATTATGAGAATATGGCAGGCGTGTTGCAATTGCCTGTGAAAGGAACTGGCAAAATCTCTAAAGTAGTTCTTACTGGCAATAACGGTGAGATACTTGCCGGAGAATTTACGATGAGTTGTATTTGTTACAAAAATAAAACAGATAATAGTTTGACAATCGACTATCTTGAGAGTTCGATTGCTGCAGGCGACAAGGAGGCTGCATGCGGTCGGTTGCTGGCTCCGGTAAGCGGCAAAAGCACGGGCATCATCACTATCGACTGTGGCGAAGACGGCCTGACACTCGACCCTACAACCCCAACGATGATAAATATCGTGATGATGCCAAAGACATTCAAGAAAGGATTCAGCGTGCAATTTATCGACTACGACAATGGCGGCTCTTTCCAGAAGTCGACAACGGAGGCGATCACCGTGAAACGTTCGTATGTGAAGACAATGGAGGAGTTTGATTATACTACCCCAGAGCCGTTGGAGCCAGCCAACTGCTATGTGGCCGACAAAGTTGGTTATTATTTGATACCGGCATTCTGTATGGGCAACCGTCCCAAAAACGGTCGACTGGATGTGAGCGAAGACGGAACATACAATAAGACTGGAAATAAGGTGACAGCCGACTATCTGTGGACCGACAACTCTGGCGCTATTTCGGATATAGAGTATATTCCTGGCAAGGATGGCTATATCTCGTTTAAGGTGAATGCCGACAGTAGCGGCAATGCGCCACGTGGCAATACGGTTATTGCTCTTTACGACTCAGTGACCAATGAAATCCTTTGGAGTTGGCATATCTGGATGTCAGATTACCAGGAAGTGGCTACTAATGGAGAGTGCCGTAAAGGCGAAAACACAATAGATGGTTTCTCGTCGGATGCTGCAAAAGGACATCTTATCATAATGGATCGTAATCTTGGCGCAACATCAGCTGACAAGAACGATGGATGGAAAACCTATGGCCTGTATTATCAGATGGGGCGAAAAGACCCTTTCGTAGGTGCAAATAGTGCTGGTGGTGATGAGGTTACTCACGAGACCCATTATGATAAGACCCATAATGATAAGAATGTCCCTACATATGAACAGTTTGAAACTGAAAAGTTCGGTGATTTAACCAATCATACTGAGTGGAATACCAAACTTGCTGAAAACGGATGGACCTATAACAATGCATTTATTACTGCGGAATATGGCCGTCAGAACCCAATGGAATTTGCCTCGTCTTGGACAAAAGAATCTCAAGATACAAGGTGGACAATTAGAGCCTTGAATCAGACAGAACCTTTTGTTAGCACAGGAGATCATGAGGATTTCTGGAACCGCAGTAAAACCATCAATGATCCTTGTCCTGCTGGCTGGACTATGCTGGGTGATAATAGCGACTTGTATGGGACACCTTCCACGGAAGCCTATTTTATGGCTGATGGCGTTTATGGTATAGAGGCAAGTTACACCTATAAAAATTCAACAGAGACATCTACTATATGGTGGCCTGCTTCCGGTTTTAGAAGTGTGGATGGCACTTTGGGCGAATTGGGTCTAAAAGGATATTATTGGGCTTTTGACCATATCGATGCTAACCATGGCGGACATGGTTGGTACTTTGCCAAATATTATGATAAGAAGAAGGGATATTATTATAAATCCAATGATGGAATAAGCGACATGACCAATCATGCCTGTGTTGTAAGATGCGTGAAGGCAAAACAACAATGATGCGAAAATTTTTGCTGACACTCTTAATTCCTTTATGTTGGAGTGCAGCGTATGGAAGAATAGTGGCGAGGGGAAACGCCTCGGTGTTTTCCCCTCCACATCCTCCAATGGCGCTGGCTTTCAAAGAAGACCGCCTGCAGTACATGGCAGAGCACTATTGGAAGGGGTTGGACTATGCTTCTGATGCTTGGATTGCCGACACAGTCGCCTTAAAGCAAGTATTTGTCGACTGGCTGCCTCTGTTGGGGCAGTTGTCGCCAGCAAATCGCCAGAAAGCGGCTCCTACAATCATTACCTACGGAAATGAATATCCTGTTATGCAAAAAAGGCTGGGTGAATTGGCTGAATCATACTTTAATGATGCCAATTCACCTTATCGTAATGAGGAGTTGTATATCCCGATATTGCGAGCCCTCATTGATGCCCCATTGCTAAAGGATTTCGAAAAAGACCGTTATCGCTATCAACTGCAGATTGCCATGATGAACCGTCCAGGAACAAAGGCTGCAGATGTCGCACTCGTTACCAGAGAGCATAAAACATTGCGTTTGTCCGACATTGATAAAGACTTTGTGATGCTGTATTTTTTCAATCCGGATTGCAGCGCATGCCAAACGATTTCTGCTTATATCACCAACTCCACTGTGTTCAAGACCTTGGCGGACAAAGGAGAAATGCTTGTGGTGGCAATCTATCCAGATGAAGATTTGGATGCCTGGGAAAAGCATATTGACAGTTTGCCCGAATGGTGGCTGGTGACACATTATCGTGGCTCTGTTGACCAGGATGCGTATGATTTGCCCGCTATTCCTAATTTATACCTTCTTGACAGAGACAAAAAAGTGATATTGAAAGATGCAACAGTCGAGCAAATAGAGAAATGGCTGTATGCAAACTTTTTGGGGGGATGAACTGACACGACGCACTGAAAATCCTGACGCTGGATAAAGCCTTATTTTGCCAAACGGGTGAATTTTTGTAATTTTGTGGGGCGTTCAGAGATGCGTTTCAAGAAGTTACTCATATCCGTTGTTATGCTTATAGGTTTTGCCTTCCACGGCAATGCCATCTCTTTTGCGCTCGATTCGATAGCGACTTGGGGCAAATTCCCAAATTTCTGCATCAAGACTTACCGCTGGGGCGACAAATTCTTCAACGGCTACGACAGTACCTATGTTAAGGGCACTGGCTACAAGATGAACGTGAAGATGCGCACGAACAGTTGGTTTGAAAACACTCATTTCGTCGTTGACTGGGACAACCCTCTGATGATGCGCACGCCGTCGGTCAACACTATCGGTTTCGACGTGACGTATCTCGCCGTTTCCGTGGGCTACGATTTCAGCATCAACCGCCTCTTCGGCGGCGTGGATCGAAAGAAGTCGAAATTCAATTTTGATTTCACCTGCGGACTGTTTACGGCGAGCCTCTATTCCATAAAAAACGATGTGGGGATGAACATACGGCGCATCGGCGACCTTAAGCACATCAACGAGCCGTTTACGGGCGTAGACAATAAATCGTGGGGAGTAGATGCCGTTTATTTCTTCAACCACAAGCGTTTTAGTTATGCTGCTGCGTTCTCGTTCAGCAAACTGCAGTTGCGCAGCCAGGGGTCGTTTTTCATAGGATTGTCGTACAACAACCGTAACCTTACGTTTGATTTCACCGAAATGCCAGAAAATCTGCAACCATATCTTTCCGAGGCGTTGAAGGACGCTACCATAGTGGTCAAGGAGCAGACCTACGGCATTAAGGGCGGCTATGCCTTCAACTGGGTGCCCAACAAGCACATCACGGTGGGCGTGAGCGAGGCGTTGATACCGTCGCTTAGCCACGGCGAGCAGACGAGCGTAGAGCCGGGCGAGTCGTTTCGTATCTACAACCGTCTGAACCTTGCGTGCGTGTGGAACAACAACCGCTGGTTTGCCGGCATCGTAGGCAAAAGCGATGTGGCGATTGTGCACGAC
The DNA here is from genome assembly GCA_963590405.1 of Eubacterium sp. CAG:180. GTDB lineage: Bacteria > Bacteroidota > Bacteroidia > Bacteroidales > Muribaculaceae > Limisoma. The sequence goes on along the minus strand of CAVAPE010000049.1, from coordinate 12,155 downwards.
GAGAAAACTATACTTGCCAACTCTCTTTTCAGTATGGAAATAAAAGTGGGGTGGCGATTCAATCTTTGGTAAAAGGCTGTTTTCTTTGCCTCACTCCGCTTAACTAATCTGCTTTTTCTGCTTGCTCCTCTTCGGGTTCGTCGTGGAGCACGTAGGTGTTGTAGTACGACAGCAACAGTGTGGTCAGCGGCAGGGCAATGATTAGTCCAAGGAAGCCAAGCAGAGAGCCCCATATCGACAGTGATAGCAATATGATTGCTGGGTTGAGCCCCATGGCCTTGCCCATAATTTTAGGCACGAGGTAGAGGTCCTGAATGAGTTGAACCACGATGTAGACCGCCATGGTCAGCGCAAAGATTATCCAGAAACTTGAATTTGTCTCGGCTGCATAGACGATGCACAGCAGGGTGGTGGGCAACAGCGAGATGAGTTGCAGGTAGGGCACCATGTTGAGCAGCCCGATAAACATTCCCATAATTATTGCCAGCGGCAAGTCGATTATCAAGAAGCCGATGCTAAACAGCACCCCTACGCAGAACGCCACCAAAGCCTGTCCGCGGAAATAGCGGTTCATGCTGTCCCGGATGTCGCCCGAAATTTTCAGCACGATGGATTTGTATTTCTTCGGAATCAAGTTGCGCAGGCTTGTCATGAAGCGGTTGTAGTCTAAGAGGATAAAGATGAAGTAGAGCAGCACAATGAACCAACTGCCCACCACAAGTAGCATCGACAGACTTCCGCTCACCATTGTCCAGGTGCCATTGAGCGAGTCGCGCACAATCTCCGTCCATTGTTCGGTGGTAAGCATCGAGGCAATCTTCTTGATGTCCACGTATTTCATCACGAAGTCGTGCACGGCTTGCGGAATGTAGGCGCTGCCTTTTGAGGCGGCATAGTCGTTAAACAGTTGCCCCACAGTGACGATTTCGTCGAATATGCGGGGCAACAGCAGCCATCCAAGGAGTACAAGTACGGCTAAGAGTTCGACAAGGAAAAGGAAGATTGGCAACACGTTGTTACGGCAGTGCAGCACCCTCTTGTTGAATGCCACAAACGGCTCAAAGATGTATGCCAGAAGGCAAGCCACGCAAAAGGGGAGCAGTGCTCCGCTGATTGCGCGCAGCACCCAGAAGATGCCGAGCAGCAGCGCGATTGTAATCACAATGCGCACCACTCTGTCGAATGTGAACGGACGTGAGGTGTCAAACATTTTTCCTGTCTAAACGGCTTATTATTTAATCTTTTTCAGATGCTTTACTCCATCGTCAACCGGAACGAGGCTGATGGCGAAACCACCGCCGCGCGCCATGCGGATTTTCTCGGAATCCTTTGATGTGACAACGCGACGCGAGATTACATATTTCTCAGGGTTCGTTTCGTAGTCAGCATCCTTTGCGTCGGCGTAGATTGTGGCAACATATTTCTTGTCCTTCGTGAGGAAAGAGAAGTCAACCTTCATGGTGCGTGCCTCCTCGTTGGTGACACCGCCCACAAACCAGCGCTTGCCGCCCTTTTCGCGGCGAGCAGCGATGATGTATTCGCCCGGCTCGGCAGCGAGATAGTGGCTCTCGTCCCAGTCTACGGCTACATCCTTGATGAAGCGGAACGCATCGGCATAGCGCTCGTAGTTTTCAGGCATATCGCCAGCCATTTGGATTGGCGAGTAGAGCGTTACGTAGAGCGCCAACTGGTTGCAGAGGGTAGCGTTTACGTGTCCGTGGTTGTCGGGGTTGTTTTTCGACATATCCATGCAGAAGATGCCTGGAGTGTAGTCCATCGGACCGCCTTGCAGACGGGTGAACGGCAAGATAGTTACGTGGTGAGGCTTGTTGCCCGACGATTGCTGGTACTCCGTGCCGCGGGCACTCTCGTTGCCAACGAGGTTAGGGTAGGTGCGGCATAAGCCCGTAGGACGTGTCGCCTCGTGGGCATTGACCATGATTTTGTGCTTGGCAGCCTCAGTGATGCAGTAGAGGTAGTGGTTGTTTGCCCATTGTCCGTAGTGGTATTCACCGCGCGGCAGAAGGTTGCCCACATAACCGCTCTTCACTGCGTCGTAGCCGTATTTGTTCATCAGCGAGTAGGCAGCCTCAAGGTGGCGCTCATAGTTGCGCATCGAGCCAGACGTCTCGTGGTGCATCATCAGGCGGATGCCCTTGGAGTGCGCATAGTCGTTGAGCATAGCGATGTCGAAGTCGGGTGTCGGTGTAACGAAGTCAAACACATAGTCCTTCTCGTGTCCGAACCAGTCTTCCCAACCAGTGTTCCAGCCCTCCACAAGGAGTTCGTTGAAGCCGTTTTCGGCAGCAAAGTCGATGTAGCGTTTCACGTTGGCATTGTTTGCGCCGTGCAACCCGTTTGGCTTCATCGTCTTGTAGTCGATGCTATCGAGGTTTACTGCCGAGGCGTTGGAGTAAGCCCACGAACTTTTGCCCACAATCATTTCCCACCAAACGCCCATAAACTTCGACGGGTGAATCCACGACGTGTCATCGAGTTTGCAAGGCTCGTTGAGGTTCAGGATAAGTTTTGAGTCGAGAGCCGCAGTGGCGGTAGGCGTAACCATGATGGTGCGCCATGGCGAGTGGCAAGGAGCCATCTTGTAGCCCTTGTTGCCGCGTGCATCGGGCGTAAGCCAAGAGGTAAACACCATGCGCTTGTCGTCGAGGTTGAGGTGCATTGTGGAGTAGTCCACGCAGGCTGCCTCGTGGATGTTGAGGTAGATGCCGTCATCGGTCTTCATCTGCAGCGATGTCTGCACTCCAGTGTCGGAAAACAGTGTGGACGAAACGTTGTATTCAAATTTCGCTGCCGGAAGTTTTTCCCTTATTTCCGACAGTTTGCTAATGGTGTAGTCGTATTCCTGAGTGTCGTAGTCGCCTGGAATCCAGTATGCTTTGTGGTCGCCAGTCATGGCAAACTCCGTGCGCTCTTCCTTGATTACGAAATATGTGAAATTGTCCTGTGCTGGCCACTCATAGCGGAAGCCCACGCCGTCGTCGTAGAGGCGGAAACGCACAATCATTTCGCGCTGGCCGCCGTTGTCGTCGGGTTGCGACAGGCGCACAGCCATCTCGTTGTAGTGGTTGCGGATGCTCGATTGCTCTCCCCACACGGGTTTCCATGTCTCGTCGAACGTAGAGCGGCTCACTTTCTCCAGTTTGAAGCCGTCAAGCAGCGATTTCTGGTCCTTCAGTTCCAATCCGAGGCGGCTGGTGGCAATCACCGCCTTGCCGTTGTAGTCCATCTTGTAGGTTGGTGTACCAGAGTTGTCGAGGTCGAAGGTAACTTGCAGTTTACCATCGGGTGATTTCAGCAGTTCTGCAGCGCTCATGCCCATAGCCATTGACAAAGCCGCTGCCGTAATCATTAGTTTCTTCATGCGGAAATTGATTTTTTGTTGTTGAGTCATAGGTTAAAAATTGGGCTATGCCTCCAGTTCGGCGAGAATCTTTTTCAGTTCTTCGTCGGTAGTGAGAAGTTTAGCCTTGCAGATTTTCAGTAATTCCAGAGAGCGCGACGTGAGTTGCGACAGATTGTCGATTGAGCACGCGTCGCTTTGCATTTGGCGCACAATCTTCTCCAACTCAGCCACAGCCTCGGAGTATGTCAGTTTTTTGAGTTCGTCCTGTTCCATTATTTTTTTTGTAAAGATAGTCACAAAGTTTCACATTCCCCACAAAAGGCAGTCAATAAAAAAGCATCCGCCGAAGCGGATGCAAATATAAACCCAGTTTCATAGGAGCCTGTCTGGACGACAGGTTCCGGTCACATAGAATGTGCGAGTCTCAAAACAGACGCAGCCGCTGTGCAGCCGCAAGTCTGTGTCTTTTTTATTCTTTTACCAACGACATGCCTTTGCGGATGGCTTCCTCGTTGAGCGGAATCAAGTCGTGGTGGCGTGCTGGCAGTGATTTTTTCAAGCCTTTGAGCACACTTTCCATCGTCACCATAGGGCTCACCTTCAGCAATGCGCCCAGCACAATCATATTGTAGGTCTTCGCATTCTTCATGTCGAACGAAGCCTCCATTGCTGCCACATTGTAGATTTTGATGTCCTTGCGTTCCGGTGCGCGGTGGATGCCGTAGTTGTCGTAAATCAGTATGCCGCCTGGCTTCACCTTGCTCTCGAATTTGTCGAGGCTCTGCTGGTTGAGCACCACGGCGATGTCAAACTCGTTGAGGATTGGCGAACTGATTTTCTCGTCGCTGAGGATTACCGTCACGTTGGCTGTGCCGCCGCGCTGCTCAGGGCCGTAGGCCGGCATCCAAGTCACCTCCTTGTCCTCCATCAGTCCAGAATAGGCAAGAATCTTACCCATCGACAACACTCCCTGTCCTCCGAATCCGGCTATAATTATTTCCTGTTTCATCGTCTATACATTTTTAAGGTCGCCCATCGGGTATTTTGCAAACATGTTCTCTTCCATCCACTTGTTGGCTTTCTCAGGGCTCATCTTCCAGCCCGAGTTGCAGGTGCTCACAATCTCGACCACCGAAGTACCCTTCTTGTCGAGTGAGTTCTGGAATGCCTTCTTGATGGCGGCTTTGGCTTTGCGCACTGCTGCCGGAGTGTGTACGCTCTGGCGCGTCACGTAGCAAGTACCGTCGAGCATCGACAGCACGTCGCCAATCTTGAATGGATAGCCGTTGAGGTCCACGCGGCGACCATATGGCGTTGTGGCAGTCTTCATACCCAGAAGGGTAGTAGGCGCCATTTGTCCGCCAGTCATACCGTAGATGGCGTTGTTGATGAAGATGATGGTGATGTTCTCACCGCGGTTTGCTGCGTGGATTGTCTCGGCAGTACCGATGGCTGCGAGGTCGCCGTCGCCCTGATAGGTGAACACGAGGTTCTTCGGGTAGAGGCGGCTCACTGCGGTGGCAATGGCTGGAGCGCGGCCGTGGGCTGCTTCAATCCAGTCAATGTCGATATAGTTGTAGGCGAAGACGGCGCAACCCACGGGGGCAATGCCCACGGTGCGGTCTTCAAGTCCCATTTCTTCAATCAGTTCTGCCACGATTTTGTGAACCACACCGTGGCTACAACCAGGGCAATAGTGCATGTGGTTGTCGTTCATCAAAGCCGGTTTCTTGTAAACCAGGTTTTCAGGCTTGATAATATCGTTGATGTCCATGATGGGATGCTTTATTATTTCTGGTAAATTTTTTCTTTGAAGGCTTTCAACACTTCGTCAGGCGTTGGCACGATGCCGCCGAGACGTCCGAAATGCTCGGCTCTAACGGCTCCGTTGATGGCGAGGCGCACGTCTTCAATCATTTGTCCGGCATTGATTTCCACTACCAGCACTCCCTTTGTGCGGCTTGCAAGTTCTTTGACCTTTGCTGATGGGAACGGCCACAGGGTGATTGGGCGGAGTATGCCTATCTTCAGTCCCTCTTTGCGGGCTGTCTCTACAGCCTTCTGGCATATACGCGCTATCGAGCCGAATGCCACGATGAGGTATTCGCAGTCCTCGGTGCCGTACTCTTCGTAGCGCACCTCGTTTGCTTCAATCTTGCGGTAGGTGGCTTGGAAGCGGAGGTTGTTTTCCTCCATCTTCTCTGAGTTGAGTTCGAGTGAGGTAATAACGTTGCGCTTGCGACCCGGTGTGCGTCCGTTGGCTGCCCATGGGCAACGCTTGCGCACTTCCTCGTCGGTGAGTCGCGGACGCTGTGGCGGAAGTACAACCTTCTCCATCATCTGTCCTACGATACCGTCGGTGAGTATCATTGCTGGGGTGCGGTATTTGAATGCCAAGTCCCAGCCGAGACCCACGAAGTCGCACATCTCCTGCACCGACGACGGTGCAAGCACGATGAAGTGATAGTCGCCGTGGCCGCCGCCTTTGGTGGCTTGAAAATAGTCGGCCTGCGACGGCTGAATGGTGCCAAGTCCTGGCCCGCCGCGGCTCACATTGATTACCAGTGCTGGCAATTCTGAAGCCGCTATATACGACAAACCCTCGCACATCAGACTGATGCCGGGGCTTGATGATGATGTCAACACTACCTTGCCTGCGCCTGCTGCGCCGTAGACCATGTTGATTGATGCCACTTCGCTTTCTGCCTGTAGCACAACCATGCCGGTTGTGTCCCATGGCTGCTGCGCCATCAGTGTTTCGAGCACTTCCGATTGTGGGGTGATTGGGTAACCGAAATAGGCATCTGCGCCATAGCGTATTGCAGCCATTGCCAATGCCTCGTTGCCTTTCATCAACCGTATTTCTTTTTCCATGTCAGTTAATTTTTCGGTTTGTTAATCCAAGCGAGTTTTATAAACCTCGATACAAGCGTCGGGACATACCAACGCACAACTTGCGCAACCGATGCAAGCGTCGGGATTTGCCATAAATGCGAAGTGATAACCGCGGTTGTTCACCTCTTTTGGCTGTAAGGAAAGAGTCTGTGTCGGGCATGCCACAACGCATAGGTTGCATCCCTTGCAGCGCTCTTCGTTGACCACAACTGCTCCTTTGATTTTAGCCATAATTCTTGTGTTTAGTTGTTAATCGTCAATGCAAAATTAAACGATTTATTCTATCTGCAATAGCGTTTTAGTGCTATTTAAAGTTTGGCACAATCGCCCCTTTTTTGTGTAATTCTTTCTACTCATTCAAGGTCGTTTTGTGCAATTTTTATTAGTTTTTGCGCACACTTTTTTAGAGACTGTGCAATTCTTCGAATGCATAGTTAAGAAAATCGTTGAATGGTTTTAGTAAACGGATGTCTTTTACAACACTTTTCTGCCAATTTTCTGTCTCGAAGGTCGAATTTTTATATTTTTTTTGCACTAAAAACTCTTTCATCTTGATGATTTCCGCTCCTTGACAGTCTTTCGGGTAGCCTTTAGGTAATGTTTTCAGGCTGTCGCCCACAAGACCAGGGAACTGCTTCTTGAAACTTGGCTCGTTGAGGATTTCGAGAAACTCGTCAAGATTGTCGTAGATGTTGCGCCGCAGGAACTTGAGCACCGACGGCTCGGGAAACCACACGCCGCTGCAGATGAAGCATTCGCCCGGCTCGATGTGGAGATAATAGCCTGCCTCCTTGCATTTCTTGCCGCCGTGGGCAAGCACTATGCCGAAGTGGGTCTTAAACGGCGACTTGTCGGCGGAGAAACGGATGTCGCGATAGATGCGGTACACGCATTGCTGGGCGGTGACGCCCACCAGATGCGCATCGAAGTGGGCAATCTCACTGATCAGCGTGTCGATTTCCGCAAGACATTGCTTGCGGATTTCGTTATATTCTTCCTTGTGCTCTGCAAACCATGGGCGGTTGTTGTTCTCTTTCAGCAACTCCAGAAAGCCGAGCATCCTGCTTATTCCTGTCATTGGTTATTGCTTTATGGTGATTTTCGAGCCTTTCTCGCTTTCGTTGTTGGCGCGGTCGAGCACGGTGACTACGTATGTGTAGTGTCCGTGGCTGTCGCCGAGCGGATATTCAGGCTTGTAGGTCACGCCGAGTATGGCTTCGCTGTCGCTGATGTCCATTTTCGAGCCTTTTTCAAAGCGGTACACCACATAGGAGCGCGCTTCTTGTAGTGGGTCGCTTGTCTTCGGCGCTTCCCACACAAGGCGGTCGCCGTCGCGGCGGAGCGAGGTTACTTCTGAGGGTTTCACATTGTCGATCCACGGATAGTTGGGCACGAGGGCTACGGTGTGCTGCTCCACGGTTGCCAGCGAGTCGGCAACGCCCTTGTAGTTGGCTGTTACGGAGTAGGCAGGCCACCAGCAGTTGCCTTGGATGTTGGGCAATTCGCGTGACAGGCGGATTTTGTGGGCGAGTTGCGTCGGCGATGTCGACGGCTTGAGGTCGGGGGTGTCCATCGTTACTTTCACGTCCTGACCGATGTACATGTGGCGGCCGTTGGCGTTGTCGTTCCACCAGTGGGCGAGTTTCTCTGACGAAGCCACCTTCTTTTCGAGCGACCAATAGAGTTGCGGAAGCATATAGTCCACCCAGCCTTTCTCCGTCCAGAGGAGCACGTCGGCATATAGGGCGTCGTAGTTCTGCAGTCCGTTGGTGTCGCTGCCGCGTGGGTCGCTCGCCTTATTGCGCCAGATGCCGAACGGGCTGATGCCGAGGCGCACCCATGGCTTTGCGGCGGCAATCACGTTGTGTAGCCCTTCGATGAGGAGGTCAACGTTGTGGCGGCGCCAGTCGTCGCGGCTCATGCCGTTGCCGTATTTCTTGAATGATTTACTGTCGGGAAACTCCACTCCAGCCACAGGGTAGGGGTAGAAATAGTCGTCCATGTGGATGGCGTCGAGGTCGTAGCGTGTTATGAGGTCCTTGACCACGCTTTCTATAAATTCGCGGTTCTCGGGCAGTCCTGGGTCGAAATAGAGTTTGCCGTCGAAGGAGAGGAACCGCTCGGGATACTTATAATAGATGTGGTTCTTCGGCAGTTTCTCGTTTTTCGAGGTGGTCACGCGATAGGGGTTGAGCCACGCATGGAGTTCCATGCCGCGCTCGTGTGCCTCGTCAATCATAAACTGCAGCGGGTCCCAGTAGGGCGACGGCGCTTTGCCGGCGGTGCCTGTCAGGAAACGGCTCCACGGCTCTAGGTCGGAAGGGTAGAAGGCATCGGCACTCGGGCGCACCTGAAAGAGCACGGCATTGCAACCGGCTGCCTTGAGGCGGTCGAGTTGGTCGCGCAGATACGCTTTCGTCTCGTCGGTGGTCATTTTGGCATATTGACTCTGGTGTACGGTGTGGAGCCACGCACCGCGGAATTCCTGTTTCGGGTTGCCTGCCTGTGCCATAGGGATGGCGAGCATAGCAGCGCACAAGGCTGAAAAGACTTGTCGTTTCATTAATATTGTTATGTTTAGGTTTTCTGCCAACGAAGTTACAACACACGGCTGTAATTAGCAAATTTTCGCCGATATTCACCATAAAGTGTTCGTTGTAGCCGAAATGCGCGGTTTAATTTCCTGCTTGTGGCGGAAAATGCTAATTTTGCGGTACATTATGAGCAGAAAAATCAACTATCTTCATACCATTGCATTGGCAATGATTCTTGCTGCGTGCGACCACGGGGCAAATGTTCTCACCACGGGCTACGGCAACGTGAGTTTCCATCTTGATGCCGACGGCGCAGTCGACGGCGTGGCTGGCGCGTCGTCGATGGCGTTCGATGCTCCGTCGACCGATGTGCTTTATCTCTCGGCATCCAATAACTACGTGGAGTCTGTCAAGTCGTGGGCATCGCTCGCCAAGTTTGAGGCGGGCTCGAAGAAACTGCCGGTGGGTGTCTACACCTTCTCCGCTGGCTACGGCGACCACACCGCCGAGGGCTTCATCACGCCGTCGTTTTATGGCGAGACACTCGACGATGTGCGCGAGGGGCGGCAGTCGGATGTCTATATTCATTGCCATGTGGCTCAGGCTCTTGTGTCGTCGTCGTTCAGCGACAATGCCAAGGCGCTGGTGTCGTCCATCGCTATGCGTGTGAAGTCGGACGAGGGCGGCTATGTGGATTTCTCCTCTCAGGAGAGCCGCACGGCGTGTCTGCGACCGGGCGCTCTGCGCTGCGAACTTGCACTGACGGATGCTTCGGGGCGCAGCGTGGCGCTTCAGCCGTTTGATGCCGTTGATGTCAAGGCTGCCACGCACTCTCTGTTCCGCTTCGATGCCGATGGCAATAACCTCACTGCGGTCTACGACGATGCCACTCTCGCCACGCCGTTCAGCCTCACTGTCGACGATGCTTTGTTTTCCACTGCGTCGCCAACCATCGAGGCGGTGGGTTTTGAAAACAATACTTACAGTACGCTGGAGTACAGCATTCCATCATCGCTTGGCGTGAACATTGCCGTGCCCGGCGGTCTGAAAAACCTATATTTCACCATCGTGTCGCCGTCGATGACCGATAATCATTGGTCGGCGGAAACCGACCTCGCTGTCGTCGATGCTGCAACGCTTGCTGCCGACGGCATCGTGGCTACGGGGCTCGAAAAGGGCTCTACGTCGGTGTCGCTCGACTTCTCGCAGGTGGTGTCGCGCATGACGGCTGGCTCTGCCGCTACGGAGCACCGCATCATCGTGCAGGTGCGCGACCTCGCTGGCAGGGTGGCTCTGTCGCCGTCGGTGCTCACCGTGGAGATGCGACCTGTGGCTATCGCGCTGAAGCAGCCAGCGGCGTTGATGCCGTCGGCCGACAAGGTCGCGGTGGAGATTGAGTGTAACGGCGATTTGCCTGTCGACAAGTTGTCGTTTGAGCGCAAAGGGGTGTTCTCGTCCGACCCTTGGGAGACGGTCGAGCCGTCGAGTGTTGAGCGCACTGGTGTGGGGCACTACAAGGCTACGCTCCCGCTCACTCCGAGTGTAGAGAGTTCTTTCCTGCGTGTGGTCTACAACAATGGCATCAAGGTGTCGGAGCCTGTGTCGGTGTTGCGCACCATCCCGAAATACAACGTGTCGTGCGGACGCGACAACATCTGGCCGTCGCAGGTCGACCTTATGTTTGAAGGCGACAACCTAAGCGAAATCATACCTTATATTAATGTGCTTGTCCAGCCGGTAGGGGGTAGTTGGCATCCTGCCGTGGTGGAGCGCAGCGTTGCCGACAGCCGCATCACGGTGAAGACGCTCACGCCGTCCACTGCCTACAATGTGCGTGTCACCACGGGACAGAACGACACCAGCGAGTTTGTCGTCGACACGGAGTCGGCTCTCGAACTGCCGAATGCCGACTTTGAGGACGTGACGGAGACTATAAAGATGAAGGGCGTGAACTGCGGCGGCAAGTACTCTAACCTGTCGAGTTGGATGCCTATCTACAACAAGGCGGACATCATCGTGAGCGAGCCTAAGAAATGGGCGAGCGTCAACAAGAAAACTTGTGCGTCGTTCGCCTCTACGTCCAACACATGGTTCCAGGTGCCCACCACCGAGATTATCGCCTCCAGCGGTAGCGGACAGTGGTCGGTGCGTCTGCGCAATGCTGCATGGAGTTGGGCGGGCGAGGAGCCGCCGCGCGATGCGCGTACCGACCGCCAGTACTACAGTTCGTTTGTGCCTGTGCTGCAGCACCGCTCTGCTGGCAAACTCTTCCTCGGCAGTTACGATGTGGAAGTGAATGGCACGGAGACCTACAACGAGGGCATCGCCTTCACTTCGCGCCCTACGGCGGTGTCGGGCACCTACACCTATGTGCAGGACTATCACGACACGTCGGAAACGGGACTCGTGGTGGTGCGTCTCGTGAGCGACGAGGGCGGCAAGGCGGTGGAAATCGGCAAGGGTGTGGGCTATCTGAAGCCGTCAACGTCGTTGACGCGGTTTAATGTGCCTATCACCTATACGGTGCGCAACAAGCGTGCCACGCGCCTGATGCTGATGGTGTCGTCGTCCAACCATGCGTCCTACTCCATCGACGAGGAGTCGCGCTCCATCCGCACCACCGACCGCCTCCAGTCCGCCGTTTCCCTCGGCGCCGAACTCACCATCGACCAACTCTCCCTCCTCTACGAATAACCACCGCCTGGTGTTGGTGGCACTCACACCCGCCGCGTGTTTGCGAGGTGGTGATGAGATGCGTGTGGGTGAGATGACGAGATGAAGGAGAGAGGAATAATGTGATGTGAGAGGCGAGTCTGTGAGGGGTGAGCGCCCCCAAAGGGGCGCAAAGTGCGATGTGGATGGCGCCCCGAAGGGGCGCAAAGTGTGAGGGAAAGTGTGAGGGTAGCGCCCCGGATGGGGCGCAAAATAGGCTGAAAGCCTTATTCCACCATAGCCCAGGGCAACGCCCTGGGTATCAATGCAGTAGTTAAAACGCCCTGTAAGGGCAACACAAATCACCAACGTTGCTGCAGGAGTGTTGCCCTTACAGGGCGCAAATATGCAATCGGCTTATACCCAGGGCGTTGCCCTGGGCTATGGTAGAGTAAGGCTTTCAGCCTATCACGCCCGCTGCTTCCGCCTATGCACTTCCCTCACTTTGCACTACCTTTTGATAATGTAGGCTGCAGTTCGGGAAAGCAAAAATTATTGCAGGCAAATTTTTGCATTTCCTCTCACTTTGCACTACCTTTAAATAAGGTAGGCTGCAGTTCGGAATAAAAAAATGAACGAGTTCTTTTTTTATTCCCTCACTTTGCACTACCTTTTAATAAGGTAGGCTGCAGTTCGGGAAAGCAAAAATT
>CAVAPE010000048.1:0-18730 GCA_963590405.1 Eubacterium sp. CAG:180 | reverse complement strand
GAGAATTTGTTAATTCGCTCATTTAAAATTAATTGTTAATAGAATAAGTTAATTTAGTAAGTTAGACATTATGTTAATAATAGTCGGCTGCAAAGGTACGCATAATTTTCTATACTACAATAACTTCGCCGCTTTTTTATTGAAAAATCACACAATGCAGGGCTAAATTCTGCGGTTGCGCCATTTGCCGCGACGGAGGTAGATGCTGCAGCCTATTACCATGGTCAAGCCATAGAGATGGTCTACAGTCCACGACCATGCCACATCGCAGCGGAGATAGTAGACAATCACCGTGATATAAGCAACGTAGACTACCAGCGCCGGCAACTCCAGATAGAACGACATTCGGGTGTTGCCCGTGCCCGACACACCGTTGAGCAGAATGTCGGAGGGGATGAGCAGCAGATAGGACGTACACATCACCCACACCGACGGCGTAGCGGCTTCAGCCATGCCCGGGAGGTCAGTGTAGATGCCAATGACCTGATGTGGGAACAGTGCCACGGCAAGGACCACAGGGATGACGCAGATGTAGTTGAGCATCACATGGCGGCAGATGGCTCTGCCCACCTCGTCGCTCTGCCCAGAACCTATCATGTTGCTCACAATCGAACTGCAAGCCGAAGAGAAGGCGGAAACAGCCATAAAGAGGAGTCCGTTGATGCTACGCACCACATTCGCCACAGCAAGCGACTGCTCACCGAGGTGTTCGATATACACAAAGAACAGAAACCATGTGGACAGCGAGACGGTGTTTTGAATCATCACCCACAGCGACAGACTGATAATCGACCGCATCCTCTGAAAGTCGACCTTCGCCATCCGCCCCAAGCCGTAACTGCGACAATCTACACGGCAACGGGTGTAGACCACGAAGAACACCAACGACACGAGTTCGCTGAGCGACGACCCGATGGCAGCGCCTTCGATGCCGAGTGCCGGAAATCCGCACTTGCCGAACACGAGGATATAGTTGAACACCACGTTGGCGAGCACCATCACGACAGAGTTGTAGGTAAGTATGCGCGTGCGCTGCGTGCCTATATAGAACGCCTGAAACATTCCGCTGGCGAAGGCGAAGAAAAAGCCGAAGACGCGCCACTGCAGATAAGCCTCCGCCTTGGCGAGCACATGGGGCGACGACACCATCAGCGAAAAGATGCTGTTGTCGAAAAAATGGCATGCAGCAAACAACACGGCAGCAAGTGTTATAAGGAAATAGAGCCCTTGGTAGAACACCTGCCCCACTTCCGAAGTTTGTCCCTCGCCATTGCGTCGGGCAATGAGTATCTGCGCACCGATGCAGAAGCCGTGTCCTGCCATAAACACGACCATATAGAACACGCCTGCAAGGGCTACCGCACCGAGTTCGACCTCGCCCACACGCCCCATAAAGGCGGTGTCGGTGATGCCGATAAGTTGTTCCATCACGAGGCTTATCAGTATGGGATAAGCCATCTTCCAAATGCTGCGATAACTGTAGTCGGTAACCATCGCTATTTGAGTTTTATCATCTTAAGTCGCAGACTGTTGAGCACCACCGTCACCGAACTTACCGCCATAGCGGCACTTGCCCACATTGGGTCGAGCATCACGCCGAAAAGACCTGCTGCCACTGGCAGACCGATGATATTGTAGATAAATGCCCAAAAGAGGTTCTGATAGACTATGCGCATGGTTTTCTTCGACAGGCGCACTGCCCGCGGCAGCATCTGGAGGTCGGACGTTGGAAGGGTTATCATCGCCGTTTCCATTGCGATGTCAGTGCCGTTGCCCATGGCTATCGACACATCAGCACGCGCCAGAGCCGACGAGTCGTTGATGCCGTCGCCAGCCATTGCCACAATGCGTCCGCGGTGCTGCATATCGAGGATAAACCGCTCCTTGTCGGCAGGCAGCATCTCTGCCTCAAAGCCCGTTGTCTCCACCTCGTCAGCCACACGTTCCGCCGAAGCGGCATTATCGCCAGTGAGCATATACACGCGCAGTCCGAGCCGCTTGAGCGAAGCGATTGCTGGAGCGGATGTTTCCTTCACCATATCAGCGAGCACAAACATTGCCAAAAGGCGATCTTCGCAGCCGAAGAATATCGTTGTGCCGCCCTGAGCATCAAGGCGGATGTCGGACTCCTTGACCTCGTGTTCGCGAGCCATCAGTTCGCTGCCAGCCCAATAGTGCCGGTCGTCACAGATGGCTTCCACACCCTTGCCCACGATGGCAATAAAGCGGTCGGTTGCCACGGCTTTCACGCCGCGGTCCTCAAGCGACTTGACGAGCACGCCAGCCAACGGATGCTCCGACTGCCGCTCGGCGGCGAGAAACACGCCGAGGTCGTCGTCGCTCGCGTCGGCAGAGATTTTAGCCGACACCACAACGGGTTTCCCCTCGGTGATTGTCCCCGTCTTGTCGAGCACAATATCGGTCACCTTGCAGATGCGCTCCAGCGCACTTGCATCCTTAATCAAGATGTGCGATTCAGCAGCCTTGCCAATGCCCACCGTGATTGCCGTCGGGGTGGCAAGTCCGAGGGCGCAAGGACAAGCAATAACGAGTACCGACACCGCGCAGATAATTGCTGTGGCAATACCTCCGCCAGCAATGAGCCAGCCCACGAGAGTTACAACGGCTATAATAGTCACAGCATAGGTGAAATGACGACTGATAATGTCGGCAACACGCTGCACGGGGGCTTTGCTACCCTGCGCTTCGCGCACAGATTCTACGATGCGTGCCAGTAGCGAGGTGTCGGCATCGGCAGTTACCTTCACCACTATTGCGCCGTTCTTATTGACGGTGCCAGCAAACACCTTGTCGCCGACCTTTTTAACCACTTGCATCGGTTCGCCGGTGAGCATACTTTCGTCCACATAAGTTTCACCTTTCTCGACAACGCCGTCGACAGGGATGCGTGCGCCAGGCTTGACGATTACGAGTGCGCCGCTATGGATATCCTTGATGTCGACAAGCATCTCTCCGCCGCGCCCGTCGAGCACGGTGGCATTAGTAGGCTGCAGTTCGATGAGCGAACGAATAGCCGAGGTTGTACTGTTTTTGGCTTTTTCTTCGAGAAGTCGCCCCGTGAGCACAAACGCCACTATCATTGTCGCTGAGTCGAAATACACATGGCTGCCCATGCCGTGGCTCTGAGCAAAATCTGGAAACAGGACGAGAAATAGGCTGAATGCCCACGCAGCCAAGGTGCTGAGCGACACGAGTGTGTCCATATTGGCGGAGCGTTGCAAGAGCATTTTCCACGCCTTTCGGTAGAACACCGAACCGCTATAGGCAAGCGCCACAGTCGTGATGCCCACCAAGAGCCAGCGCCCTATGGTGGTAGCGCCCGCCGGGGTCATCGACAGAGACATTACTACCGCTGCCGCAACCCACGCTGCAACGAGGCGCAACAGCAACGAGCGGTAAGCACGTCGGTGCACTTGTTCTTCATCGTCCTCGCCGTCGATGACGAGTCCGTAGCCGGCGGCTTCCACCGCCTCTTTTATCTGTCGTATGTTGATTTGTCGAGGGTCGAAATGCACGGTCAACTCGTTGGCAGCGAAATTGACTTTTGCGATGCCTACGCCTTTGAGAGCAGCCACAGCACGCTCCACATTGCTTGCACAAACCACACAACTCATGTCGGTCACTTCAAATGTTTTCTTGATCATAAGCGAGAGTTTATTTATGCGAAGATACTCCAAACGCCGATATTTTCAAAATCCCGACGGCATCCATCCGTCTAATGGATTGCGGTTTGCGAAATTGTTGCTAATTTTGCGCATAATTTTTCCGACAAAAAGTCTATGGCAAAACAGCGCAATCCGAGTTTTGAGATATTGAGAGTTGTGGCGATGTTCCTCATCGTGGTGTGGCATTTTCTGATGCACGGCGTGGGGTTAAAGCCTCAGGGCGTAAGTAGCGACGCAGTTTCGCTTTTCAACCTATGCTCCATCGAGTTGATTGGATGCCTCGCCAAGGTGTCGACCAACTGCTACATCCTTATTTCCGGCTATTTCATGATTCGGTCGACGAAGCCGAAATGGGAGAAAATACCGAAGACATGGGCTCCGATTGGGTTCTATTCGATAGTGATTTTCTTCCTCTTCCTGGCATTCTCGTCACGAAATTTGGGATGGGAGGACTTCTGGAAATCGGTGTTTCCGCTCTACAACGATCGCTATTGGTTTGCCACTCGCTATGTGGCTCTCGTGGCGTTGGCGCCGTTCCTCGCCATTGTGGCGCAGGCGCTCAACCGCCGGCAGTACCTCGTGCTTTTGGCAGTGCTGGGAGTGATCAACTTCGACTTTCTGTTAGGTAGCACAATGAGTAGCAACAACTCGTTGCTTTGGTTCATCTTCCTGTTCTACATGGGCGGCTACATCCGTCTGCACTTCAACCACGAGGGCACTAACCATTTCGGCAAGGCTTATTTCGCCACAGCCGTCATTCTGTCGGTGATTTTCCTGCTGCGCCTCGTGAGTCTTTACTCTCTGTGGACAATGCCGATGATGATTGACTACCACGACAACAACGGCATTCTCTTCGTCGCTGCGCTGCTGCTATTCCTTTGGACGGCGCGCTACAAGGCTCCAGACAATCTACTGGTGCGCCTGCTGGTACGGATTGCTCCGCTAACCTTCGGCGTGTACCTTATCCACGACAACCTGCTTGTGCGTCGCGAGTTGTGGCATCATTGGCTCAACGTGCACTCATGGCTTCATTCGTGGACGTTTGTGCCGCTGCTGATTGCATCTACGGTGGGCATCTTCGTGGCGTGCATAGCCATCGATAGCGTGCGCGACCGCCTGTTCCGACTTCTGCGCGTCAACGACCGCATCGACGCCCTCTTTGCGCGATTTAAGAAACAAGATTAAAATACTTACGCTATTATGATTACCAACGAACGAGATTTACGCCACCAACTGGTGGTTGAAGCCGCACACCGTATGATGACGGCGGCACGCACTGCGCCTAAGGGCAAAGGCGTGGACATTATCGAGATTGCTCTCGTGGAAGACCGGGCAGACCTGCAGACGCTTGCCGAAGCAATGCGCCGCAAAGCCGACGAAACGGGCTTCAAATTTCTGCTCCGCGATGCCGACTGCATCCTCGCTGGCGATGCCGTAATCCTTATTGGCACGCGCCGCCAGCCACAAGGGCTGAACTGCGGCTATTGCGGCTACCCTACGTGCGCACTCAACCCGAAGGGCAACCCATGCGCCATCAACTCTATCGACGTGGGCATTGCTCTCGGCTCGGCATGCGCCATGGCAGCGGATATGCGTGTCGACACCCGTGTACTTTTCTCGGCAGGATGGTCGTCGGAAACGCTCAACTGGCTTCCCGATTGCAGCCAAACTATAGCGATAGCCATAAGTGCCTCATCAAAGAGCCCATACTTCGACCGCAAACCAAAAGAGCCTGCTGCCGAAAAGAAATAATTGTTTAGCGTACAACAAACAAAAAGACATGACAAACAAAAAGACGGATGGACTTGCGCCCATCCGTCTTTTTTATCGGAAATCTATATCAGATTAGTTCTGAAGTTTGAAGGTTACAGGGAGTGTGTACCATACGTTAACGGCCTGTCCGTTTTGCTTACCCGGAACGAATTTCGGGAGTTTCTTGCAGACACGTACCGCCTCGTTGTCGAGGTCGCGGTCAACGCTACGTACCACCTTAACGTTGCCGATTGAACCGTCCTTAGTTACGACAAATTGTACGATAACCTTACCTTGGACGTTGTTCTCGATAGCCATTGCCGGGTACTGGAGGTTTTGGCTGATGAACTTGTAAAGTTCTGCATCGCCACCAGGGAACTTAGGCATTTGCTCAACGTGGGTGAACACTTCTTCTTTCTTCTTTTCTTCTTTAGGTTTCTCTTGGATGACTTCTTCCTTGTGCTCCTTGATCAAGTTAACGTCGTCAGAACCAGCCTGAGTGAATGTCGACATCACAGAGTTGTCTTGCTTGATATCCTCATTGGTCTTGATTTCGTTTTCCTCTTTAGGAGTATCGGTAAGGAGAAGTTCGGTCATCAACTGAGTTGCCAACTGAGGCTCTTCAGGTTTGACTTCCTCAATCTCCACTTGTTCAACCTCTTCTTCCTTCTCTTCTTCTTTCTCAGCCTCCATCTGGGCGAGTTTCTGCTGTTGAGCCAACAATGCCCGTTGCTCTTCTTCGAGCTTCTGGGTCTTGTAAGCATCGTACTTCATATAACCGAAGATAAGCAGGCACACAGCCACAAGGCCGATAAGAACATAGCAGAACGCTTTATTGTGGCGGCTCTCAGAACCCTCGCGCAGTTTGTATGCACCGAATTCTTTGTTTTTGCCTTCAAAAATAAGGTCGCGCCACTCTTTTGATGAAAGATCTACATCTTTTGCCATTTCTTTTGCTTTTTAAAATTCAACAATTAATCGACCAATTCATCATTATTTCTGCAAATGATCAGGATGCTTAGCATAGAAATCATTAAGCAGAATAGAGTCGTTCTTGTTCAGCTTATTGATCTGGAAGGTGTTGAAACCATTGATCTGCATTTCGTCAAGAGCACTAACCAAGTTTACAAACGAAGCATTGTCGGTAGCCTTAATCACAACAACAGGCTTGTTATCGCGCTTTTTGTTGATGATTTCTTCCTGTGCTTTTTTGTATTCCTGCTCGGTCATGCTACCCTTGCCGCCGTTGTATTTCTCTTCAAGAGCCTTGATGTCCGTCAAAACATCTTTGTTGATCTTTTCGAGGACGTCGCGGATGTTGTCGACAACACCGACATTGACATTGGTAGAATGATACTTGGTAGGTTCTTCAAGAGGGCTGAGGATTGCGCCGCTTTCGTCTACGCCCTTACCTTTATAGTAGTAAACGTAGTTAGCGAGAATCTTGCCCGGAGCCACCTCGCCGTTAGCGAGGGTTTCGCCTTTCTCACGCTTGCTGTCGACGATGATTGTGAAAGCATTGTCGGCTTTAGCCTGAGTCATCTGGTCTTTGTTGGTGACCTTCTCATTGGAAGGAAGCATGATGTTCAAAGTCTGAGACTTGAGCATCGTAGTACAAAGCATAAAGAACGTGATCAGAAGCATGTTCATGTCGACCATAGGGGTAAAGTCAACGTGAATGTGCATCTTTTTCTGGGCGCCCTTTTTCTGCTTTCCGCCACTACTTTGTTCAATCTGTGCCATATGCTTATTCCTCCTTTTGTTTTAATGAGGTCATCAACGAAAACTTATTCATACTTAAAGTTTGCAAGTTATCCATTACAACGTGAACAACCGAGAACGGAGTAGCCTCGTCTGATTTGACAGAAACAACTTTACCTTGTTTCATCAAGTCGTAAACGGTGCCGTCTTCATCCTTTGTGCCGTCAGATTTTGTAACGTCGGCCGAGAGTTGAGTTGCAAGATCGCGATAAGCGAGCATCCAAATCTGGAACTCATTCGGGTTTTGTTCAAAAGTGCGGCGACCATCGATTTGGATTGAGCCGATAAACTCTGGCTTGTCAGGGTTCATGGCCAAATCTTGGTCGGCAGACGGTTTGCTCAACAATTCAGGCAGTTTCTTGAAAGGACAGCCGAACATGTTGAGTTTTCCAAAAGAGGCAACCTGCTCGTTAGTGAGGTTAACAGGTTGGTCTTTGTGGAGTTCGTTGTATCTGGACACTGCACGCTTCAATACTTCCATTCGTACTGTGTCGCTCGACATACTCTTTGATCCAGTGAACGACAGGAACACGTTTTCTTTCTGGTCAACCAAGATAGTTACGAGGTTGCTTGAAGGAACTGCTTCCTCCGATACAGAAGATGGTGTCTTTACAGTCACTGGCTCTTTCTGCAAAAAGGTCGATGTCAACATGAAGAATGTAAGCAAAAGTACGGTCACGTCACTCATCGCGGTCATGTCGATGAGCGTGCTCTTCCTTTTGATTTTTACTCTTCCCATATTTCCTTAAATTACCTTATTTTACAGATTAGTGAGTAGCAGCAAACGTTTGTACAATTGAGAAACCGATCTCGTCAATTGCGTACGTAAGGTTGTCGATTTTGTTAGTAAAGAAGTTGTAAGAGATAACGGCGCATGCACCAGTTGCGATACCGAATGCAGTGTTGACAAGTGCCTCGGAAATACCGACAGACAATTCCATTGAGTCAACGCTACCACCACCAGCACCGAGGGCCTGGAATGACTTGATCATACCGAGCACAGTACCGAGAAGTCCGACAAGAGTACCAAGAGTTGTCATTGTAGCAACAACTGGGAGGTTCTGTTGCAATGAAGGCATTTCCAAAGCAGTTGCTTCTTCAACGGCCTGTTGCAAAGAAGTCAATTTCTGTTCCTTAGTAAGGATAGTGTTTTTGTCCATTTCTTCGTACTTAGTCAAAGCAGCAGAAACGACAGCAGCAACGCTACCGCGCTGGCTCTTGCAAAGTTGTTGAGCCTTTGCGACGTCACCCTTTTGGAGGGCTGCCTTAACGTTTTCAACGAATTTAGAGATGCTACCAGTACCTTTGGCGCTGCCCAAAGCGATTGCGCGCTCTACAGAGAGAACGATAACCGTGAGGAACAATGTTTGAAGAACTGGCACGATGATACCACCCATATAGACAGTACCGATAAGGTCAGTCGGTTTCCAGTGTCCGTCAGGATTGTCGAGGAATGCAACCGAAGCACCTGTCAAAGTAGTGTCGAAGTGCGCTGGGTTACCGAAAAGGAACAAGAACAAGCAAACAGCCACTACTGCACAGCAGACAATGACCAAGAATGCATTTTTAATACCACGAACTTTGTGTTCACCTTGAGCTTTTGCACTCTTAGCTGCCACTGGTTTTTGTGGAGTCGTGTTAGGCTTTTGAGCTTCCATAATTTAATAAGTTGTTTTTTTTGAAATTAGTTAATAATATTTAGGTAATAATTGATATTTTCCTTGTATATCACCCTCTATTTTATGGGCAAATGTACCACAATATTTTTATTTCGCCAAAATAGCACGATTATTTTTAAATTCTGATGCACTTTTTTAATTTCTTAAACGACGAATTGAGGAATTTCGTATTTTTCTCAACCAACAAACCACAATAAACAACGATTTTTTAGTAATTTTGGCAAATGATTTTAACCCCAATATAATGCCTATACAATTAAAGATAAAGAAAGGCCTCGACCTGCATCTTCTTGGTGCTGCCTCAGGGTCGGTGAAGCAGTTGGACGCTCCAGCGAAGGAGTATGCCATCGTGCCCGACGATTTCTGCGGTCTGATACCGAAGATGCTCAAGAAAGAAGGCGACAAGATTAAGTATGGTGAAGCCCTATTCCACGACAAGAACCACACAGACATTGTAGTGACCTCGCCTGTGAGCGGAACAATCACGGGCATAGTGCGTGGTGAGCGGCGTAAAATCGAGTCAATCCGCATCACAGCTGATGCTGCACAGGAGCACACCTCATTCACAAAAGAGGAATTGGGCGACGCAAAAGGTGCGCTGCTCAAGTCTGGATTGTGGGCAATGTTCCGCCAGCGCCCTTACGGCATAGTGCCGTCGCCCGACGACAAGCCCCGCGACATTTTCATCTCTACGTTTGATTCTACCCCTCTCTCCCCTGCCCACTCGCTGCTGCTTGATGGCAATGAGGATGCGTTTAAGAAAGGCGTGGAGGTACTGGCATCGCTCACCGACGGCAAAGTTTACGTCGGCTGCCGCGAGGACTTCGTGATTGACGCTCCAAAAGCGGAAACGGTCATTGTCAACGGTCCGCACCCTGCTGGAAATGCGGGCACACAGATTGCCAACGTGAAGCCGGTCAACAAAGGCGAAGTTGTTTGGACCATCGAGCCAGAAACTGTAGTGAAAATTGGCAAACTGTTTACCAACGGCTATGTGGACTACACTTGCATAGTTGCTCTTACTGGCGAGATGCTCAACGAGCCAAAGTTTGTGGCAACAACCGAGGGCGCATGTCTGAGCAGCCTGCTCAACGGTAACATTAAAGAGGAAAGCAATGCGCGAGTGATTTCGGGCAACGTACTTACCGGACAAGCCGTAGGCAAGGACGGATTTCTCCGCTATCCTTACCGCCAGGTGTCGGCAATACCCGAAGTGCTCAACGACTGCGAGATGCTCGGATGGGCATCGATGAGTGCCAAGAAATTCAGCGCAAGCCGCACATTCTGGTCGTGGCTCACGCCTAAGAAGAAATACCATTTCGATGCCAAAATCAACGGCGGCGAGAGAGCCATCATCATGGCGGGCGAATACGACAAAGTGTTCCCGATGGACATCTATGCCGAGTTCCTCATCAAGGCCATAATTGCCCGCGACATCGACAAGATGGAGCAACTTGGCATCTACGAGGTTGTACCGGAGGACTTTGCGCTCTGCGAATTTATCGACACCTCGAAACTCGAACTTCAGCGCATCGTGCGTGAAGGTCTCGACTATCTCCGAAAAGAAATGAATTAACGATACAGACTGATGAAGAAAAAATTAAAACAATATTTCGACGGAATCAAGCCTCAATTCAGGCCGGGCGGAAAGTTTGCGAAACTGCAGTCGGTCTATGACGGATTTGATTCTTTCCTGTTCACACCCAACACCACTTCGAAAACGGGTGTGCACATCCACGACAGCAACGACTCGAAGCGCACAATGATTATCGTGGTGCTCGCTCTGATGCCGGCGCTGATTTTCGGTATGTACAACGTTGGCTACCAGCGCTATCTATCGATTGGGCAAGTGCCAGAGTTCTGGGCATCGTTTGCCTACGGATTTTTGGCGGTGTTGCCAAAGATTATAGTGTCGTATGTGGTGGGTCTCGGCATCGAGTTTGCCTCGGCACAGATACGCAAGCACGAAATTCAAGAGGGCTTCCTCGTTTCGGGCATCCTTATCCCGATGATTTGCCCTGTGGGCACACCGCTGTGGATGATTGCCGTGGCAACGGCGTTCTCCGTAATCTTCGTGAAGGAAGTGTTTGGCGGCACAGGTATGAACATTTTCAATGTGGCATTGATGACACGTGCGTTCCTCTTCTTCGCCTATCCGTCGAAGATGTCGGGCGACAACGTGTTTGTTGCCGACCACTCAATCTTCGGCTTGGCGGAGGGCACAACAGTCGACAACTTCTCTGGCGCTACGCCACTCGGACAAGTAGCAACCAACGTGGGCGACAGCCTGCACCTATCGGGCATCACGGGCGGCGACATGTCGTTGTGCGACATGTTCTTCGGCCTCATCCCGGGTTCAGTGGGCGAAACTTCCACACTGTTTATCCTCGTTGGCGGAGCAATCCTGCTGCTCACCGGCATAGCAAGTTGGAGAATCATCCTTTCGGTGTTTGTCGGCGGACTTGTTATGGGCTTTATCGCACACGCATTCCCAAGCGCCACCTATCCTGGCTCGTTCCTCAACCCTGTTGAGCACATCTGCCTCGGCGGCTTTGCGTTTGCCGCAGTGTTTATGGCGACCGACCCTGTAACCGCTGCCCACACCAACACGGGCAAATACATCTACGGTTTCTTAGTAGGTGCCATCGCCATCCTTATCAGAGTCTACAACTCAGGCTATCCTGAGGGTGCAATGCTTGCCGTTCTCTTGATGAACGCCTTTGCACCGCTTATCGACTATTGCGTTGTTGAATCAAACATACGTCGCAGAATGCGCCGTGCTAAACAAGGTTAGAACTATGAACAAGCAAAGTAATACATACACAATAATCTACATCTCTGTCCTTGTGTGCGTTGTCGGCGCAGTGCTGGCATGGGTGGCTCTCGCGCTCAAGCCCAAGCAGGACGACAACATCAAGATTGACAAGATGCAGCAGATGCTGAGCGCTATCCGCGTTACATCTGACAAAGACAATGCTATTTCATTGTATGAAAAATATGTGGTGGATTCCTACATCGTCAACGACAAGGGCGAGCGTCTCAATGGCGAGGCGTTTGACGTGACCATCGCCAACGAGGTGAAGAAGCCGCAGGCTGAGCGCCAACTGCCGGTGTTTGTCTGCGACATTGACAAATCCACAAAATACATCCTTCCGGTCTACGGCACTGGCCTTTGGGGTCCTATCTGGGGTTATGTGGCTGTGGAGAGCGACGGTAGCACCATCTACGGAGCATACTTCTCTCATCAGGGCGAAACTCCGGGTCTTGGCGCCGAGATTGCAAAGCCTGCCTTTGCCGACCAGTTCAACGGGAAGCAACTCTACAAGGACGGCGAGTTTAAATCGGTGTCGGTGGTGAAAGCGGGCAAACTCCCGACCGACGGCTCCGACTATGTTGATGGCATTTCGGGCGGTACTATCACAAGCAAGGGAGTGCAAACGATGCTGAAGTCGTGCCTGTCGTGCTACGATGCCTTCCTGAACAGTTTAAAACAGAATAAAAATTAAAAAAGATATGGCTATACTTAGCAATAAGAATAAAGCAGTTTTATTCAACCCGCTGTCGAAAAACAACCCTGTGGTTGTGCAGATTTTGGGTATCTGCTCGTGCCTGGCTGTGACGGCGAAGTTGGAGCCTGCCATTGTGATGGGCATCTCGGTGATGGCTGTGACGGCATTTTCCAACGTGATCATTTCACTCATCCGCAATTCTATCCCAAACAACATCCGCATCATCGTGCAACTGGTGGTTGTGGCGGCGCTGGTAATCATTGTCGACCAGTTCCTTAAGGCGTACAACTACGAGGTGAGCAAGCAGTTGTCGGTGTTCATCGGACTGATTATCACCAACTGTATCCTCATGGGACGCCTTGAGGCGTTTGCCCTCGCCAACAAGCCTTGGCCTTCGTTTCTCGACGGCATCGGCAACGGCATCGGCTATACGATAATTCTCATTATCGTTGCCTCTCTGCGCGAACTCCTTGGCTCTGGCTCTCTGCTCGGCTACAAAATTATACCGCAAGCGCTCTACGATGCTGGCTATCAGAACAACGGTTTGATGATTTTGCCTCCAATGGCGCTCATCACCGTGGCTTGCATCATCTGGGTTCACCGTTCACGCAACAAAGAACTGCAGGAGAAAGATTAACATCACAACATTTTGATTATGGAAAGTTTAAATCTATTTATACGCTCCGTCTTTATCGACAACATGATATTTGCCTACTTCCTTGGCATGTGTTCATATCTTGCTGTGTCGAAAAATGTGAAGACAGCCTTCGGACTTGGCATCGCGGTCACTTTCATGCTCGTGATCACCTTGCCTATCGACTACGTTCTCGAGATGCACTTCCTGCGCCCAGGAGCATTGAGTTGGCTCAGCCCCGAATTTGCGAATGTCGACTTGAGTTTCCTTAGCCTCATCCTCTTCATCGCCGTCATTGCTTCAATGACACAGTTGGTGGAGATGGCTGTGGAGAAATTCTCACCATCGCTCTACGCTTCGCTGGGTATCTTCCTGCCACTGATTGCCGTGAACTGCGCCATCCTCGGTTGCTCGCTGTTTATGCAGCAACGCGACTTCGGCTCGGTAGGCGAAGCCACGGTCTACGGTCTTGGCTCGGGCATCGGCTGGCTTCTCGCAATCGTTTGCCTCGCTGCCATCCGTGAGCGTCTGAGTTACTCCAACATCCCTGCCCCACTGAAGGGCATCGGCATTACGTTCATCATTACCGGCCTCATGGGCATCGCTTTCATGAGTTTCCTCGGCATCAAAATTTAAGACGATGATACTATCCAACATTACAATATTAACCAGCACAATACTGTTTTTTGCAGTAACAATCGTTCTTGTCGCCATCTTGCTGATTGCAAAGAAATATCTTCTGCCGTCGGGTAAGGTGAACATCGACATCAACGACAAAGAGAAACTCGAAGTTGAAACGGGAGGCACTCTCCTCTCGACTCTTGCAAGCCAGAAGGTGTTCCTGCCGTCGGCATGCGGCGGTGGCGGCAGTTGCGGCCAGTGCCGTGTGAGAATCACCGAGGGCGGCGGCGAAACGCTCCCTACGGAGAAGGTGCACTTCTCGCGCAAGGAGATGATGAACAACTGGCACCTTGGCTGCCAAGTGAAGGTGAAAAACGATATGAAAATCGTTGTTCCAGAATCGGTGCTTGGTGTGAAGGAATGGGAATGCGAGGTTATTTCCAACAAGAATGTAGCAACGTTCATCAAGGAGTTTATCGTTGCCTTGCCTAAGGGCGAGCACATGAACTTCCTGCCGGGGTCCTACGCTCAAATCAAGATTCCAAAATACCAGATGGACTACGACAAGGACATCGACAAGGAGTCGATTGGCGAGGAATATCTGCCGTCGTGGCAAAAATTCGGCTTGTTCGGACTTAAATGCAAGAACGACGAAGAGACGGTGCGCGCCTACTCTATGGCTAACTATCCGGAAGAGGGCGACCGCATAATGCTTACCGTGAGAATTGCCACACCGCCATTTAAGCCGAAACCTCAGGTGGGATTTCAGGATGTGATGCCGGGTATTGCGTCATCCTACATCTTTACGCTCAAACCGGGCGACAAGGTGATGATGAGCGGCCCTTACGGCGACTTCCATCCAAAGTTCGACTCGAAGAAAGAAATGATTTGGGTTGGCGGCGGTGCTGGTATGGCTCCTCTCCGCGCGCAGATCATGTATATGACCAAGACGCTCAACACCCGCGACCGCAAGATGTCGTTCTTCTACGGCGCGCGTGCGCTCAACGAGGTGTTCTATCTGAAGGATTTTCTCGAACTGGAGAAGGAATTTCCGAACTTCAAGTTCCATCTGGCTCTCGACCGTCCAGACCCTGCTGCCGATGCTGCGGGCGTGAAATACACCGCTGGCTTCGTTCATCAGGTGATGTTCGACACTTATCTGTGCAACCACGATGCGCCTGAGGACATCGAATACTACATGTGCGGTCCTGGTCCTATGAGCAACGCTGTGGTGAAGATGCTCGACGGTCTCGGTGTAGACCCAGAAAGCATCAGTTACGACAACTTCGGCGGATAGCGTTCCTCCGACACAATAAAACAGGCGGACAACGGCTGAGCATCGCTCTCCATTGTCCGCCTGTTTTTATTGTGCTAATTCGTTAAGTTCTTGACTTAGTTGCTCATAGGTAGCAATCGGATTGTCGTTGTGCATATAGCGCACCACGCCGTCGGCTGAGCATACATACACCTGCGGTATGCGGCTCACGCCGAAGGTCTGCGACAGTGTTTTGTCGGGCTGTGCGGAATATGGCAAAGTCAATCCGTGCTGCGCCCAGTATTCGGCTATCGGCGCGGCTTCCTGGGCTACGCTTATAAGCACTACCGACACCGTGGGATAGTTTTCATAGACTTGCTGCAACACGGGAAATTCCTGCTGGCAGTCGGGACACGTGGAGCGGAAAAAGCAAATCAACGCCGGCTTTCCGCGCAGCGAGTTGTTGTCTACCACCGTGCCGCCGTCGGTCACTACGGAGATTTCGGGGATTTTGTCGCCCACTGCCAATGCCTTGGTTTCCTCGCGCTTGTCGTTGACGCACGAGGTGAGTGCGAGCGCAAGGGCGAATAGTGTCAATAGTTTTTTCATACCTTATCGTTTTATAGTTTCAGCCACTGCTTCGGCGCATTTCTCGCCGTCCATTGCCGCCGACACGATGCCGCCGGCATAGCCTGCGCCTTCGCCGCAGGGGTAGAGTCCGCGGATGCGGATGTGGGTCATTGTTTCTCTGTCGCGCGGTATGCGCACGGGCGACGATGTGCGCGACTCTACGCCTATGAGGATGGCCTCGTTGGTGAGAAATCCGCGGGCGAAGCCGCCGAACTTCCGTAATCCTGCCTGCAAGCGCTTGCCGATGAAGGGCGGCAACCATTTGTCAAGGCGCGAGGGATGGATGCCGGGGGCGTAGGATGTGCGTGGCAAGTCGGCTGATGGTTTACCATCTACAAAGTCTTTCATCCGCTGTGCGCCAGCGTTTTGCGTGCAACCGGCTTGCTCAAAGCAGAGCCGCTCCAAGTCGTCCTGAAATGCCATCATTTTAAGCACTCCAAACTTGTCGTATTTCGCCTCCAAATCCTCGGGATGAATCTCCACGACCATACCCGAATTTGCCCACCGCGAGCCGCGGTTGGACGGCGACATACCGTTCACCACCAACTGGTTCGGTCCGCTGGCTGCCGGCACGACGATGCCGCCGGGGCACATACAGAAGGAGTAGACACCACGGCCGTCGACCTGCGTCACGAAACTATATTCAGCGGCTGGGAGCCATTCGCCACGACCTTCGGGGGAATGGTACTGTATCTGGTCAATGAGATGCTGCGGATGCTCGAGGCGAACGCCCACGGCGATGCCTTTTGCTTCGAGGTCGACGCCTTCGGCGTGGAGCATGCGGTATACGTCGCGCGCGGAGTGACCTGTGGCGAGGATTACTGGGCCTTCAAGCGCTCGTCCGTCGTGGCACTCCACGCCCACTACCTCTTCGCCTTTGAGTAGCAGTTTGGTCACACGGGTGGAGAAATGCACCTCGCCGCCGCTGGCGAGTATCTGCTCGCGCATGGCTTTGATCACCGCCGGGAGTTTGTCGGACCCGATATGGGGATGGGCATCAATGAGGATGCTCTCCGATGCGCCAAACTGGTTGAATATCTGAAGTATGCGGTCTACCGAGCCGCGCTTTTTGCTGCGCGTGTAGAGTTTGCCGTCGGAGTATGCACCTGCGCCGCCTTCGCCGAAACTGTAGTTGGAGTTTTCGTCCACGATGCCGGCGCGCGAAATCTGTGCGAGGTCGCGGCGGCGGTCGTCCACGTTCTTGCCGCGCTCCACCACTACGGGCTTCAACCCGAGTTCGATGAGGCGCAATGCAGCGAAGAGTCCGCCAGGACCTGCGCCTACCACCACCACTTGCGGCTTGTCGCCGACGTTGCCGTAGCGGTATGGCGCATAGCGAGCGGTATCGGTGGGCGTCTCGTCAATCCAGCAACGCACGGTGAGGTTGACCATCACCTTGCGCTGGCGGGCGTCGATGGAGCGCTTCACTATGCGCAGCATCTTTATCCTGTCGGCGGCGATGCTCGCCGTGCGGGCTGCTTGCGCCTTGATGCGGTCGGGGCTTGCTGCCGTGCGCGGGTCTATGCGTAGTTGTATGTCCTGTGTCATAATCTTATTGTTGGGTTCGAAATTACTCACTATTCTCCAATCCTCAAAATTTTCCGCCACATCTTCGCCCTAACAAGCGCGAAAGCCCGCAAAACCGTCGTTGGTTTTGCGGGCTTCCATATCTCTGATATGCTCGCCGTTAGCAAGCCTTGAAACTCAAGTCCAAGCCTTTCACCGAGTGGGTCAGCGCGCCTACGGAGATGTAGTCCACGCCACACTCGCCATAGTCGCGCAGAGTGTCGAACGTGATGCCGCCCGACGACTCCAACTCACAGCGACCAGCCACTATGTCGACCGCCTTGCGCGTGTCGGCAGGCGTAAAGTTGTCGAGCATTATGCGGTCCACGCCGCCCGTGCGGAGCGCCTCGTCGAGTTCGTCGAAGTTGCGCACCTCAATTTCAATCTTCATGCCGTCCTTATGGTTGGCTTTGATATATTCGTTGGCTTTCGTGATAGCGTTTGCTATGCCGCCGGCGAAGTCCACATGGTTGTCCTTCAGCAGGATCATGTCGAAAAGGCCGATGCGGTGGTTCATGCCGCCGCCAATCTTCACAGCCTCCTTCTCCAGCATACGCATGCCAGGCGTGGTCTTGCGCGTGTCGAGCACCTTCGTCTTCAGCCCCTCGAGTTGCGCCATGTAGCGCGCCGTCATCGTAGCGATGCCACTCATGCGCTGCATAATATTGAGCATCAAGCGCTCCGTTTGCAGCAGCGAGCGCACACGCCCCTCCACCACAAAAGCGATGTCGCCCGGCTTCACGTGCTCGCCGTCGTTAATCATCACCGTAACCTTCAGTTCAGGGTCAAACTTGCGGAACACCTTCTTGGCAATCTCCACACCAGCGAGCACGCCCTCCTCCTTCACAAGCAGGTGCTGACGCCCCATCTCATCCTCCGGGATGCAGCAAAGCGTAGTGTGGTCGCCGTCGCCAATATCCTCAGCAAACGCCAAGTCCAGCAACGCATCAATAAGTTCGTCTTTAGTCTTCATATCTGATTTCCAATTTGTCAGGGTTAAACTTCGCACAAAATTACAAATTCCCCTCCAAATTTCCGCTATTCTTCCGCAACAACCGCTTCTATTACCTTCAGCATCTTCGCTGCCAGCCGTTTGCGGTCGAAATCCTTCGACAACTGCTCGCAGCCTTTTTTGCACTGCGCATAGAAGTCGGCATCGCTAAGCAAGCGGTGCAGTTTGTCGCAAAAATCCTTTTCGTTTTCGGGTTCGAAGCACAATCCTGCGCCATAATGCTCAATTATCTCCTTCGCTTCGCCCTCAACGCCCATTAGAATGGGTATCTCCATACCAGCATTCTCAAAAATCTTTGACGGAATTACGGTTGTAAACAGCGGCGATTTCTTCAGGTTTATCAAGCACACATCCAAAATCGAGATGTAGCGCCACACCTCCGTTTTCGGCACAGGGTCGAGCATCGTCACGTTGTCGATATGCTCCTCCTGCTTGATTTTCAGCAATCGCTCCTTCTCTGCGCCAGCACCGATAAAAAGGAAATGGCAATCGCTCCTGCCCTGCAAATCTTTTGCGCAATGGAGTATGAAGTCCAGTTTGTGCGCCATGCCGTGAGTGCCGATGTAGCCAATTATGCGCTTGCCTTTCAGCCCCAACCGTTCTGCCAACGCCTCATCCTTCGGCA
>CAVAPE010000047.1:0-19196 GCA_963590405.1 Eubacterium sp. CAG:180 | reverse complement strand
CGTATTCACGATATGGTTTTACACCTGAATTTAAATCTGCATCAATGCTTATTAATGACGCAATCACGCCCACGACATGCGCCAATACATCTTTGTCAAGATGCATCGAAACGAGTTTGACAGCTGCGAGTTGATAACTGCATTTTGCAGCATGAGTATGTCCGTCGCCATGAGCACAACAGTCGTCCTGTTTTGACGAATCTTCGCCATTGCAAGCCAACAGTTCGACAACAATCGGCACTGCTTTCTGATGGTGGTGATGATGGATGCCGATGACATTGAATGCCATCAAGACAACCAATGCCACTATGAGCAAGAATCTATTTCTTATTTTCTCCATCATCGTCAGACTATTATCTTATGCAAAGATAGGTCATTTATAATGAAACTGAGTTGCAAATGCCTGATATTAAAAAAGAGAATTGACCAAAATCAATCCTCTTCAAAAAAATCTTCATCAAAATCAAAGTCTGTATCGCTATATGAATACATATCGTCAGTAAATCGCGACAATTCCCGACTGTCCTTTTTTGTCGGTCGTCCCAAGCCTTTCTGCCGGTCGATAAATCCGCTGATTTTCACCATTTCGAGCAATTCGTATTGACTTGGAGCTGTGACATTTTCCAAATATTGAGGCACCAATTTCGCCCCCATCCGGTTCTCAGCCACGTCTTTCACCCTGAAAGAGTAAGTAACAGGCGGTTTCTTAACGTCAATAACCTCTCCAATCTTTACTGGTCGAGACGGTTTCACATTAACACCAGAGACCGACACACGCCCCTTTTTGCAGGCTTCAGTAGCAATAGTGCGTGTCTTAAAGATTCTTGTAGCCCAAAGCCATTTGTCGATTCTAACTTCTTTCATTTGTTGTTGAAATTATTCATCGTGAAATTCAGGCCTGACAAGCAGAATGACTTCATCGCCTCAACGGCAATTTCTATTCTTGGTGCCAACAGTTCCAAATCGCTTGCCGAAAAATGTCCGAGCACAAAATCTATTTGCATTCCCTTCGGGAAGTCGCTGCCGATGCCGAACCGCAAACGAGCATAGTCTTGAGTGCCAAGCATTGCTGCAATGTTTTTCAACCCATTGTGACCAGCATCACTACCCTTTCCTTTGATGCGGATAGTGCCCAAAGGCAATGCCAAATCATCAACAAGAATCAATACATTTTCCAAAGGGATGTGTTCCTTGTCCATCCAGTATTTCACAGCGTTGCCGCTAAGGTTCATATAGGTGGACGGTTTCAGCAACAACAATTGCTGGTTCTTCACACGAGTTTCAGCAACGTCGCCATAACGCTTGGTCTCAAAAGTAATATTGGATGCTTTAGCAAAAGCATCCAATATCATAAATCCTATGTTGTGGCGGGTTTCTTGATACTCAGCACCAATATTTCCCAATCCAACAATCAGATATTTCATTCTGTTGTGCTATGATTATTTTGCAGCTTGAGCAGCACCACGAGCGGCACGAGTCAATTGCACTGCACATACAACAGCATTCTTAGCATTTGTCAATTCAAGACCTTCGAAGTGGAGGTCGCCAACTTGCATTGTCTTACCCAAGCCCAAGTTGTCTACATTAACTACCAAACGCTCTGGAATGTTAGTGTAAACTGCTTTTACTTTGAGTTTCTTCATCGACAAGCTCAATTTACCACCGGCTTTAACACCTTCTGCGTGACCTTCCAACTTAACTGGAACTTCAATCACAACTGGCTTCTTGTCGTTGACCTCAAGAAGGTCGATATAAAGAACCTCATCCTTTACTGGGTGGAATTGGATTTCTTTAAGGATTGCTGTTTTCTTAACACCATTGACATCCAAATCAATTGCGAAGATGTCAGGAGTGTAAATCAACTTGCGCACATCTTCAGCCTTTACTGCAAGATTGGTAACGATGATACCTTTGCCATTGCCAAAGTCTACAACATTTTCACCTGCGTTCAATTTACCTGAATAAGGTAGGTCTACGCGCTCACCACCAATCAAACCAACTGGGATAAGACCTGCGTTACGTAAAGTTTTAGATGCTTTCTTGCCAATTTCTGTTCTTGGCTGCGCTGTCAAACTGTAAGATTTCATTGTTTTTTAAATTAGTGTTACTCAAAATTAAGTTTTTGCCCCTTAACTTCCCATCACACATGGAATTTTTAAAAAGCGATGCAAAGGTACTGTTATTTCATCAATTATGCAAGAAATTCGCACTAATCTTCATTAGGGATGCAAATTTTTCTGAATTGGCAATATTTACATTTGTCACGGTCTTTTGTCTGTGCAAATTTCTTATCCTTATCGAAGATCTCCCCTACCACGGATTTCATCTTTTCAAGGAACAAAGAGTTGTCCAAATCGAGATAGTTTTCCAAAACTGGACCTTTCGGTTTTCCTAACCTAAGCGCAAAATTCTCTTTTGTGTATTGGCAAATCTCCTTGAGTTGATACACAATAGGCTGTATGGCAGAAGCGTATTTCTCCTGCATTGCATAGGCGTTGCAATACAGTAGCAATTGGAGTATTGCCTTTTTTCTGCTTTTAGAGGCAAACAAATCTTCAAAGCCATCTGCATCCTTAAGAACTACATCATCTTTTCCGGTTTTGTAGTCCACAATGCGCAAACGCCCATCAACGTTATCGATTCTGTCAATGAAGCACTTGAAGTTCATGCCAACACCATCGCCGAAATCCCAATAGAATGCCAATTTCTTCTCACCTGCCACATAGGAAAATTCACCCATACGGCGGTCGTAAATCAGAGTATTCTTGACATAGTACATCACAATCTTGCCAATCAGCAAGGCTTCTCCATCAAGTTTATTGAGGCATTTAGTCTCGGGATAAAGTTTGTAGTCGCGGTTCACGGCATAAGTCACCACCTTTTCCAGTTCGATGGTCGGCTTGTTGCCTTTTAAATATTTATCGAAGAATGCTTTATCTATGCTTTTTTGCGACGCATACGCTTTTTCGAGAGCTCGGTGCACCACTGTTCCAAATGTTGGGCTGTCAATGAAATCCGTTATCTCCTCCTCTTCATTCAACCCCTCAACTTTCTGCAAGTAGAACTTGAACGGGCAATCAATATAGGTGTTCAGACTACTTGCCGAAAGATAACGTTTATCGTCATCGCTTGAGCGGAATTTCTCAAGGATGTCCATTATGCGCTGCGTCTTTTCTATCGCGACTGTTGTTGCAGTAGGAGCAAGAATGTCGTACGCATAATGGATTTCATAGTTCTTGTTTCTGTTGTAGATTTGCTTAATCTGCTTGATGTAGCGCGACTCCTCTCCGCTCGACAAACTTTGCGTGCGCGAGTCGTAGACAAGGAACACATTCTCGGCACGGCTTATCATGCGGAAAAAGTAATAAGCATACATCGAGTCCTGAAACTTGAACGTAGATAATCCGAAAGCTGCCCTGATGCCGTTGGGGATAAACGACTTCGTATAATGCTTTGTCGGGAACACCTTCTCATTCATCGACAGCACAATGATGTTTTTGAAATCGAGCAATCGGGTTTCCAACACGCCCATAATTTGCAATCCCCGCAAAGGTTTTCCCTCAAACGGCACAATTGCACCAGCCATCGAACGCGACAAGATATAAAATAGCGAACGCTTTTCTGCCTCTATATGGAATGTTTCCAAAGTAGACTCTATCTGATTAAGCGCTTGGATGTATTGGCTCACGAAGAACCGCTCTTTAACATCCGCCTCCGTTTCTTCAAGCCGCCTGTATATAACGTCAAGCAGTTTTTTCAAATATTGCATCGGCTCGGCATCCAGTCCAAACAATACTGACAAACCATCGGAGCACGACTTTATCATAGAAAGAGGCACGAAGAAGGCATTTTTCTCACGGATGGTTTCCACAAGTTTTGAAATTTCGCTGCCACATACAAGCATTGCATATGGATGCGATGCTACCATCTCTATGTCTTCATAGAAATAGTTCACCTCATCTTTCAGTGTCTGCTTTCTCTTTTCAAGGTCAGCCAAATTTGCCATAAAAGAAGCTATCGGGCTTTGCCGAACCGACATACCCATCGTGATGTTTATTTTGTCGAATTCTTCTGGCACCGAACTAAGTACGGAGTTAACATATTTCTCCTCTGGCAAAACGACGGCCGTGTCAACAGCGTTTTTGGCATTGACAATGCCATCTTTCACCAACCGGCTTAAAATCGAGCCTACAACCTGCCCCTGCCCTGACCCAGACGGGACTGAAAGTATGTTGATGTTTGGAATATGCTTCTCGGTGTCAACGATGTCATACTTCGACGGATATTCCTTGACATACTTATTCAAAAAATAAGAACCCTTGTTATCCTCATCCAAGAATGGCGATTCAAAATCCCAATAGAAATCAGCACGCTTTGAGTCGCGAAGATATTTGAAAATCTTTTCCTCTGCCGACGACAATGTACTAAACCCGACCATAACCAAGCGGTCAAATCCGAGAGAAGCGAAATCTTCATCGCTAATCGCCTCTGCGACCTTGCGGTAACTCATACCACCATAAGCGAGATGTTGAGCTTTCAAGGCTTCTTTGAAATCCGCATAGAGTTCATACAGGTTGTTCCACATATTGAAATATGAGGACTGCACTGAAGATTGCAGAAATAACGAATCCTGCCCTGAAGGCGTCTTATCCACACCCCAGTATTCCTTTATGACCGCACGCTGTTCGTCGGTCAAATAATCGGTTTGTATATCATTAAGATCACGGACATTTTTGTAAACCTCCTGAGCATCGACCAAATAGCGGTCTATATCATTGAAGTCGCTGAGCAAAGTATCGCCCAAGTAAAGGAATTGGTCGAACGGAGCAGGCTCAGCCTTGTCCTTCTCTGCCAACTGACGGTATGTTTGATAAAGCAACAACAGCAATTCCACCCGTCCGGCTTCCACCAATTTAGATTGTCGCTCAATAAAATCAGTAATCGACAGTATCTCAGGCGAAATACCCTTCGTCTTTTCAAGAGCTTTGGACAAGTATGATTCAAAGAACGTGCAACTGCGCCTATTCGGCAACACAAAGCAATAGCGACTTAAATCGCTCGACTCATTCACGGCATAGACTTCCGCAACTTTTTGGAGAAAAGGTTTCATCATAATATTCAGAATCTTACATTCTCAGGGCCACAACCATCTTAATTGCATAATCAAACATCACAATCTTGGCATTGGCATTTCTTGCGATGTCGGATGCTGCCCTGTCTGTCTCATTTTGTATGCCGGCGACATTGCGTTCGTTGATAAACGGGCAAAATTTCGCACTGAAGGCATCTTCTTGAGGCGTCAGGTAATTCAACGATTTGTTTCCAATGTTATATATAAAGTTTTCTCTAAACATCCTGCTTAGATAAGATAGAAACAGCACATTCTTTTCACGTTTCAAATCAGCCACAGTTTCCGACCACAGTTTCAACCCTCGCACATCCCGGAGGTATGCCATACGAGTCAACTGCTTAAACAGATCAAGAAACATCGCAGAATCTTCGGCTGAGTCCAACAGGCTCATCGCCTTTGTCATACTCCCTTCAGCCAGAGATGCCATAGCAACCGCCATCTGCTCGTCTACTGCCATCGTTTGCGACAATGTGTTAGCCACTATCTCATCAGGCAACCGCTTCATTTGGAGCCGTTGTATTCTCGAATAGATAGTAGGCAAAATTTCCTCGGGATGATTGCTAACAAACAGTAGCAACGTATTGCTGTAAGGCTCTTCTATCATCTTCAGCAAGCGGTTAGCACACTCCGTCTTCATCTTTTCGGGAAGCCACATAATCATAATCTTATACTTTGACGAATAAGATTTCACGCTTACCTTGTGGAGTATCGAATTTCCTTCCGAATTATAGATTACAGGCTGCTTTGTGCCAGGATTCAGAAATTTCAGCCAATCTTCAAAAGAGTGGAAATTGCTGTGATTCAAAAATTCGTTCCACTCCGTTATATATTCATCGCTATAAACACTTTCACTCGATTTCTTGAACACAGGGAACGAGTAGAACAAGTCTGGATGATTGTTCGACTGATGCTGCAAACACGATGGACATACCCCACACGGCTCTCCGTCATGTCGGTTTTGGCAATGCACATATTGGGCAAAAGCCCTTGCCATCGACAGTTTGCCTATGCCCTCCAAGCCTTCGAGGAGAATTGCATGAGGAATTTTGTCGGCATCTGCCATTGCCAGCAGCCGACGCTTAACGTCCTCATGTCCCGGTATGTCACTGAATTTCATTTCTTTTAATAAATTTGTTGTGCAATCTTCTTAACGCTATCTGTTGCGTTATGGGAATAGAAATGGATGCTCGGCACGCCCTTCGCCATCAATTCTTTTGCTTGCATTGTGGCCCACTCCACGCCAATTTGCTTTGCTGCCAAATTATCCTTGCACTTAAACAGTTCGTTCGCCAAATCCATCGGCAAATCAACATGAAACACCTTTGGCAATACCGTCAACTGTGTTGTCGACACGATGGGTTTCACTCCCGGAATTATTGGCACATTGATTCCTATTTCTCGGCAACGATCCACAAAATCAAAATATTTTTGATTGTCGAAGAACATCTGAGTAACAATATACTTGGCGCCCTTATCCACCTTATTCTTCAAGAACATCAAGTCTATATCCATATTAGGAGCCTCATCGTGCTTCTCGGGATAGCCAGCAACGCCATAGGAGAACTTCGAGTCCGACATAATATCCATTTTCGTCCCGTCTACAAAATAGCCATCGTTGAAAGCATTCACCTGCTCTTGCAATTCAGAAGCGTGGGCATACCCATTTTCATTGGGAACAAAACGATTTTCATGTTTTGCCTTGTCGCCTCTCAGGAGGAGTAAATTGTCAATTCCCAGAAAGTTCAAGTCAATTAAGGCGTATTCCGTTTCGGTCTTCGAGAATCCGCTGCAAATGATGTGAGGCACAGCAGGAATGCCATATTTCTGCTGTATCGCAGACGCGACAGCAACTGTTCCTGGACGCGACCGCTCCGATACACGTTGATAGGTTGCATCGTCATTACTCTTAAAGACAAACTCACTTCTGTGGGTCGTTATGTTGATGTAAAGTGGATTAAACTCATGCAATTTGTCTATTGCATTGTATATTTGGTTAATACCTCTGCCCTTTAACGGCGGAAGCACCTCAAATGAAAATCCACATTTCCCATTATTTTTTATCAAATCGACTATATCCATACCTTATATTTTATGCAAAAATAAAAAACAAAAAGCAATAATCAAGAGCCCTTCAACTCTTTCTTCAAAAATTTACCCGTGATTGAATTTTGCGCTTTGCATATTTCCTCGGGCGTTCCCACTGCGATTACGTTACCACCATTCTTACCACCTTCCGGTCCCATGTCGATTACATAATCAGCACATTTCACTACATCAAGGTTATGTTCAATCACCAAAACCGTATTTCCTCGGTCGACAAGTTTATTAAGTACTCCCATCAGCACGCGGATGTCCTCGAAATGCAGACCCGTTGTCGGCTCATCAAGGATAAAGAGGGTTTTGCCTGTATCTTTTTTAGATAGTTCGGTGGCCAATTTCACACGCTGGCTTTCTCCGCCCGACAGAGTGCTTGACGGCTGACCTAATTTGATATATCCCAAACCCACATCCTGAAGCACCTTTATTTTCGACAAAATAGAAGGCATATTCTCGAAAAAGTCGACTGCCTGATTTATCGTCATGTCAAGAATATCCGCTATCGACTTTCCTTTAAAACGCACCTCAAGGGTTTCGCGATTATACCGCTGGCCATGACACACTTCGCACGGCACAAGTACGTTAGGGAGAAAATTCATCTCAATCGATCGATAACCGTTGCCCTTACAAGCGTCACATCGCCCGCCTGACATATTGAAAGAAAATCTACCAGGCTTGTAGCCGCGAATCTTTGCCTCTGGCAATTCCACAAACAAATTGCGTATGTTGGTGAAAACATTCGTGTAAGTTGCAGGATTTGAGCGCGGAGACTTGCCTATCGGCGACTGGTCGACGGTAACGACCTTGTCTATATTCTCCATACCCTCAATTGATTTATATGGCAACGGCGCTTTAAGCGAACGGAAAAAGGCTTGGCTCAAGATCGGCTGAAGGGTTTCGTTTACCACAGTAGATTTGCCGCTTCCCGACACTCCTGTAACGCAAATCAATTCGCCAAGAGGAAATGTAACACTGACATTCTTCAAGTTGTTACCAGTACAGCCATTCAACTTCAAATACTTACCATTCCCTTTGCGGCGCTCCTTCGGAATTTCGATTTTCAATTTGCCATTCAAATAGTTTGAGGTAAGTGTGTCGCTGCAAAGCAACTCCTTTGGAGTGCCGGCAAACACGACGTTTCCGCCTTTTCTTCCTGCTTTAGGACCGATATCAATCACATAATCCGATTCGAGCATCATGTCCTTGTCGTGCTCAACGACAATAACCGTATTGCCCAAATCGCGAAGTTCCTTAAGCGAGCGAATCAAGCGGTCATTGTCACGTTGGTGCAGACCAATGCTCGGCTCGTCGAGGATATAGAGCACATTGACCAATTGAGAGCCGATTTGCGTTGCCAACCTTATTCGTTGGCTTTCGCCACCCGACAACGACATTGAACTGCGGGACAAACTCAGATAGTCCAATCCCACATCATTTAGGAAATGTAGCCTTGAACGAATCTCCTTCAATATTTCTTTTGCCACAACCTGCTGCTGGCCCGACAACTTATCTTCGACACCATCTACCCACACCTTCAAATCGGATAACTCCATCTTTGAAAGGTCGTCGATATTTTTGCCGTCGATGAAATAATGAAGAGCCTCTTTGTTCAACCTTGCGCCTTTACATTCAGGGCAAACGGTTTGTGTGTAGAACTGCCCAGCCCATTTCTGCGCCTTAGCCGACTCGTCATCATTTTGTTGCATCTCAATGTATTTCACAATGCCTTCATACGCCATCTGATAGCCATGTCCTAAACCATTCGGATTAAGCACGTCGTCTGTGCCGTTAAGTATGTCGTCAAGGGTTTTCGTCGCTAAATCCTTTATTGGAGTTTTCAGAGTGTAACCGTCACGCTCGCATATCGCGGCAATCTGATTGAAGATGAAGTTGTTGGAATAACTACCCAACGGCAGGATACCTCCAGAATAAATTGATTTGGAATCATTCGGTATGATTTTGTCAATATCAATCAGATTTACAGTACCTAAACCCTTACATTTCGGGCACGCCCCCTGCATTGAATTAAACGAGAAATTATGCGGAGCCGGCTCTCTGTAAGACAAACCCGTAATCGGGTCCATCAGCGATTTGCTGTAGTAGAAACCTTCATCGCTGTCTACATCGAACACTTGGATAACGCCGTCGCCCTGCTTCATCGCAACCGCAACCGTTTTTTGAAGACGCTCACGGTCCTTGTCGGAGATTTTCAACTTGTCAACAACCAGTTC
This sequence comes from Eubacterium sp. CAG:180, assembly GCA_963590405.1. Taxonomy (GTDB): domain Bacteria; phylum Bacteroidota; class Bacteroidia; order Bacteroidales; family Muribaculaceae; genus Limisoma. The sequence continues at coordinate 9,737 of CAVAPE010000047.1, read as the reverse complement.
GATGCTGTGATTCTTATACCTGTCGAGGCGCATACCCACTGTTATCTCCTGCATCTCACCATCGACACGAACATTCAGATACCCTTTGCGACGTAACTGCTCAAAAAGTTCTTTGTAGTGTCCTTTCCTGTTATTGACAAGAGGCGACAGGATAAGAACTTTCTTACCAGCAAATTTCTCCAAAATCAAGTCGATGATACGTTCCTCAGTGTATTTAATCATCGGCTGACCACTCTTATACGACACAGCCGCACCTATCCGGGCATATAAAAGTCGCAGGAAATCGTAAATCTCAGTTATTGTGCCTATGGTGCTTCGCGGATTCTTGTTTACCGTCTTCTGCTCAATGGAGATGACTGGGCACAGACCTGTGATTTTATCCACATCCGGTCGCTCCAACACACCAAGCATATTGCGGGCATAGGACGAAAACGTTTCGATATACCGCCGTTGACCTTCTGCATATATGGTGTCGAATGCCAGCGACGACTTGCCACTGCCGCTCAACCCTGTAATTACCGTCAGCCGGTCATGCGGTATGAAAGCATCAATATTCTTCAGATTGTGTACTCTTGCTCCATACACAGCAACGCAATCCGAGGCTTCCTCTATGTTATTTTTCTCGTTCAATTATTTCTATTTGTTTTTACAGATTGTTTCGTTCTGTATAGGCTTGATTCTTTCGGAATCTTAACCGTATACGTTTTCTTACTTGCATTAGGTAATGACGTTGCCCGTATCCAAGGGTTATATTCTCGTAGCAAGGAATATGTTATGTTGTGGTCTTTCGACCAGGCAACCCAATCGTCTACAGCATCTGTCACTTCTATTGAATCATATTCCAACGGCTTGTACAACTGATCCGCCGCAACCGAAAATCCATATCGCGAAGGGTGTTCCAAAATGAGTTTCATCGCCAAAAGCCTGAAAATATACCGCGAAGTCTCTTTGTTGAGATACAAGTCGAACGCATGTTCCACATCCTGCGTGTCAAGCGACTTTGAGATGCGTCCCATACCTGCATTATAGGCGGCGGCAACTGTCACCCAACAATTGTATTTTGCATACGCTCTCTTGAAATATTTGCATGCCGCCACAGTCGATTTCTCATAGTCCAAACGCTCATCAACATAGTCGTTAACTTCAAGTCCGTATTCCTTCGCCGTAGATGGCATAAATTGCCACATCCCGGCAGCCTTGGCACTTGAAACGGCTGTATTGTCGTAATGGCTCTCTATCGCAGCCAGATATACCAAATCTTCTGGCACACCATTAGCCTTTAAAATCTTTTCTATTGACTGCTTGTAGCGATTTGCCCTCTTTATTGTCAGCAACATATTGGTCTGACCATAAGTAAACGAAATCAACTCGCGGTCCATCCGTTCATACATGTCTATGCGATTCAAATCTACATCCTGATCGGCGAACTTAACCGCAAGCGGCACAGTAGGGGCTATTGTCAGAATCTTATCCTGCGCAAACGTTGAGCAGACAGTCCCTAAAGAAAACATTAACACCACCAGCCATTTATTCCGTAGTTTCATTTTTGTCAGTCCTCGTACTTTTTATGATGTTAATATCCCCTTTTTTCTTGTAATTCTTGCCGTCAGACCCTTTTGCCTCTATTACGTAATAATAGACACCGGCTTTGACATACTTTCCTTTGTACTTGCCATCCCAACCTTGCGAAGGATCGGTAAATTCAGTCATCAGATTACCGTAGCGGTCAAATATCCAACAATGGAAATCAAGAATTGACTTGTAAGTCACCTTCCATTCATCATTATAGCCAGTACTTGCATTGGGCGAAAAAGCATTAGGGCAATCCAGCAACGACTCACCGATGGAGATAGTGTAGACATCGCTCTCCTCCGTACACGACGCATCCGAATTACTCCCTATGAATTTTGCGTAAAATGTGCCCTGCTCTGTAAACGTATGAGTAATTGCTTCCTCGTTAAACCTATAGTCTATAGTTGAGAAATCGGAATTTCGCGATATATCCCATTCTTTATGCGACACAGCATCGGTGCAATATGCCACAAACTGAATTTCAGCCGGAGCAGAACCACCCAAAGAGTCTTCAGTCACACCCTGCTCATTGTCATTGTTGCGGCTCTCTTGTGTCGCAGATGTATGCACTTCGATAGAATTTGTGTGGAACACATCCGTGGAATAAGTTTGTCCAACTCCCCATTGTTTGAGGAACTGGTCGCCTTCAATGACAAATTGGGTGTCGCATAGCGGTGCAGTCAGCACTTGGCGTTCACCTAGATTGTCCAATGTGGTTGTCGATTCAACACTATCATAGACTTTGTTTTCCTCGCTCCACACCAGAGTATTGTAAGTCACCTTTATTTCTCGGTCAAGCACTTTTGGCACGCCAGTGACAGAATAATAATTAATTGTCGGGCAGTTGGCGTTGAACTGAAGAGTCACACTACCACAGTCCTGCTCGCTTGGGAAACTCACATCGGAAATTGAAAATTCCGAACCAACATAGTCAACAAGCCAGAAATAATGACGCTTTGCGCCATCAATTATTATATAACCACAATTAACCTTAGGATTTTCAATTCTCGTAGTAACGCCGTCACGCGTCACATTTGAAACGGTTTCAGCGTAACCGCCACCGCGCTCGTCAAACGATTGCCATTCGACATTAGTAGAGCCCGTTTCCGATGTATAGGTCAAAGTAGTATTTGCGCCGCCATAAACCACATAGACTGTTTCCAACCCCGTATTGGCTGGAGGCGTAACAGTCAAGGCCTGGCGAGCCGTACAATCGACCACTAAATTTGCCCACGATGCGACAGACATCGACATCATTGCGCACAAACAAATATATCTAATCTTCATAACTGCAAATTTACAACGGATTCGTAAAAAAACAAAAAAGAGACTTTGTCTCAAAGTCTCTCCTTTATAGGTTTCCAATAGGTATAATTTTTTAAGGTAAAAAAGATTGTTTTAGGTTTGTGATGCAAATGTCGTCCTTTATTCAGGGCAACACAAACATTTTCACATGTTCTTAAACATACTTATTTTGCAACTTTTCGCACAAAAGAGACTTAAACTGTTGTTAATTTGAATTTTACAACAATGCTTTCACATTGCAAACAGTGGTTAAATTTTGTAAATCTGCGCGTTTATTTGGATTTTGTGGCGTATTCGTATGTTTTAAGTTGCAGTTCTTGCCCATCGAATACGGCATAGGAGCAGAAATGCAGCCAATCGCCAAGTACCACCAAATGGCTTTTGCTGCCTACTGGTTTTGAAAGCATGATGTGACGATGCCCGAAAACAAAGTAGTCTATTGGATGAGTCTGCGCATATTCTTTTGCAAATTCTTCAAGGTATTCGTTGCCATCGCCTGCATATTGAGGAAACGAATCGTTGGCACGACTGCCACGCGACCAGCCCAAAGCAAAGGGAATTGTCCAACGGGGATGGATGGCAGCATAGAGTTTTTGGCACACTTTGTTGCGAAAGATTGAACGCATAATGCGGAATGACAGTTTCCGTTTCCCAACGGCATCGCCATGGTCAAGGAAGAACCGCTTGCCGTTGATGGTGCGAACCATTGGACCATCTACAACGTCAACGCCCAATTCCTGAGGCAGATAGTCGAAAATCCAAATGTCGTGATTGCCGAGAAACCAATGGATTTTGATACCCATATCTGTCAGTTCGGCAATTTTCCCGAAGAAGCGGGTAAATCCACGGGGCACAACGTAGCGGTACTCATACCAATAGTCCAAAATGTCGCCAAGAAGGAAAATCTCCTTGGCATCATCTTTTATAGAATCGAGGAAAGCCACCACCCTCCGCTCATTGTCGAGCGGATTACTGAAATACCGAGCCCCTAAATGGAAATCGGAAAGGAAATATGTGAGACTGCGAGACGGCATCAGAGGAAACCGAGTTCAAGTTTAGCCTCTTCCGACATCATATCCTGATTCCACTCAGGCTCAAACACGAGATTAACGTCGACCGACTTAATGCCCTCGATACTTTCAAGTTTCATTCGGATATCCTCAAGGATAAAGTCGGCTGCAGGACAATTCGGCGCAGTGAGAGTCATGTCGAGTTTCAAGCGCGCGTCATCGTCGAGGTCAATTTTATAGATAAGTCCCAAATCGTAAACATTTACGGGGATTTCAGGGTCAAAAACCGTGCGAAGCATCTTCACGATTTTTTCTTCCAACGCAAGTCGTTCTGTTGATTCCATAGGTGCAAACATACGGAAAAGATTTGAGAAAACAAACGGCGGTAAGGCATTATAAATATTATTTATTACTTTTGTGTTGGAATATTCTACAAAATCAGGAAACTGAAAATGCATACAAGACCAATTGACCAAGACATAAAACGGTCCAAGCGCACATCGAAAATAATCAAGGCACTGTGGACAATCAATATTTGCGGCATTCTTCTGGTCATGCTCATTGGAGTAATGATTTACCACGGCTACATAGGCTATATGCCTCCTGTAGAAGGGCTTCTCAACCCAGAAGACAGGTTCGCCTCCCGCCTTTTTACATCGGACGGAGTGGAAATGGGACGTTTCTACCAAAGCCGCAACAACAGAGTGTATGCCGACTACTCTGAAATTTCTCCGAACGTAATCAAGGCCCTCATCGCCACCGAGGATTCACGCTTTATGGACCACTCTGGCATCGACATCAGAGCCCTGTCGCGCGTGTTGTTCAAAACACTGATTATGCGACAAAAGAATGCCGGCGGCGGCAGTACCATCACCCAGCAATTGGCAAAGCAACTCTACTCTCCTGAGTCGCAAGGCTTGATGGACCGCTTCATACAGAAACCTGTGGAATGGGCGATTGCAGTGAAACTCGAGCGTTTCTACACCAAAGAGGAAATCATCAAAATGTACCTCAACCAATTTGATTTTCTCAACAATGCCGTTGGTATAAAGACAGCAGCCCACGTTTACTTCAATACTACACCCGATAGCCTTAAAATAGAGGAGGCTGCAATGCTTGTGGGTATGGCAAAAAACCCGTCGCTCTACAATCCAGCAAGAGCCGACCGCAAAGAGGCAGCACTTGGGCGTCGCAATGTGGTGCTCAACCAAATGTATAAAGCAGACATGCTCACCGAGGAAGAGCGCGATTCTATCAGCGCACTTCCACTTGATGTGCATTTCACACGAGTAGACCACAAAGACGGCATTGCCCCCTATTTCCGCGAGGCAATCCGACTTATGATGCAAGCCAAAGAACCGCACCGCAGCGACTACCCTGACTGGGATAAACAACGCTATGTCGACGACTCCATTCAATGGGCAACCAACCCACTCTATGGATGGGTAGAGAAGAATCCTAAGCCAGACGGCTCGAAATACAACATATACACTGACGGCTTACATATCTACACTTCTATCGACTCACGGATGCAGAAATATGCCGAAGAAGCCGTAACGCAGCATCTGAAAGGCACGCTACAACCGCAGTTTAACAAAGAAAAAGGTAGTCGTGGCCCATACACAACCAACGCCGACGAACTCGGCACAATGACACCACGCAAACTCGTGGACCGCGCTATCCGCCAAAGCGAGCGCTACCGCGTGATGAAGATTGCAGGCTACAGCGATGCTGAAATAATGGAGGCATTCGACAAACCTGTTGATATGACCGTATTCTCCTACGACGGCGGACAGGTGAGCAAAACCATGTCGCCACGCGATTCTGTAATCTACCAAAAGATGTTCCTCCGCGCTGGCTTTATGTCTATGGATCCACTCACAGGAGAAATCAAGGCATACGTTGGCGGTCCGAACTTCCATTTCTTCCAATACGATATGGCAGGTGTTGGACGCCGCCAGATTGGTTCTACAGTCAAGCCATTCCTCTACACATACGCTTTTGAGGAAGGCTACACACCATGCGACCAATTTCTCAATTCGCAGCCATCAATAGTGCTGTCGACAGGACAAGTGTGGTCGCCACGCAATGCTGGTCACGCACGCGAGGGACAGATGGTCGACCTCTATTGGGCGTTGACCAATTCTAACAACTGGATTTCGGCACGCCTTATGAGCGAACTTTCACCATCCACATTGGCTCGGACAATGCACACATTCGGCATTACCAACCACCTTGACCCAGTGATGTCGCTGTGCCTCGGTCCGTGCGACGTGTCGGTGCGCGAGATGGTTACCGCCTATACCGCCTTCTCCAACAAGGGACTTCGTGTAGACCCGATTTATGTGACTAAGATTACAGATGCCAACGGCAACGTTATTTCAGAGTTTACGCCGCAATACACGGAGGTGATGAGTCAGGAAGCCTATTTCAAGATGATTGACATCCTCCAAAACGTCATCAACTCTGGTACAGGTAGCCGACTCCGCCGTGCGCCATACAACATCACGGCGGCAATGGGCGGCAAAACAGGTACGACCAACTACAATGCCGACGGCTGGTTTATGGGCTTCACGCCTAACCTTGTGTCGGGCGTATGGGTAGGTGGCGACGAACGCTATATCCACTTCAACAATATGTCGCAAGGTCAAGGTGCTGCGATGGCATTACCTATCTATGGTCTGTATATGAAGCAAGTTTATGCTGACCAGTCGCTGCCCTACTCGCAGTCGGCAAAATTTCCAGATCCACCAGCGGGATTCTCGGCGTGCCACAAAGAAAGTTATGGCGATGTTGTTCAGGAAGAGGCTCCAGTTGAAGCCATCGACAATGCTTTTGAGTAGAAAAAACTTTTGCAGTTAAAAAAGTTTATATAAATTTGCATCGTATTTATGGAAAAATTTCCGTAATACTGCATAGAAATAAGACTTAACATTATAAATAAAAAACGATACAGTTATGAGTCGCAGTTTGAAAGTAAGGGATTTAACCCTTCGTGACGGACAACAGTCATTGTTTGCCACAAGAATGAAGCAGGAAAGCATCGACAAGTTGCTTCCTCTCTACAAAGACGCAGGATTCTACGCTATGGAAGTATGGGGCGGTGCCGTTCCTGACTCCGTGATGCGTTATCTCGGCGAGGATCCTTGGGTGCGTTTGAAAACAATCAGCGATGCCATGGGCGGAGTGTCGAAACTCACTGCCTTGTCGCGCGGTCGCAACTTGTTCGGCTATGTGCCTTACCCAACATCAGTGCTCGAAGGATTCTATAAAGAAGCCATTAAAAACGGCTTGAACATTATGCGTATCTTCGATGCGCTCAACGACCTTGACAACGTTAAGGAATCAATAAAACTCATCAACGAAATGGGCGGCATCGCCGACGGCGCTGTTTGCTACACCGTTGACCCAAAATCAGAGGCTCCAGCCGAGAAGAAAGGTTTCTTCGCAAAACTCTTCGGCTCAAAGAAAGCAGAAGAGCCAGAAAAAATCTTCACAGACGAATATTTCGTAGAGAAAGCCAAAGGCATGGAAGCCTATGGTGCGAAGATTATCACACTGAAGGATATGGCTGGTCTTGTCAACCCTCTCCGTGCTGCTTCATTGATTTCAAAAATCAAGGCAGCAGTTAGCGTGCCTGTTGACTTCCACACCCACTGTACACCAGGCTATGGCTTGGCATCGGTAGTTATGGCTATGATCCACGGCGTTGACATCATTGACACTAACATCTGGTACTTTGGTGGCGGCTCTGCTGCACCAGCCATTGAATTGGTATACCTCTTTGCAAAACGTCTTGACATCGAGTTGGAAGTCAACATGGAGGCAGTCGGTCAAATTCGTCAGCAATTAAAGGCTGTGCGCACATCACTCGCCGACTTCGACCTTCACAAAGGCGATTTCCCGAAAGACTTCGACCCACTCAACGACACATTGCCAGCCAACATCGAAGCATTGTTCGACACTGCTGTCAGCGCAGCCAAAGCCAACGACGAGGAAGCATTGCTCAACGCTTGCCACGCTATCGAAGACTACTTCAACTTCCCGAAACCAAACTTGTTGGTCAAGGACGCAGAGGTACCAGGCGGTATGTACTCCAACATGGTAGCCCAACTCAAAGCTCTCAACGCATCCGACGTGCTTGACGATGCAATGAAATTGATTCCTAAGGTTCGCCGCGATGCTGGTTTGGTGCCATTGGTTACTCCTACCAGCCAGATTGTAGGTAGCCAGGCTGTCAGCCTTGCCATCGACCGCAAGAAAGGCAACGCAGACTACACAACCAAGTCAAACCAGTTCATTTCACTCATCAAGGGCGAATACGGCAAAACTCCAGTTGCTATCACAAGCGAATTCCGCGCACAAATCACAGGTAGCCCAGTCGAAACGCCATTCGATGTATCGTCGTACAAGGCACCTGAGAACCCAGTTTTGGCTGACCTCGGCGGATGCAAACTTGCAGAAAACGAGCAAGAATATTTGTTGCTTCAACTTCTTCCTTCGGTTGCCAACGGCTTCTTGAAAAAACGCCGTGAAGCGAACTACAAGGCAGCAAAACCTGTTGAGGAAGCACCTAAAGCCGCTGCTGCACCAAAAGCAGCAGAAGAGCCAATCACTGGACCAGTGGAGCGTGCTCCGATGGGCGGTAAAATCATCGAGGTGAACGTCAAGGCTGGCGACAAAGTAAAGAAAGGCGACCTTCTCCTGATTTACGAAGCAATGAAGATGGAAAATGAGTTGGCAGCAGAGGCAGATGCCGTTGTAAAACGTGTGTTTGTCCAAGTTGACGATGTAGTCGGCACAGACGCTCCGCTCATTGAGTTTGAAGGATAGAACAAGGTTTAAATCCCTATAATCACAAGACCGCAAACCAAGAATTGCGGTCTTGTTTTTGTATTGGCGTGCAATATCCAAACTTATTTATAACTTTGTATTGACAAAAAGTCGGCTCCGGATATGACTACAAACAAAAATCTATGAAACATTCGCTTTATCTGATATTATTTCTCCTCAGCCAAATTTGGTGCATAGCATGCGCCAACACCAAAGAAAGCGAGGAAGGCATCACGTCGTTAGACTGGTCGGACAGCACTCTGTGGTTTGAGGGCGGTCAACGCCTGCAGTCAGTCGACTTGAAAAAAGCCGATGTTTTCTATCTGTTGCCTACATGCGTGTTTGCTTGGGAAGATGCCAGTGGCGAAAAGCACTACAACGCCGACCCATACAATGACAGACATCGCAAATCGTGGAGCCTGTCGGCACAACTCGCCGACTCGATATTTGCATCGGATGCCAACTTGTTCATCCCCTATTACCGTCAAGCCACTTTTGAGGGTCTGCTTGGCGATGAAGCCAAAGTAGCCGAACATATTGCCGTCAGCGATGCGATTGACGCATTCGACTATTACCTTGCGCACATCAACCATAACCGACCGTTTATCCTCGCAGGATACAGCCAAGGTGGAAAAATGGTGATAGAAATACTGAAGCATATCGATGACGAGACCTACTGCAACCTCATTGCCGCATACGTAATCGGCAACGGCGTAACCGAACAAGACACTACGAGGCAAGCCGGGCACAGCACATCGCACATCAAACTTGCGAAAGATGCTACATCGCGTGGCGTCACCGTCAATTTCAACAGTGTAACTTCTGCCGATGCAATCTGCCCTCTGCTCTGCACTGGCAATATCGGCTGCATCAATCCCGTTTCGTGGACCACATCGGCGACCCCGGCAACACTACTTGAAAAGGATGCGCCAGCGGAAGCAGACGACAGCCGTTTTCCCTACGGCACAGCAGTTGTGGCAAAGGACAAGTCGAGAGCCATCACAGTAAGTATTGACC
>CAVAPE010000046.1:0-19508 GCA_963590405.1 Eubacterium sp. CAG:180 | reverse complement strand
TGCAGTGTTTTTCATGCATTTAGCATCAAAAACGTTGCACTTCTATTTGGATTCTACACAACAAAGCAGGTCCCAATCACTCCGCCAGCAGCCATTTCCACACGGGCACAACTTCTATCTTCAATCCCCCTTCATCAAGTTCTGCCTCACTGTCCCTCGTGATTATCATGGCACGCTGAACATCGACATGGCTTGCCAGTTTCACCAATGCGCCCTTTTCGCGCTCTGCCGTAGAGGCTTCCTTCATGTCGTAGCACACCTGTATAGCCATTTTCTCCGAAGGAACATAGAAATCCACCTCCACGCCTTTGTTGTAGTAATACAAGCCATCGCCATATTTCTTGTAAAGATGGATGGCACATAAGTTCTCAAGCAAAGACGTTTCCGAATCCACAAGAAAAAGATTCAGCAACCCGTTGTCAATGAAATAATGCTTCTTGGACGTTTCTTTCTCCACAAACTTGGAAACAAAATTCTCCAACGAAAACACGAGGCAACTGTCCTTCAGGTAACCCACATAATGGATCACGCTCTGCACGTTGGTCTTCACGCCAGTAGAAGCCACCAGATTGTTTATGCGGTTATAGGCAGTGGGCTGCTTCACGCTGTCTGCCAATTTGCGAATCGTCATTCGCAGGGCATCTTCGTTGCGCACACCATTTCTCGCCATCACGTCACTGAAGAATATCTTCTGGAAGATGCTGGTAAGCCAAGCGCGCTTGTCAATCACCGACGTGAGTTCGGGAAAACCTCCATAATAGAAGTAGTCATTAAACAACCTCTCCACCTCGGCGCATTGTCTGCTCAACTCCCAGTGTTTTTTCAGTTTTACGCCATGGGCATCCAGAAACTCCGCGAAATTGTATGGATACACGTTCATCACCCAATAACGTCCGCCCAACGTGGTGGCAATGTCACGGCTCAGCATCTTAGCATTGCTTCCCGTTATATACACCTGATATTTCTCGTTTGCCAACCGGCGAGCGAAGTGCTCCCATCCGTCGATGTTCTGGATTTCGTCAAGAAACAGAATCGGCTTCACTGGCGACAACGCTTGGTGGGCTTGGAGTATCAAGTCCATCTCCTCGGCTTTTATGTTGATGATGCGCTCATCGTCGAAGTTGATGTACACCAACTCCTCTATCGAGTGCCCCTCTGCCAGAAGTTGCTTCATCCGCTGATAGAGCAGGTAGGACTTGCCAGCCTGCCGCACGCCGACAAATACATAGTTTCCATGTGGCTCAAAGACAAAACGCCTTTCCACAAGTTCCACTTGCTCAACCAACTCCTGGTTACCTATGATGATTTTCTGAATGGTGTTCTTGTCCATAATTCGCTTAGTTTTGCGAACAAAGATAAGCATTTCTTTTAAATCTTTCAATTAGTAATTGAAAGATTTGCCCATTTTTATCAATTAGTAATTGAAATATCGGCGGCAATTGGGTGCTTTTACTCGCCAAATTTGTGGTTCGTGCGCTATCCATTATGCATTTATTTGACAACTTAATGAAAGATTATGCGTAACTTTGCGCATTATGAAAAGGATTGCGATAAAGATTGGCAGCAACGTGCTGGCGCGACGCGACGGCACGCTCGACATTACGCGCATGTCGGCTCTCGTCGACCAAATTGTTGAACTCCATCGCTCTGGCATGGAGGTGATTATGATTTCGTCGGGTGCCGTGGCCGCCGGACGCAGCGAGATGCACGGCGTGGACCGCCTCGACCCCGTGTCGGCGCGGCAACTCTTCTCGGCTGTGGGGCAGGTGAAACTCATCAACAACTACTACGAGTTTTTCCGCGACCACGGCATTGCCTGCGGGCAGGTGCTCACGCTGAAAGAGAGTTTCGCCACGCGCCGCCACTATCTCAATCAGAAAAACTGTATGGAGGTGATGCTTGAAAACGGTGTCATCCCAATCGTCAACGAAAACGACACGGTGTCGCTCACCGAACTGATGTTTACCGACAACGACGAGTTGTCGGGGCTCATTGCCACGATGATGGACATGGATGCACTCGTTATTCTCTCCAACATCGACGGCGTGTACAACGGCGACCCCACCGACCCCAAGTCGGAAGTGATACGCCGCATTGAGCCCGATGCCAACATCGATATGGGAATTATCGACGGCAAGCAACGCTCCTCGCAAGGGCGCGGCGGCATGGTCACCAAGTTCCGCACCGCGCGCAAGGTGGCAGACGAGGGCATCACCGTATACATAGCCAACGGCAAGCGCGAGAACGTGCTCACCGACCTCTTGCTCCACGACGGCAACGGCGTGCCTTTCACCGAATTTGTGGCTGAGAAGCGCGGAGTGTCGAGCGTGAAGAAATGGATTGCCCATAGCGACGGCTTCGCCAAGGGTAGCATCCACATCAACAAAGGTGCCTACGAAGCACTGATGTCGTCGCAGGCAAGCAGTCTGCTGCCCGTGGGCGTGGTGGCTGTCGACGGCGACTTCGAGAAGGACGACATCGTGAAGGTCGTAGCCCCCGACGGTCAGTCGTTTGCCGTGGGACGCACGAGTTACGACAGCACCGAGGCGCGCGCCGCCATCGGCAAGCAGGGCATGCGTCCGCTAATCCACTACAATTATCTCTACATCGAGCAACTATAATCAAGCAATGAACGATAAACTGAAGGCGATGCTCGTTGGCTCACGCCAAGCATCGCGCCAACTCAACCGCATGCAGGAGGCCGACATCAACCGGCTACTTCTGCACGCTGCCGACAAGGTGGAGGCAGAGGCTGCCGCCATCCTCGCCGCCAACGCACAAGACCTTTCGCGGATGGACTCCGCCAACCCTAAATACGACCGACTGATGCTCACCGAGGAGCGTCTGCGCGCCATCGCTGCCGACATGCGCAGCGTTGCCAGCCTTGCCTCGCCTCTGCGCCGCACCCTCGCCCAATGGACGCAGCCCAATGGCATGCAGATAAGCAAGGTGAGCGTGCCTTTCGGTGTGGTGGGCGTGATTTATGAGGCACGCCCCAACGTCACGTTCGACGTGTTTTCCCTCTGCATGAAGAGCGGCAACGCCTGTGTGCTCAAGGGCGGCAGCGATGCCGACTGCTCCAACCGCGCTGCCGTAGCAGTGCTTAAAGAGGCTCTCGCCGACGAGGGCTTCGACAGCAATGCCGTGACCCTTCTGCCACCCGACCACGAAACCACGCAGGAGATGCTCCAGGCCGTGGGCTATGTTGACCTCGTTATCCCTCGCGGAAGTGCGCGCCTCATCAGTTTTGTGCGCGACAACGCGAAGGTACCAGTCATCGAGACGGGTGCTGGCGTGTGCCACTGCTATTTCGATGCTTCGGGCGACCTGAAGAAAGGCATTGACATCGTGTTCAACGCCAAGACGCGCCGCGTGAGCGTGTGCAACGCACTCGACTGCTTGCTCATCGACCGCCAGCGACTTGCCGACCTCCCTGCCCTCATTGCCCCGATGACGGCGAAAAATGTTGTGGTTCGTGCCGACGACGAGGCGTATGCGGCTCTCGAAGGCAAATACCCTCTGCTTGAGCATGCCGACGACAGCGACTGGGGCAAGGAATATCTCGACTACAAGATGTCGGTGCGCACGGTCGACGGTCTCGACGGCGCTCTCGACCACATTGCGCGCTACTCGTCGCACCACAGCGAGAGCATCGTTGCGGAGGACGAAGCAGCGTGCCTGACATTTGCCCAGGAGGTGGATGCGGCGTGCGTCTACACCAACCTGCCTACCGCCTTCACCGACGGCGGACAGTTTGGCTTCGGCGCCGAGATTGGCATCTCCACGCAGAAACTCCACGCCCGCGGACCGATGGCTCTGCCGGAACTCACCACCTACAAATACATCATCACAGGCAACGGCCAGACAAGAAAGTAAAAAATTTTTTGCGCAGCGGTGCAGTATTCGCGGCATCGCTGCGTTTATCAATTATAAACCAGACAAGCGACAATCAAATGAAACGATATGCACAACTCCTGACGGTGGCTTTGGCTGCAATGCTTTTCGCATCGTGCGGCTCAAGCAAGCAGGCGACAAACACCAGCGGCACCGCCGCAGCACAAAACACTCTGGGTAAAATCAAACACTCTGAACTGCAGGGCGAATGGACAATCGTCAGCGCAGCCGGCATGAGCAACACGGACGCTGAGGAAAAGCCGACAATATGGTTCGACACCAAGGAGCATCTCACCCACGGCAACGCCAGTTGCAACACCTTCGACGGCGAATACACCACGGGCGGCAACCAAACGCTGAAGTTTGGCAACCTTGCTCTCACGATGCGCCTCTGCGGCAATATGGACTTCGAGGACAAACTGATGAAGAGTTTCGACGACGTGGCGTCCTACGGCAAACTGCCCAACGGCAACGTTGGCTTGTTTAGCGCCGAGGGCAAAATGCTCATCGAACTCGCACGCTAATTTACTTTATTCTACAGACATATCATAAGGCCTCCACGCAGCGGTTGCGGGGAGGTTCTTTTTTTACACTTCTTTCCTTAGTGCTTTTAGAAGTCGCTGAAGATTTTCGGCTTGATTACGAGCCCCACGCGTAGGCGCGAGTGGAACTGGTTGTAGTCGAGGAGGTTCTCGCCGTAACCGTTGTAGTACTGCACAAAGAGGTATTGGTTATCCTTCTTGAACACGCGGTAGTTAAACTCCCAGATGGAGTTGTAACTCAACCGCCAGCCGCGGCGCTTGATGAGGGTCAAGCCCACGCCGAAACGCTTGTTGGGGGACGTGTAGGTCATGCCCATCTGGTAAATGCCGCTATAATCGAGGATGTCCTTGTTGTTCATGCCGTCGATAATCGGTATCCACGCCTTGCCGTGAATCATCAGGTTCGGGTCGACGAAGATGTTGCAGGCAAGTGAAATCTTGTTCCAACTGCGCGAGGCGGCACCGTCACGACCGTTGGACTCGTGCTCAATGAGGAGCGTGAGTTTGCCGATGTAGCGGTTCTTCACGAAGAGGTGCTTCGCCAAGCCGATACCGGGGTTGAAATTGAGGTCGCGCATCGGGAGCGACTCTTCGTAGACGTTCCACATACATTTCTGCGAGTAGAAGAGGAAGAGGTAGGTGTTGAAGGGCAGCGTACTCTTGGTGAGGCGCTGCGCGATGCTCACCTGAAACTTCACGTCGCTATTGGTGCGCGATGGCATCTGCGGGCCGATTGACGTACCCGTGATGAAATAGTTGTCCTTGTAGAGGGTGAAGTACGGACCATTGTCGAGTTCGCGGCGCAGGCTGTCAACGTCAATCTTTTCCTGCTGCTTCAGGTCCACGATTTGTGCGCTGGCGGCAAATGCCGTCAGCAAGCAGACCACGACCAATGATGACAAACGCTTTAACACGCTGCAAAATTAGTCATTTCCACGATGCAAAAGCGCATGCGCTGGCAATAATAATTCCTCAATTATCGCTTTTTGTGGCAAAAATGTCTTTTTTGCGCCTACGGCTCGTAGTTGGCGAGCGACTTGCGCAACTCTTCCACTATTGCCACCTTCAACTCGTTAGGCGTAATCACCGTGATGCGGCTGCCCTTGGAGAGTATCTCCTGAATGAAGTCGTAGGTGATGCAAATGCGGTAGTCGAAGTCGCTGTAGCCGTCGCCCATAGTCTCGTGCTGCGAGGGGTGAAGCGGCAGCGCGCGCAGGTATTTTGCCTGCTCGCTGTCGGCGCGGAGCACCACGTGGCGCGCTGGGCTCTTGGTGGTCATGATGCCGAAGAAATTCTTGAAGAAGTCCGTCACGCTGATGCCCGGGTCTTCAAAATGCTCCTCGGTGAGCGTGAGGTTGCTAATGCGGTCGAGCGAATAGGTCTTCACCATGCGATCCTTGGAGTTGTAGCCAATCATGTACCAGCGCTGCTTGAAGATGCGCAGGAAGTAGGGCTCGATGATGATGCCGTCGGTAGCCATTCTGCGGTAGTAGGGAGCGTAGGAGAACTTCACCTTGCGCGATTTCTTTATGGCGTCGATTGCCGTGGCGAGATATTGGCGGGCGGATGGGATGTCCTCCAGCATCACGCGGTCGGCTATCGAGCCAGCATCGCTGAGCATACCACTGAGCGACACCGAGTTGATGAGCCAACTGCTAAACTCGCCAGCCGCCGTGGCGTTCTCGATGTAGTATTCAAAGGTCGAGGCGTTGTAGCATATCGATATGCCGAAAATTTCCTCTATACCGTTGCGGTAGTTGTAGAATGTGCGGCGTGCCAGAGCCTCGCCGTTCGACACGGAACTCTCCTGCCAGAGGCGGTTGAGTTCCGTGCGTGTGATCTGCCCACGGCGTTCGATTGTTTCAAGAATCCAAATGTATTTGTTGAGAAGTGAGCGTGCCATTGTATTGATTATTTTAATGTTTTCTTGCGCTTGATTAGAAGTGCCAATCCAAGAGCAGTGATTGCAGCATTGATAATCAGCAGTTCGAAACCGATTTCAAAGCCGCCGAACCATGCCTCGTCGTTCGACTGAAGGATGAAGCAGATCACCGGGGCCGCGATGCAGACCACTGGCACCCACTTGTCGTTGACGGGTTTCTTACATGCAAGTCCGAAGGCAAACATGCCGAGGATTGGGCCATAGGTATAGGATGCGAGACTATAGACAGCGTTGATGGCGCTGTCGTCGTTGAGTGCGTTAAACACAATGATGGTCACCACCATGAGCACTGACATGATGACGTGTACTCTCTTGCGAGTTGTGGTCAGTCCGGCGTCGTCCTTCTTCTTGTCGGCATGAAGGATGTCGACGGTAAACGATGTGGTCATTGCCGTCAGTGCAGAGCCAGCAGCCGAATAGGATGCGGCGATGAGGCCGAGGATGAAGAGGATGCCGATGCCCACAGGGAAGCCGTCGCTCCAAGCCACCTCGCCGAAGAGGGAGTCGGGCTTGTCGGGAACGATGCCGTTAGCCTCAGCGTAGAGCCAGAGCAGGGTGCCGAGCACGAGGAACAGACCGATGACGAAGATTTGCATGAAGTTCGCCACAATCATGTTCTTCTGCGAGTCGCGGAAGTTCTTGCAACTCATGGTGCGCTGCATCAGGTCTTGGTCAAGACCGGTCATTGCTACGAGCACAAACATTCCAGCAAAGAATTGCTTCCAGAAATACTGGTCGTCGGACGGGTTGTCGAAGATGAACATGTAACTGGTGTGGTCGTTGATGACTGCGCGGGGGATGTCGGTGACGCCAAGGTCCAGACGGTTGGCAATGACCACCACGCAGGCGATGAGTGAGCCCACGAGGCAGATGGTTTTCAGCGCATCGGTCCAGATAAGCGATTTCACGCCGCCCTTGTAGGAGTAGAGCCAGATGAGCCCCACCGTGAGGATGACATTGACGGCGAATGGGATGTGGAACTCGTCAAACACGAGCGACTGCAGCACGATGCAGACCACATAGAAGCGCACCGACGCTCCGAGGAGTTTGCTTACGAAGAAGTACCATGCGCCAGTGTGGTAACTCGACATGCCGAAGCGGTTTTCGAGGTAGCCGTAGATACTCACAAGGTTCATCTTGTAGAACAGCGGAATGAGTATGAACGACACGACGATTGCGCCAGCAAAAAAGCCGAACACCATCTGCATATAGGTGTAGCCGTTGGCCTCGACGGCTCCCGGCACGGAGATGAACGTCACGCCCGAAATCGGCGCGCCAATCATGGCGATTGCCACCAGATACCACGGCGACTTGCGGTTACCAGTGAAGAAGCCAGCGTTGTCGGTCTTACGACCTGTTATCCACGAGATTACAAACAGCAGGATGAAATAGAATGCTATCGTAGCAAGGATTATCCAAGGAGTTGTCATTTTCTTTTGTGTATGTTTGTTTTGTTACTATTCTGCATAAAGAAGGTAGGGGCGACGCTGTTTCTTAAACTTCTCAACGTCGGCTTTCCATGTGGCTTTGATTTCGTCGGCACTCTTGCCTGCCTCAATCATCTTGCGGATGTCGCCGCGGCCAATCAGCAACTCGAAGAACGAGCGGAAGAAGTGGTCGCCGAGATTGAGGTTGCGATAGGCGTCGATGAGATACTCAAGGTTGATACCTTTGGCTATGATTTCCTCGTCGCTGAGGTTGGAAAGGTCCACGCCGTGGCACAGTTTGTTGAGTTGCGGCGGATTTTTTGCGCCGTCAACGCTGCGCGGAGTGAACGAGAACTTGTAGCCCTTCATGTTCGGGTGTCCGTAAATTTGGAACGGCTTCGTCGTGCCGCGACCGAGGCTCACCGGGGTGGCTTCAAAATAGCACATCGACGGATAGAGGTAGATGGAGTGCATGTTTGGCAGATTGGGCGACGGGGCTATCGGCAGCACGTAGCGGCTCTTGTGGGTATAGCCCTTGCACTTGATCACTGTCAATGGCACTTTCTTGCCGTCCTTAAGCCAGCCTTCGCCGTTAGCCATAGTGGCGAGTTCGCCGAGGGTCATGCCGTGCACCACGGGGATGGGCAAGCGACCTACGCCCGACTCGTATTTCATGTCGAGAATCGGACCGTCGACATACATGCCGTTGGGGTTCGGGCGGTCGAGCACCACAAACGACTTGCCGTACTTGACAGCAGCGTTCATCAGGTCGACCATCGTGCAGTAATATGTGTAGAACCGCAACCCTACATCCTGAATGTCGGTCACGATTACGTCAAACTTGTCCATGATTTCCTTCTTCGGCTCGCGCTTGTTGCCGTCGTAGAGCGAAGCGATGGGGATACCGGTCTTGGTGTCGATGCTGCTCTGCACCTTTTCGCCAGCGTCTGCCTTGCCGCGGAAGCCGTGTTCGGGCGAGAAGATGGTTGTCACCTTGATGCCCTTGCGGAGCATCACGTCGAGCACATGCTCGTTGCCCACCATACCGGTGTGGTTACTCAGCAACGCCACGCGTTTGCCTTTGAGCAGAGGCACATATTCGTCGGTCTGCTCAGCGCCTACACTGATTTTTGCCTGTGCGCCAAGAGCACACACGACCGCCACCAACGTTGCGAGAATAAATGATTTTAAGGGTGTCATTATGGTTTTGTTATAGTTTCGTATCGTTTTAAAACTATGCAAACATAAGCAAAAAAAATTAAAATCCAATGCCAACATATATTAAAGTATGTTGTCGCCGCGTCCTAAAGCCTCCCATTTTCCAAAAGTTTTAGGGTCTCCATGCCTAAAACTTTCCATTTTTCCACACTTTTAGGATTTCAATACCTAAAAAATCATATCTTTGCACTATAAACCAAAAGAAAGGGAAGCGCTATGAAACTCATAGAACGAGAAAACTACATGAAGAAACTTATCGCCTTCAAGGACAAGCAACTGATAAAGGTGATAACCGGCATACGCCGTTGCGGAAAGTCGACAATCATGGAAATGTACCGCGACTGGCTAAAGGCTCACGGCGTGGACAACGGGCAAATCGTGTATCTCAACTTTGAGGACTACGACTACCGCGACCTGCGCAATCCGCAAAACCTGTATGCCTACGTCAAGCCACTGATACAGGATGGCAGGATGACGTACATATTCTTCGACGAAATCCAGCACGTGACCGACTTCCCCGACGTTGTCAACAGTCTGAACCTGAAGACAAACGTGGACATCTACATCACGGGCTCTAACGCCTATATGCTGTCGAGCGAGATTGCCACCCTGCTGTCGGGCAGATACGTGGAAATCGCAATGCTTCCGCTCTCGTTCAAGGAGTATGTCGTGGGCACCAACGGCTTCGGAAATCTCCAGAAAGCCTATAACGACTACATCACTAAGAGCAGTTTCCCCTACTCGCTCGAACTGGACTCGCCCGACGAAATAAGCGACTATCTCTGTGGCGTTTACAACACCATCGTGGTGAAGGACATCGTGAGCCGCAAGAAACTGCAGGACGTGATGATGCTGGAGAGCGTGATTCGCTTCACCGCCGACAACATCGGCAACGTGATGTCGACAAAGCGGATTGCCGACCTGATGACTGCCGACGGCAGGAAAATTGACCAGAAGACGGTGGAGCGCTATCTGTCGGCTCTGTGCGAAACTTTCTTTGTCTACAATGCTAAACGCTACAACATCAAGGGTAAACAGTTGCTCAAAACTCTGGGCAAGTACTATCTCGTCGACATCGGATTGCGACGGATGCTCCTCGGCTCGCGCGCATTCGATGCTGGGCGCATATTGGAAAACATCGTTTACCTCGAACTCTTACGCCGTCAGAAAAACGTGTACATCGGAAAAGTTGATAATCTGGAAGTGGACTTTGTAACAATCGACGAAAACGGCATCAACTACTATCAGGTGGCGGCAACCGTAAGGGACGAAGCCACGCTGGCGCGCGAACTGGCATCGTTGCAGAAAATCGGCGACCAGTATCCAAAATACATACTTACACTTGACGATGACCCGATGGCGGACTACAACGGCATCAAGCGCATCAATGCCCTGGAGTGGCTGATGGAGGGTTAGAGCGGCGGCGTTAGAGGGTGCCTTGCTCGATGCGGGTGGCGATGCGGTTAATCATGCCGTCGGTCTCGTCGACATCGGGGCTCCAGCCGGCCTTGAGGTTGACGTTAAACAGGCGTCCGAAGGCTTGGTAGAACGAGGCGCGAAACACTCCAAGGAAGGCTTTGATGATGCCAAACGACTGCTGGTTGGTTTCGCGGTTGATGAGTTTCACGAGCACACGCGCCTGCTGACGCGAGAAGCGTTTCAACTCGGGCTTATACTGGTCAAACACTTCCTTCTCCATGCGTTTCAGGTGGTCCTCGCGCTCTTTGGTGGTGGGGAGGGTGGCGATATATTCGTAGGTCTCAATCACCGTCGCCGAGATGAGTTTGGCGTAGGGCAAGCCTTTGCGCACATCGCGCACCATGCGCCAATAGAACTGCTCTTGCTCCTTGTTCTTAAACCGCTCAGGCGGATAGACGGTCACGTTGTTGATTACGAGCATCAGCGCACTGTCGCCCTGCTCCGTGCGAAAATAGTAGTAACCGTGGTAGGTCTTGTTGCGCGGAGAAGGCAATCCGTCGGTCTCGGCATTGGCTGCAAACGCCACTGCGAGCATAAGGAAGAGGATGATGCGCTTCAACATTTGTTGTGAGTAATTTACTTTTTCCGAATATATCTGTTATTGTTCGGGTGCAAAATTAAGTAATTCAACCGATACGGCGTATAATTTTTAACTTTTTTGGACTACCGCAGGCGGATGTAGGACCCGGCGTGGAGGGTGTCGCCCTCGGAAAGTCCGTTGAGTTTGAGCAACGACTTGAGTTTCAGTCCGTAGGCTTGGGCTATCGAGTAGGCTGTTTCGCCACGGCGCACCTTGTGCGCTTCAGGCATACCTTCGGGCATCTTGGCGTTTTTCTCCTGCAAGTAGAGCACCGACCCAGCAGGAAGCATCTGCGCATTGCTGTCGAGGTCGTTGTAGCCCAAGAGTTTACGCTTCTTCATGCCGTACTCGTCGGCTATGCTGTCGTAGGTGTCGCCGGCATAGACGGTGATGTAGTAGAGCCCCCATTTCTGACTGATTTTGTGCATGATGCGAAACTCGTTGACGATGGTCATGTTGACGGAGTGCTCAAGGGTTTCGTCGCCCTTCAACTCGCGGCGCTTTGCCACTACGGGCTGGTTGCTGTCGTACTTGTAGAGTTCGTACATCTCAATGATGTTGACCAACTTGGCGGCATACGACGGATCGGTGGCGTAGCCGCACTGCTTCAGCCCGCTGGCCCAGCCAGCATAGTCGGTTTCCTTGAGTTGGAACAGGGGCTGATAGCGCTTGCGCTTGAGAAATCGCGCGTGGTCCTCAAACGACTCCGCAGCATCGGCATATTTGCGGAAACACTCGTTCTGCTCGTCGTCGTCCTCATAGATGCCCTCGCCCGTCCAGTCCTTGTGGCACTTGATGCCGAAATGGTTGTTGCCTTCGGTGGCGAGGCGCGACAGTCCGGCGCCACTCTCAAGCAAGCCCTGCGCCAGCGTGATGCTCGCTGGGATGCCGTACTGCTGCTGGTGGCGCACAGCGAGGTCGTGCCACTTCTCAATATAGTTAAGCCAGTCCATCGACAGCGACTGGCACCAGCCCTCAGCCATCCCCGCCGCCATCATCACCGCAACTATCACCAATCTGCTTAAAAGTTTCATAATCTTCTCCTTTTTTCTTAAACCATTTCCAGTTCGGGCAATATCACCGCCTCGTCTTTTCTGCTTCCAAGAAACATACAATAGTATATCGGCAAATAGGTTACGCCTTTTTTCCTCATCACGTTACGCTCGTTGGAAAAGACGATGGCGCGGTTGATGCCGTAGTCGGGCGTTTCGAGAAACTTGGTAAGGGCACTGTGCTCGGTGTAGTCCTTGCCCGACTTTATCTCCAACGGTAGCGCCGTGAGGTTGTCGTGGTCGTCGATGAGAAAATCCACCTCGCCTTTCTTCTTGTTGTCGTAGTAGAAGAGTTTGAAGCCATGCGCTGCAAGTTCCTGGGCAACGACCGACTCATAGACCGTGCCGAGGTTGATGCTCTTGATGTCCTGCAATATGGCGTTGACGTTCAGTCCGTAGAGGATGTTGGTGAGCAGACCCACATCGTTGAGATAGAGTTTCACCAGTTTCTTCTGTGCTGATTCGGCAAGAGGAAAATGCGGATTGCTGATGGCTGACACCTCCAGCGCAACACCCGAATTGGTGAGATACTCAAACTCGTCGGCATAGTCGGCAAAGGATTTGCCCTCCTTCCCTTCAATGTTTTTATACACGATGCGCTTCTTCTTGTTCTCAAGATTGCTCGGGATGAAGTCGTAGATTTTGCGTATTTTCAGTTTGTGGCTCTCGTCGTACTGCGAAGCATCAATGCGGTAGAGGTTGTAGATGTCGCGGTGGGTCTGCCTTACGCGCACCATGTTTCTGTCCTCCAAATAGTTGTTGATAGCCTCAGGAAGTCCGCCCACGAGCAGATAGTACTGAAACCTTTTCAACAAGAGGTTATGGGACGCTTCGTCGAGTGGCCGCTCGTTGAGAAAACATTCCCTGATGTGGTCTATCCACGTCTTGCCAACGCCCGTAGCCCACAGAAATTCCTCAAAGTCGAGAGGATACATCTGCTCGATTGCCACGCTGCCGAGCGGCACCGACGGAGTTTCCGACAGAGCAACACCAAGTTGCGACCCGCTGGCTACAAAGCGGTAGCGCGATTCCTGATTAAGGAATTTCAGCATCGTCATCAAGTGCGGATAACTCTGGATTTCGTCAAGAAAAACCAGCGTGTCCGACTTGTCGCCAAGTGGTGTCGCGCAGAAATTGCTCAGCCGGATATAGAGGTCGCCCGTGGTGTGCACATCGGCAAACACCCGGTCGCCTTCTGCATCTTGCTTGAGATTGATTTCCACAAAATGCGGAAAAAGTTTCTGCCCCACATAGCGTATCAGGTACGATTTACCTATCTGCCGCGCGCCGTTGACGAGCAGAATTTTGTTGGGCTCTTCCTTCAGAAATTTTTCGAGAAACGATGTGAATTTGCGTTCAAGCATAGCCAAAACTTTTAAACCGGTGCTAAGTTACAGTTTTTCATTCGTTTATCCAAGCAAAAATCCACTTATTCCGTTTTTTGAGGGGTGATTTTTGCCACTTATTCCGTTTTTTCGGGGGCAAAAACACCCACTTATTCCGTTTTTTGAACACCAAAAACACCCACTTATTCCATTTTTGCTACAAAAAGGTGAGGCGCGAATAGCGTCCGGCAATCGAGGCGGCTGCCTGGCGTAGTTCTTCGGCGGTGACGGCGCAGAGACGCTCGGTCATCTCTTCCACACTATTGACCACCCCGTAGTGCATCACGCTCTTGCCCATCGACAGCGCCACGCCTTCCACGCTCTCGCTGCTCACGAGCAACTGCCCGGCAAACTGCTTCTTGGCGGCATCGAGGGCTTTAGCCTTCATCGGCGAGGACGCGAGGGTGTCGAGGGTGCGGTCCACAATCTGCAAGCACCGCTTGGCGTAGCGCTCATCGCTGCCGAAGTACACGGTCATCAGTCCGCAGTCGGAAAACAGCGTCACTGCCGACTCCACGGTGTAGGCATAGCCGTGGCGCTCGCGGATTGCCACATTGAGCAGCGAGTTCATTCCTGGACCGCCGAGCAGGTTGTTGAGCAGCAGGAGGGCAAACTTGCGCTTGTCGTGCATGCTGAATGTGGGTATACCGATGACGGTGTGCGCCTGATGGCTATCGATGCGCCGCTCTTCCACAAACGGAGTGCGCTCCGTCAGCGCGACGCGCTGAGGCTTGGCAAGGCGGCGGCTAAGACCTGAGAAATGCCGCTCAGCAAGGCGGAAAAACTGCTCCGGCTTCATGTCGCCGAGCCCGAACAGCACCATATTGTCCTGCGTGTAGAGTCCGTCGAGAAACGCCTTGCAATCGTCGGAGCCAAGGGCGGCAAGCGATGCCTCGTCGCCGAGGATGTTGTGTCCGAGACCGTTGCCAGCGAAAAGAAGGTCTTCAAAGTCGTCGTAGACCGCCTCCGACGGAGTGTCGCGGTACGACATTATCTCCTCCATCACCACCTCACGCTCCTTGTCGAGTTCGCGCTCCGGGAAGGTGGAGTTGAGCACAAGGTCGGCAATCAGTTCCATGGCGCGCGGCATGTTGCCCGATGGGAACAGCGAGTAGACGAGCGTCTCCTCCTTCGACGTGTAGGCGTTGAGTTCGCCGCCCACGAGTTCCATGCGGTTGAGTATGTGCCACGAGCGGCGGCGCTGCGTGCCCTTAAATATGGTGTGCTCCACAAAGTGGGCGAGCCCCAATTTGTTGCCCTCGTCGCGGCTACCAGCATTAACCGCCACGCCGCAGTAGCCCACATTGCCCTTGCGTTGCAGAAAGACGGCGCGCATGCCGCACGACAGCGTGCAGATAATGAAATTCTTGTCCATTGCTTTCGGCATCAGATGAGATAAACGCAGAGGAAGCCGTTGAGCACTCCAGCAATCACCTGCCACAGCGTGTGGCGCTCCATTGCGAGGCGCGATGTGCCGAGGATGCCCGCCACGATAATCACCACGCAGATAATCGGCATGAGGTCAAACACCCCGTCGCCGAAGTTGTTGATTTTGCAGAGCAGACCGATGATGCCGCCGATGCCCGCCATGTGGGCACTGATTTTCCACACGATGTTGACCACGAGCGACACGAGCGACGCTACGCCCGCACCAAAGAGAAACATCCACATCCACGTCGGGGCGTTGATGTTGAAAAGATAGAGCGCAGCAACCACATAGCACACGATGATGGTGGCGTAGGGCAGGAAGCGCTCGCGGCGGTTGTTGAGATGCACATCGGAGAGGATGCCGAAATATTTCATCACCAGAAAGAGTATTCCCGGAATCACGCAGGTGAGCGCAGCGATTACAGCAATCACTATGAGTTTGTCGGTGGTGAGCAAAATCTGGTAGGTGGACAGTTGGAACGCGATAATCATGCCGTAGGTGGGCATGAGCATCGGCGACAGAAGTATCGAGAACACCGATGCCACGTAGTGGATGGTGCGCATAGTCTTCTGCTCCAGCGTCATAATTGTGGAGTTGATTTCCGTTTTGAGTTTTTCTTCCATATCACAGTTCTTTACGCAGCCGCGCCACTGGATAGCCCAGACGCTCGCGATATTTGGCGATGGTGCGGCGTGCTATTGCATAACCTTTCTTGTTGAGCATCTCGCAGAGCACCTCGTCGGCGAAAGGTTTTTTCTTGTCTTCGTTTTCGATGATTTTCTTCAGTTCGGACTGTATTTCGCGTGTCGACACATCCTCGCCCGACTCGTGGCGCAGGCCTTCGTTGAAGAAGAACTTCAGCGGATAGATGCCGCCGGGGGTCATCACATACTTGCCCGAGGTGGCGCGCGAAATCACCGACAGGTCGAAACCCGTGATGGAGGCGATGTCCTTGAGCACCATAGGCCGCAGTTGCGCCTCGTCCTCGGTGAGGAAAAACGCCTTCTGCCACTCCACGATGGCGCGCATCGTGCTGAAGAGGGTGTGCTGGCGCTGCTTGAGCATCTTGATGAATGCCGCCGCCGACTCGTATTTGTCCTTGACAAAGCGTATCGACTCTTCCTCGTTGCGGTTGCGCGGCTTGGCGGGCATCTTGTCGTACATCACCTGAAACGACTCCTCAATCTGAAGGTCGGGAATGTTGTTGAGTAGCGTGAGCGTTATCACGTCGCCATCCACATCCACATTGAAGTCGGGGATGATGTGCTGCGCCTTCTGATTGTCGCTGCCGCCGTAGAGGCTACCCGGCTTGGGGTTGAGCGACTGGATTACGAGTAGCACGCGGCGAAACTCCTCCTTGTCGAGTTTCAGCGCCGACATTATCTTGTCGTAGTGCTTCTTGGAAAATTCGGTGAAATATTTGTCAATCACCTTGTAGGCACACAGGTTGTCGTCGTTGCCCGGCAGTCGCTCCAGTTGCAAGAGCAGACACTCGCGCAGATCAAACGCGCCGACGCCCGCAGGGTCGAGTTCGCGAATCATCTGGAGCACGGTGTTTATCTCCTCCTCGCTCACGTCGATGCCGTCCTGAAAGATGAGGTCGTCAGAAATGGCGGAGATGTCACGCGTGAGGTAGCCATTGTCGTCAATGTTGCCTATGATGTAGTCGGCTATCTTCCTCTGCTTGTCGGTGAGGTCCTGCTCGTTGATTTGGTCGGTGAGATAGTCGATAAGACTGCTCTCGGAGGTGAGTATCGGTTCGAGATACTTGTCGTCGGCACTGCGGTTGGAGATGTTAAGACGGTAGGCTGGCGTGTCGTCGGCAGGGTCATCGTCTGGGTCGTCGGTGTCGCGCGCCAAGGTGGTGTCGGGGGCGATGTCGCCCTCGTTGCCGTCGCCGCTTTCGCCCTCGCCGTAGTCGTTGCTGTCGCCAGTGGCATTTTCGTCCTTGTCGGCAACCTCGATGGCGGGATTGTCGAGGATTTCGTGGCGCACCTCGTCCTCAACCTCCAGTTGGTTCATCTCCAGCAGACGCACAAACTGCACTTGCTGCGGCGAGAGCCGCTGCTGCAGTTTCTGTTCTTGTGTGAGATGTAGCGCTTCTTTCATAGGAATTTGTCCATGTCAACGACGATGCGAAGTTACGCAAAAAAGCCCGTAATCGCCCCTTTTTGCGCCTTATTTTTCAATGAGTAGCGACACGAGTGTCTGACCCACGGCCTTCAGCGTGGTGCGGTCGATGTGGTCCATCGTGTCGTCGACGGTGTGCCACTGTGGGCAGAAGCCTGTTTCGCTGTCGATGCGTTGGTCGATGATGTCGACGCAGGGTATGCCAGCGCCGTTGATGAAAATATGGTCGTCGGTCACGCCTCCGCCTATGCTCTTGACGAAGTATTTGCCGTAGCCGAGATGGTTTGCCACGTTCCAGATGCGCTCAACGAGGTCGGGCGCATAGCACGACGACATGTATTCCACGAGGAAGCGGGCATTGCCGTCGCCCACCATGTCGAGGAGGATACCGTAGTCGGGCTTCTTGTAGCCTTCGCGGTGCGGATGGGCTACCCAGTACTGCGCTCCAAGTGCCCACGACTTCTCGTCGTCGCCGTCGGAGTTGCCCCAGTCCTCAGCGTCAACAAAAAGTACGTCGATGCCCACCGTTGGCTCGTGGCTCTGCAGCAGGCGCGCAAATTCGAGGATTACGCCCACGCCGCTCGCGCCGTCGTTGGCTGCCATCACGGGCTTAGTGTGGTTGTCGGGGTTGGGGTCGTGGTCTGCCCAAGGGCGAGCGTCCCAGTGGGCAAGCAGGAGCACGCGCTTCTGCTTCTCGGGGTAGAACTCGCCAACGATGTTGCGTGCATGGAGCACGGTGCCGTCGAAGGCTTTGAGGTCGGCACTCTGCTCAGTCACCTTGGCACCGTAACTGCGCAGTTTGGCGGCAAGCCAGTCGCCGCACTGGCGGTGGGCTTCGGTGTTGGGCACGCGCTCGCCGAAGGCGCACTGGCGGCCAACAAACGAGTATGCGCTGTCGCTGTCAAACACAATCTGCTCTGTGCCGTTGTCGTCGCTTTTTTGGCTGCTCTGCTGGGTCTTGCTTGAGCATCCAGCAATAGCCAACAAACTTGCTGCCAGAGCGATAAGATATTTGTTTGTTTTCATTGTCAATGGTCTGAATTTCTTGCCAAAAGTAACTATTTTCCCTTGTCCGTGCAAGCGGGCTCGAGGCGGCGCATCTTGCGGAACGCCGACCATGCTATGGGAGCGCAGGTGGCAAACGAGAGTACGTCGCTCACCGCCTGACTGATTTCCACGCCGAAAAGTCCGAAGAAGTGGGGCAGCACAATAATCAACGGAATGAAATAGAGTCCGCTACGCGCGGCGGCAGCGATGTTGGCAAGCAGGGGCTTGCGGATGGTTTGCATAAGCATGTTGGTGAGGATGATGGTGGGCAGCAACACAAACGACACGGCTTGCCAGCGCAAGGCTACAGCGCCGATGGCTATCACTTCGTGGTCGTGGCGGAAGAGTTCCACTATCTCTTCGGCAAACAGGCAACTCACCAGTGCGCAGACCACTAAGAATACCGAACCGATCTTCACGCAAAACATAAATCCCTCTTTCACACGTGGATAGAGCCGCGCGCCGTAGCAGAAGCCGCAGAGGGGCTGAAAGCCCTGGCCCAAGCCAATAATCACGGCAAGGATGAAGAAGCAATAGCGTGTCACGATGCTCATTCCGGCGATTGCTGCGTCGCCGTATGCGCCCGCCGACACGTTGAGTGCCACGGTGGCGAAGGCGGCAAGTCCCTGGCGGAAGAGCGACGGCGAGCCGCCGTAGAAAATCTCGCGAGCGAGCGACATCTTGCCGCAGAACCGCTTCACGGTGATGGCGATGCCGCCGTTGCGTCCCGACATACGCAGGAGTATGAGGAAGCCGCACAACTGCCCCAGCACGGTTGCCCACGCTGCGCCACGGATACCCATGCCGAAGGTGAAGATGAGCAGAGGGTCGAGTGCCACGTTGACCACAGCGCCGGCAAGGATGCCGTACATGGCAAAGGCGGCGTTGCCCTGAAAGCGCATCTGGTTGTTCATCGTGAGCGAGGCGGTCATCAATGGCGCGCCGAGGAGGATGATGCCGAGATACTGTTCGGTGTAGGGCTGTATGGTTGGGGTTGAGCCAAGGAGCGTTGCCAATTCGGGGAGGAAGATATGCCCCACCACGGCAAACACTATGCCCATCGAGAAACTATAGACAAAGCCTGTCGACGACATCACGCGGGCTGCGTCCACTTCACGCGCGCCCAACTTCCTCGACATGTAGTTGCCAGAGCCGTGTCCGCAGAAGAAGCCGATGGACTGGATTACCGACATCACCGAAAACACCACGCCCACGGCTGCCGTCGACTGCGTGTCGATTTTGCCCACAAAAAACGTGTCGGCCATGTTGTAGAGGCTCGTCACGAGCATTGAGATGATTGTCGGCACCGCCATGGTGAAAATCACCCTATGCACCGGCGCCTTAGTGAGGAAAGTGTAGTTGTCGCGATGTTTGCTCATTTTT
>CAVAPE010000045.1:0-19934 GCA_963590405.1 Eubacterium sp. CAG:180 | reverse complement strand
TATTGTTGCTTTTGACATTAAAAATGTATATGTTTGCCTCGCAACATAAACAAATAAGGGCAAAACACTTCTAACATAACAAACCTAAAGATTTTATAAGCATGAGAAATTTTAGACTCTTTGTAGGCGGTTGTCTTACCGTCTTGGCTGCATCCACTATGATGCAGGCGCAAACTCTGACCCAGGATTGGGCAGTAAAAAAGAACTTGCCGACTGCGGGCAATGCACGTTGGGCCACGGTCGTTAACGGGAAAATCGTTACCAACGACCGAACAACATCGACGCTCTACTACATCGACAAAGATGACATCACTACGGTTACCGGATTAGGCACAGCAGGCACAGCCATCACAAGTGATCAAGCCGGCAACCTCATCATCAGCAACTCATTTGTCTCTAATGCGTCATGCACCAATTTCAAGGTGCTGCCAGCAGGAGAGACCGAACTGGTTGACCTTACCGTCACTCTCCCCGATGGCGTAACGGCTGGACGTATGGACTTTATAGGCCGTGCTACTGGCGACATTATGAGTAAAGACGGAGGCGCTTTCTATGTAGCCCCAAGTGGTTCGGAAAAGATTGCGAAGATATTCATAATAAATGGTGTGCAGGACACAGACTTGTCGACTGCATTTGTTTCGAAAAACGCATGTAGCACAGATGGCATTGTGCAACCAACAAAACAGTCGAGCAACGATGAATTTGTATCCCGTCCAACCCGCCAACAAAAATGTTTCTCGCATCCAGATAATGGCGAAGACGTGCTGTATAGCGTTGTCGGCACAGCCAACGCTACAGCCGGCGGCGATGCCTTCATCCTCAACGACGTATTGTACACCATTGAGCCTTGCGGCACAAACTATGTAGACGGTTTCCAAATTGTAGACCGCTCCACCAACACTGTCGTAGCAACCCACGAGGCTGAATTCAGCACTCCGGCAGCGAAACCTAACCAGAATGTGCTCATTGCAAAGGCTGTTGACTCCTTCACGGTAGCAATCTATCAATACGTGCCTGGACAGATGGCAGCAAAATACACCTTTGAATTGCCGAAGCCCAAAATGTACATCATCGGACAAAGCGAGGGCTCAGCCTGGAATCCTACCGACGGCATCGAAATGACATGGGTAGGCGACTATGTATATAATGCAACCATCACCACAAAGTCAACGGCGCAAAACATCGGCTTCACGACAGTGCTCGCTGAGAACAACGATGACGGTGGATGGTCGTACGTCAACGCCAACCGCTACGGCTTGTCGACCAACGACCAGGACGGCTCCCTCGCAGAGGATTTGACTATAAGCAAAAACACAAACGCAGTGAGAGTGGGTCTCGGCACATTCTTCGTACGCATCAACCTCCTCAAAGGAACTCTCTACATTGCTCCTACAAAGATGTATGTAATCGGCAACACCAACAAGGCCGACGGTCACGGCTGGAGTTCGACCGACGAGAGTTATATGGCTGAGTCCGACCCCGAAAAGCCAGGCGTGTTCGTCTTCAATCCTATTGATATGAAGGTGGCAGACAAGGCTGTGGGCGAAGAAGGTGCCGACGACTTGTCGTACTTCGCATTCGTAACCGGTATCGATAAGAGTTGGGACGTGGTCAACGGTAGCCGCTGGTGTCCGAACAAAAAGGACGGCGAGATGACAAAAGAGGAGGAGTACACCGACTTCGGCAAATACAGTGACGGAGCATTCTGCATCAAGAACGGTGCCTACAAACTCACCCTCGACCTCAACGCCAAGGAAGTTTTTGCCGAATACCTCACCACAACAGGCGTGGAGAAGGTAGGCAACGATGCAGCACGCGTGGTTGGCGGCAACGGCACAATCAGCATCCTCGGCGAGGCTACTAACGTGTCGGTCTACAACGTAGCCGGTCAGGCAGTGGCGCTCAACACTCCGTTGCGCACCATCAACGCAGCCCGCGGCATGTACATTGTCACGGTCGACGGCAAAGCCGTAAAAGTATTCGTAAAATAATGCAGTTAAATAATTTGAATTTCTGAAAGGGGATGACCGTGAGGTTAGCCCCTTTTTCTATTCCCACGCCAGCGATATTGCACACTATCGGCGGATGTGTGCGGCACAGATTGGACGTAAGTGTGTAATTTACAGATTATTAACTGATAAAATCGGTTAATTGCGTACACTTTTGCCACATTAAGCCATATCTTTGCAGAAAACCTATCGGATATGGGACATATTGAAGAAGTAGCCACCCGCCTCAAAGGTTTGCGCGAGGCGCTGGGACTGTCGGTCGACGAGATTTGCACAGCCTGTGGCATAGAAAAGGAAAAATACCTCGGCTACGAGGAGGGCACTGCCGACATCCCCGTGAGCACTGCCAAGTGCATCGCCGAGGCTTACGGAGTGGAAATCATGGCACTGCTCTTTGGCGACGAGCCAAAGATGCGCAGTTACTTCATCACGCGCAAGGGCTGCGGAGTGTCGGTGGAACGCCGCAACTGGTACAAATACCAGTCGCTTGCTGGCGGCTTCGCTGGGCGCAGGATTGAGCCATTTTTGGTGAGCGTCAAGCCCGAGGCCGATGCCAAAGCCGAGGTGCATCTCAGCAGCCACGACGGACAGGAGATGGACTATGTGGAGCAGGGCTCAATGGAACTGCACATCGACGGCAAGGTGCTCACGCTCAACGAGGGCGACACCATCATGTTTGACGCTCGCCGTCCGCACGGCATGCGTGCCATCGGCGACAAGGAACTGAAATTCATCGCCGTCATCGTTTAATCCCCATTCACCACCAATCTGCAATCATCACGAAAGATTATGTTAGAGAAATTTCTTGACAAGACGAAGTTCGACTCCTACGAGGATTTCATGCAGAACTTCAAGGTTAATGTGCCCGACAACTTCAACTTCGGCTACGACGTGGTCGACGAATGGGCACGCACCAACCCCGACAAGCCAGCCCTTCTCTGGACCAACGAGAACGGCGAAAAGATACAGTTCACCTTTGCCGACATCAAGCGCGAAAGCGACAAGGCGGCATCATTCTTCACCTCGCTCGGCATCGGGCACGGCGACATGGTGATGCTCATACTCAAGCGCCGCTACCAGTTCTGGTTCTCAATCATCGCGCTCCACAAAATCGGCGCGACAACCATCCCGGCAACCCACCTGCTCACCGCCAAGGACATCGTGTACCGCTGCCAGTCGGCTGACATCAAAGCCATCGTTGCCGTGGGCGACGACATCGTGCTCAAGCACGTGGACGACGCGCTACCGCAATGCCCGTCGCTGAAGGTGCGCATCTCCACCGGCCCTCACCTGCCAGAAGGATGGGTTGACTTCAACAAAGGCTGTGCAGAGGCAGCGCCGTTTGTGCGCCCAGCACACGCCAACACCAACGACGACATCTCGCTGATGTACTTCACCTCAGGCACCACCGGCGAGCCTAAGATGGTGGCGCACGACTTCACCTACCCTCTCGGACACATCATCACTGGCTCCTACTGGCATAACCTCCACGAGGACAGCCTCCACCTCACCCTCGCCGACACTGGTTGGGGCAAGGCAGTGTGGGGCAAACTCTACGGACAGTGGATTGCTGGCGCCAACGTGTTTGTCTACGACTTTGAGAAATTTAAGCCAGTCGACGTGCTCCACATGATACACAACTATCACATCACCTCGTTCTGCGCGCCTCCGACGGTGTTCCGCTTCCTCATCCGCGAAGACCTCACGAAATTCGACATCTCGTCGCTCAAATACTGCACCATCGCTGGCGAAGCGCTCAACCCAAGCGTCTACGACGAGTGGCTGCGCCTCACGGGTATCAAACTGATGGAAGGCTTCGGACAGACCGAAACCACCCTCACCATAGCCACCTATCCGTGGGTCAACCCCAAGCCAGGCAGCATGGGCAAAAAAGGACCAGTCTACGACATCGACCTCCTCACCTCCGACGGGCGTTGGGCTGAGGACGGCGAACAGGGCGAAATCGTAGTGCGCACCGAGGGCAAGGCTCCGCTCGGACTGTTTAAGGAATACTACCGCGACCCCGAACTCACGCGCGAGGCATGGCACGACGGCATCTACCACACCGGCGACGTGGCATGGCGCGACGAAGACGGCTATTTCTGGTTCATCGGTCGTAAGGACGACGTAATCAAGTCGTCGGGCTACCGCATCGGCCCGTTTGAGGTGGAAAGTGCACTGATGACGCACCCTGCCGTGGTGGAATGTGCCATCACCGGCGTGCCCGACGAAATCCGCGGACAAGTGGTGAAAGCCACTATCGTGCTGTCGAAGGAATACAAGGACCGCGCCGACGAAGCGCTCATCAAGGAAATTCAGGACCACGTGAAGCGCACCACTGCTCCCTACAAATATCCGCGCGTAGTGGAATTTGTCGACGAGTTGCCGAAGACCATCAGCGGAAAAATCCGCCGTGTGGAAATCCGCGATAAGAAATAATTGCAAAGGAATTGTAAATATTCACAATAGTTGTAAATATTTCCGCAAGTGTGGTCGGGAATTGGCACAAAAGGACGGAAATTGTTGATAATTCGATAATTTGTTTATATCTTTGTGCCGTTTTAACGGAACGATAATGGGACAATTACACTCCTATAAGTTAGAACTGAGGACTTTGCCGCTTGGCATTCAGCAGTTTAACTACGTTGTCGATGACGCTTTCTTCAGCCAACGCGAGGGAAGCGAGATTCGTGGCGGAAATGTTGACGTGAAGTTGGAAGTTGACCACCGTGGCGACTATTTCGACTTGACTTTTTTGCTCAAAGGGTCTATCACAGTGGGTTGCGATCGTTGCCTCGACGACATGACGCTGCCAGTCGACACCGACTATCAGGTTACGCTGAAATATGCCGAGGAGAGCAACGACGTGGACGACGAACTGATTGAAGTGTCGGAGCGCGAACGCGACTACGACCTCACCGACCTCATCTACGACACGATAGCGCTGACCGTTCCGATGAAGCACACCCACGCCGAAGGCCAGTGCAACGCCGCGATGGTGGCAGAACTGAACAAGCACAGCGGTGCCTCCAACGGCAACAGTGAAGAAGTAACTAACGACCCTCGATGGGAAGCCTTGAGGGGATTAATTGATAACAACAAATAATAAATAAGAACAATGGCACATCCAAAACGAAAACAATCGAAGACAAGAACAGCTAAGAGAAGAACTCACGATAAGGCTGTAGCTCCTACATTGGTACTCTGCCCTAACTGCGGCGCATGGCACGTTTACCACACAGTGTGTGGCGAATGTGGATATTACAGAGGAAAAGTTGCAATCGAAAAAGAGGCTGCCCTCTAATCTGTAAGCACACACCAAATGTGGAAGAAATTGTCCTAAATGCCAACGTTTAGGACAAATTTGTTTAACGGAGACAAAAATATAATGACAAGAGCAAGAATTACGGGAATCGCATCGTATGTGC
This sequence comes from Eubacterium sp. CAG:180, assembly GCA_963590405.1. Taxonomy (GTDB): domain Bacteria; phylum Bacteroidota; class Bacteroidia; order Bacteroidales; family Muribaculaceae; genus Limisoma. The sequence goes on along the minus strand of CAVAPE010000045.1, from coordinate 14,497 downwards.
CTGACTATGTGCTCACCAACGAGGAGTTGTCGCACATGGTTGACACCAACGACGAATGGATTACAACCCGTGTAGGTATAAAAGAGCGCCGCATCCAGAAAGGAGAAGGCTTGGGTTCGTCGCACATGGGAGCAATCGCCGTTGAGCGTCTGCTCGCTAACACCGGCGTGGCGAAGGACGCCATCGACTTGGTGATTTGCGCCACTTCCAACCCTGACTACCGCTTCCCTTCAACAGCATCGATAATCTCGCACAAGGCAGGACTCACAAACTGCTACGCCTACGACATTCAGGCAGCGTGCGCCGGCTTTATCGTTGCCCTTCAGGATGCGAATGCCTATATCCGCTCGGGCATCTATAAGAGAGTCGTTGTTGTGGCAGCCGAAATGATGTCGAGCATGACCAACTACGATGACCGCTCAACCTGCCCACTCTTCGGCGACGGTGCCGCTGCCGTAATGGTAGAGCCTACCGACAACGAGGCTGTTGGCGTGATCGACGGCGTGTTCCACGTTGACGGCGAAGGCTTGCCTCACTTGGTGATGAAAGCCGGCGGCTCGGCTTACCCTGCATCGCACGCTACAGTCGACGCCCACGAGCACTTCGTCTATCAGGAAGGTCGTGCAGTCTACAAGCACGCTGTAACCGACATGCTCACTGCATCGCTCGACGTGATGAAACGCAACAACCTTACGGTGGACGACATCGACTGGTTTGTGCCTCACCAGGCCAACCTGCGCATCATCGAAGCCGTTGGCGGACGCATCGGCGTGCCAGAGGACAAGGTGCTTGTCAACATTCAGAAACGCGGCAACACGAGTGCCGCATCAATCCCCTTGTGCCTCGACGAGAACAAGTCGAAACTCAAGAAAGGCGACAAGATTGTGCTCACGGCATTCGGTGCCGGCTTCACTTGGGGCGCAATGTACCTCGTCTGGGATTGCTAAAAAACCGAACGAGCAAGACTATTTAATAATAAAACCGTGCGGAACGCGGCACAGGATAATTCCCGTACCGCATTCCGCATTTTTTTGCAGAAGGAAATCATGACTCACAAAGCAGGTTTCGTCAACATCGTGGGCAACCCGAATGTTGGCAAGTCGACACTGATGAACCAGTTGGTGGGCGAACGAGTGTCGATAATCACACAGAAGGCACAGACCACCCGCCACCGCATCCTCGGCATCGTCAACGCCGAGGACTATCAGATTGTGTTTTCCGACACCCCCGGCGTGCTGAAGCCAAAGTACAAACTTCAGGAAAGCATGCTCAACTTCTCGGAGAGCGCACTCACCGACGCCGACATCCTCCTCTACGTCACCGACGTGGTGGAAGATGCCACAAAAAACGCCGACTTCATAGCCAAGGTGGCTAAGGAAAAAGTGCCGGTGCTGCTGGTAATCAACAAGATTGACCTGCTAAAGGGCAACGCCGACTTGCTCGGCGTGATGGACCGCTGGAAAGCACTTCTGCCGCAGGCAGAGGTGTTCCCAATGTCGGCAAAGGAGAACTTCAACGTGCAGAGCCTGATGAAGCGCATCGTGGAACTCCTGCCGCCGTCGCCGCCCTATTTCGGCAAGGACGCCCTCACCGACAAGCCGGCGCGCTTCTTCGTCACGGAGATTATCCGCGAGAAAATCCTGCTGACCTACGACAAGGAGGTGCCTTACGCCACGGAGGTCATTGTGGAGAAATACGACGAAGGCAAGACGGACATCCACATCATGGCGGTGGTCTATGTGGAGCGCGACAGCCAAAAAGGCATCGTTATCGGTCACGGCGGACAGAAACTGAAACGCGTGGGCATGGACTCGCGCCGCGACATCGAGAAATTCTTCGGGAAGAAGGTGTTTCTCGAGATTTTCGTGAAAGTGGAACCCGACTGGCGCAACCGCGAGAACAAACTCCGCGCCTTCGGATATGTGGAATAAGCAATTAAAGAAAGGAGTAAAGATATGGGACGATTAGTAGCCATCGTGGGACGCCCGAATGTGGGCAAATCAACGTTGTTCAACCGCCTTACGCAGTCGCGCACAGCGATTGTCGACGACATGTCGGGCACCACTCGCGACCGCCAATACGGCAAGGTGGACTGGTGCGGACAGGAGTTTTCGATTGTCGACACGGGCGGCTGGGTGGTCAACTCTGAGGACGTGTTTGAAGGCGAAATCAACAAGCAGGTGGCAATCGCCATTGAGGAGGCAGACGAAATCCTCTTCGTGGTGGACGCAATGAACGGCGTGACCGACCTCGACGACAAGGTGGCATCCATACTGCGCCGCGCCAAGAAGCCCGTAATCCTCGTGGCTAACAAGTGCGACTCCAACGAGTGGCGCTACAACTCGGCAGAGTTCTATAGCCTCGGCCTCGGCGACCCTTACTGCCTTTCAGCCATCAGCGGCTCGGGCACAGGCGACCTCCTCGACGAGATCATGAAGCGCTTCCCACCGAAGGACGACATCGACGAGACCATCGAGCAACTGCCTCGCTTCGCCATCGTGGGACGCCCTAACGCCGGAAAATCGTCGATCATCAACGCCTTCATCGGCGAGGACCGCAACATCGTGACCGACATCGCCGGCACCACGCGCGACAGCATCTACACGCGCTACTCTAAGTTTGGCTTCGACTTCTACCTCGTCGACACCGCTGGCATCCGCAAGAAGGCAAAGGTGAACGAGGACATCGAGTACTACAGCGTGATCCGCTCCATCCGCTCCATTGAAAACAGCGACGTGTGCATCCTCATGATTGATGCCACACGCGGCATCGAGGCGCAGGACGTGAACATCTTCTCGCTCATCCAGAAAAACAAGAAGGGACTCATCGTTTGCGTCAACAAATGGGACCTTGTGCAGGACAAGAGCACCGCTGCCATCAAGCACTTCGAGGCAGCCATCCGCGACCGCTTCGCGCCGTTCTCCGACTTCCCCATCATCTTCACCTCGGCGCTCACCAAGCAGCGCATCTACAAGGTGCTGGAAACGGCAGTGGAGGTCTACAACAACCGCCAGCGCATCGTGCCTACCTCGCAACTCAACAACTACATGCAGGAGGTTATCAGCGCATATCCGCCGCCAGCCAACAAGGGCAAATATGTGAAAATCAAATATGTGACCATGCTCAAGGAGCAGCGCATCCCAACGTTTGTGTTCTTCTGCAACCTTCCGCAATGGGTGAAAGAGCCCTACCGCCGCTATCTGGAAAACAAAATCCGCGAGCAGTGGGACTTCACTGGTACTCCGATAAATCTCTATATGAGGGAAAAATAGCGCATCGCTAACGCACCTCCGCGCGGAGGTCGTAGTGGTTGCGCAGATATTCAAACAACGAGGGGTCGGCTTTCAATCGACTGGTGTCAATCATCGGGTCGTAGGAGTCGACCACTTGTTTTATATTCTCCACATCTGCGCCGAGGAGCGGAGCGTCGACGTGCGGCTTACCGCTGACCTTAACGCCATAGTGGCGCTCAAACGCTTCCAGAGCCATCATCGTGGCGCGCTGCTTGCCCTCTGCCGAATAGCCGGCAATGTGGGGCGTTCCCACCCATACGCACTTCAGCAAGTCGATGTTGATGCCCGGGCTTTCCCAGCAGTCGATGGCTGCCGCCTCAAGGCAATGGTTGTCGAGAGCCGTGACGAGCGCAGGATTGTCGACCACGCTGCCACGCGCGCTGTTGATGAGCAGTCGGCAGTGGCTCAGGCTCTGCAGAAACTGCAGGTCGGCGAGGTGGAAGGTGGCATCCTCGCCCTCACGGGTCAAGGGGGTATGGAAAGTGATCACGTCAGCCTCACGGGCGATGGTGCGGATGTCCACGAAGTCGCCGCCCTCGCATCGCTGGCGAGGAGGGTCGCAGCGGAGCACCTTCATGCCCAGACGTTCGCCCCAACGGGCTACGATGCTGCCCACATGCCCCACGCCGACAACGCCGAGCGTAAGTCCTTCGACACGGTTATGAAAATAGCGCCCAACGACCGAATGCACATACTGCGCCACGGCGGGCGCGTTGCATCCCGGCGCATTAGCCACGGTGATGCCACGGCTGCGACAATAGTCGAGGTCTATGTGGTCGGTGCCGATGGTGGCTGTGGCGATAAACGCCACACGGCTGCCGTCGAGCAAGTCCTTGTTGCAACGGGTGCGGGTGCGCACAAACAGTGCGTCGGCATCCTTCACTGCCGCTGCATCGATTTCGGGGGCAGGCAGGTAGACCACCTCGCCAAACTCTTCAAGAAGTCCTTTGATGAAAGGGATATGCGCCTCAACGATTATTTTCATAGACTGAACAGATTAAATGCCACGGCGAGCGACAGCACAATGTTGATCAGGAGTAGCACAAGAAACACTGCGTAGCCTTTCGGCACTTTCCTTATGGTGAAGAAATGCGCCGCCTGAATGGCTGTTAGCATGTTGATTACCACCACAAAGGCATCAATGTCGTGGGGGTCGGCAACCATCATTATGAGGGTTGCTATGGCGAGCACGTTGAAGAAGCCGTTGTAGACTCTCAACTGCTGACGGTAACTGATTATGGTCCAGATGCTGACAATACCGAAGATACTTCCCAGCACGGCTACGTAAGCCACCTGAATGAGGTTAGGGCGGTCCACTCCGGCGATATAGTCGGCGAAACTCGTGGCGATGGCAGGCAAGCGAATTGCCAAGGGGTCAATCCAGCCGAACGCAGTGGCTACCCACACGGGCACGGCGATGCCCACAAGCATGGCGAGCAGCGACTTGAAGGAGAAGATGCGCATCTGGATGAAGCCCACCAAGAACACGGGGATGTAGAGCGCAAACACGAAACTCTGCATCGCACACACGGTGAGGATGGCGGTGATGAGAAACACCACGCTGCGGCGCTGCGGCTGCATGAAGGCGTGGAACATGACGAAGCAGCACACCAGCAGCACTAAGGCGAGCAGTGTGGGCGTGCCGAGCGAGAGCGACACGTGGGGGTTGAAGAATGTGGTGGAGAGAAACACGGTGACAAACATCATCGTGTACTCACGGATGAAGGCGAAGGTCTTGTTGAGCACGTAGAGCATCACGGCGATGGCGAGCACCACAACGGTGTTGGCTGCCCACGATACGAAGACCGACAGCCCGAGGCTGCCGAAGCCGTCGCCATAGAGCCCCTCAACGGCATCGGGTATCTGTCCGAAAAACGGAAGCATGCCGAGGGAGCACACTGCGCCCAGCAGCGCCATGAGCCACATCAGCGCGCGGCCGTTGACAAATTTGGTTATTGCCGTTTCAGAAATCACTGCTGTCCGGGGAATTTCAAGTTGTACATCTTCAGGATGTTCGACACATCAAAATAGAAGCCCTCAGGACCTTTGTCCTTGGGATTGTCGAAGATGATATAGTCGATGTCGCCTTCATACTCCTTATGGTCGGTCACGGTGTAGCCGAGGAAGTTGGCAATGACATACTCGTGCGTCGGACTGGTCACCACCCACGGCTTTTCCTGCGTGCCGAGGCCAGTGGAGATGATTGCTTGCACAAGGTGATTGAGGCGGTACTGCCATATCGACGCCTTGGCGTATTTCTTCTTTTCCTTCAGCGCATAGATGAAAAACTGCATCTGATTGAGGTCAAACGGGTCGTCGGCGAGCGAGAGTTCGGCGTATTTGATGATGGTGTCGCACTCTGCCGGCGTATGGTTTTTCTTGTAGTAGAGCGGCTGAATTTTCTTGGTGTATTCGCTCTCGCGGTAGGGGTTGTAGTCTTCCTGGAACACGTAGCCGAGGTAGAGGTGGCGGTATGCCTGCATCGACATACTCGTGTCGTTGGCGAGGAACTTACGCCACAGGCGCTTGTAGTAGAAGTCGGAACGCACATCGTTGACAGCCATCTTGATGGAGTCCATATTTGGCGTTATGGGCTTGAACTTCATCTCTTTGCTGCCCTTCACCGTGGCTGCGCCAGCCATCAGCGACAAGGCTGCAAAAAACAATATGATTGTGAGCAGTTTCTTCATCTTCGTCGGTAAATTAAATGTGAGGAATACTGTTGTAGGCGGCAATGGCAACCATAATGGCTATGCCCGTGAGCGACACCGAGATGACCGTGGGGAAACCCTTGGCACACAGATACTGCAAAAACCGCTTCGAAGGGAACTGCAACGCCGCGCCCTTGGGTGTGCGGGCAAAGTAGATGCCGCCGGCAGCAGCGCCGAGCACCGCGCCGATAATCATCGAGGCGTAATAGCCCATGGTCATGCCGAGAAGCATCCCAGCAAACGAGGTGATGAGGATGTGGGGCAAGCCTTGTGTGGCTTTCACCATCACTGGCGGTTGCATCGAACTGATAGTAACCACAATCACCACCATCACGCCCCAATAGGAGAGCGTAACGGTAGGGATGTCGATCAGTCCGCCCCACTGCAGCAGCCATATCCCGCCATAGGAAGCAAGCACCGACGGCACGTAGGGTCGCAGGCACAGATACAACCCCAGAAGGAGCAGGGCAATGCCGAGTATGGTCAACAGTATATCCACTTTTTTCTGTCTTATTTCTGCGAAGTTAGCAAATTTCCGCCAAAAGAGCCGTTATTTAACGTTTTATAGCATGGTTTGCACAAAAGTAGGAGATACCGCCTATGGTCGCCTACTCTTCATGTTCGTGCGACTGATCGCGCACGCAGTCAACCACATTGACCACATAGTCGCAGAGGCGTTCGCTCTCGCAGATGATGTCCATGTAGTAGATGCCTTCTTCGTAAGGATATACCTTGTTGTTGATGTTGTCGACGTTTTCCGAACGGATGGCGTTGCGATAGTTGTTGATTTCACGCTCTTTGTTGTAGGAAATCATTATCTGCTTCTCGTCGACGTTCTCGATGTCGCGCAAGAGGATAATCATGTTTTCGAGCGCCTCGGAAACGTATTTGAACATGGTGTCGATGTTGTCGCTCACCACCTTGTTGAACTCGATCTTTGCCTGATGCTGGCGCACCATCGTGCGGGCGAGGTTGTTGCAACTGTCGGCGATGCTCTCTATTTCGCTCACGATGCTGAGCATAGAGGAGATGCGGAGTTTACCTTCGTAACTGAGGCGTCCGTCGACCACGCAGTTAAGGTAGTTGGCAATCTCAATTTCCATGCGGTCGGCAATGGATTCGTACTTACCAATGCGCGAGAAGAGTTTGTTGAACTCCTCGGTGTCGGGTTTCTCGTGCTCAAGGGTGCGCACCATGCCAAACATGCGGTTCACGCGCTCAGCATAAAGTTCGATTTCGCGCTGCGCCTGGGCGATGTTGAGTTCGGAGGCGTTGAGCATACCGCGCGAGATGTATTTGAGTTGGAATTCGTCGTCGTCCTTGCGTTTCGGCTTGATGAGGAAGTTGCAAATCTTCACATACGTCTCGGTGAACCAAATCATGATTACCACATTGACCATATTGAAGATGGTGTGGAACACCGACAGTCCGAACGACATCGATGCTGCCGAGGCGTGGGCTATGGCAGGGTCGCCAGGACCGATGCTGCGAGTGATGGCACTCACACCAGAGATGAGCGGATAGATGAACGCCAGCGCCCAAACGGTGCCGAAGCAGTTGAAGAGCAGGTGTCCGAGAGCGGCTTTCTTGGCGGCTGAGTTAGCGCCGAGGGAGGCGAGAATCGGGGTGATTGTAGTACCGATGTTGCTACCGAGCACCATGGCGCATCCCATCTCAAACGAAATCCATCCTTTGCCGCACATAATCATCACGATGGCGAAAGTGGCTGCCGACGACTGGATAATCATTGTTATGACAAGTCCCACAAGCACGAAAAGCACGATAGAGAGGAAGCCCATATCGGCGTAGTGGGCAAGGAATGCGAGTGCGTTGGCGTCGAGTTCGGGCACGTTCTGGCTGATGAGTTGCAGTCCGAGGAAGAGGAACGCGAAACCTATCAGAAATTCGGAAATCGACTTGTGCGTGCTCTTCTTCGAGAAGAGGAACGGCACGGCGACGCCGATAAGCGGAAGGATGAAGGCATTAACGTTGACCTGTCCGCCGAAGATGGAGATAATCCATGCTGTGAACGTAGTACCCACGTTGGCACCCATAATCACCGCCATGGAGTCGGCAAGCGACATAAGGCCAGCGTTTACGAAACTAACAACCATCACCGTCGACGCCGATGAGGATTGAATTAATGCAGTAATGAAGATACCAGTGAATAGACCTGCGAAACGGTTTTTAGTCATTGCCGACATGATGCTACGCATACGGTCGCCAGCAGTTTTCTGCAAACCTTCGCTCATGATTTTCATTCCATAGAGGAACAAGCCTACCGCTCCTATCAGCGATAGAAAATCCAGAAAAGAATAATTCATCAGATTACGGTGTAAGTTTTATCTGCTACAAAGTTAATTGATAGCGCTTAAAAATCCTTTAATCTGCGTTTGCTTTTTTAAATTTTTTTGAAAAAAACCGACTATTTCGTAATCTGCACCACCCACGGGGCGCTTTCCTTTTTTGTATTCATTTTTGTGCATTTTTACGCAGCGAGGACGTGTAAAAATTGGGTTTTAGTTAAAGTTACTGCATAACGTAACTTTTTGTAGCAAAATGATTTGCCACGACAAAGGAATTTAATAATTTTGCCCACGGAAAAGACGAAAGTGTAACAATTTGTAGGTTTCGAAACAAAAATACTCACAATAATAAATAACCTGATATGAAGAAATTCTACTGTTTGGCCCTTGCCACTATGATGACGGCATCGGCTTTTGCAGGCAATGCTACGGCAAAGAAATTCCGCAGCCTCTCCGACGGCAGTCTGGCTACTGTTTCGCCGATGGAAGGCAAAGGCTTGCAACACGCGAAGGTGAAGATGTCGGCAGGTGTTGCATCCGCTGATACCCCAACCCCGGGCAGCACTATCTCAAAGGCTGAGTCGTGGGGCTTGCTCAACGGCACCGACGGCAAGACATGGTACTACTCGCAGACATTTACCGTCAACGAGGAGACTTACACCTACACTGGCTCCGACGTGACCATCTACAACGCCAGCCACGAGAAGGAAGCCACTATCCACGTCGATATTGCCGACGGCGATAGAGTAAACGAGATTTCTCCGTTTGGCGCAATCACAACGAAATTTTTCGACCGCGACGCCAGCACGTGGGAAGTGATGGTCTACCTCCACAAGTTCGACGCCAACTACAACCAGTCGGGCGAACTCCGTGCCTACAACCAGAAAGGCGAACTCGTGCAGTCGTTCACTGCCGAGACAGCGATGTATGTCGACGAGTCGGAAGGCTACACCAACTTCCAGCGCCTCACCCTGGTCAACTACGAGACCAAGGACGACGTGGCTTACACTAAAGCCGACATCTATCAGCCTTGCGGATGGAACGAAGCGCCAACAATCTGCAAGACATTCGAATTCCCGACCTATCAGACAACCTACTACAACGGTTCGTTTCTCAACGCCTTCAAGGTGGACGGCAACCCGTATTTCGTGTTCGCTCACTACGACAAGAAATACTTCGTCGACGACACTATCGACGACCCTGTGGCAAGCCCCAACAACACCCTCAAACTCGAAATCTACGACAAGTCGTTCAAACTCTACAAGACCGTTACCGTGCCTGTAGAGGCTGAGACTGGCGCTCTCTACGGCTTCCGCTCATTCGGTCTTTTCTCCGACGACGAGGACCTGAGCAAGGGCATCTACTCCAGCGACGGCAAACTCGCCGTGGTGGTGCGCAACGACAACTACACCACCGCCAACGACGATTTCACATACACCTTCGATGTCTACAACGAAGATTCTGAAAAACTGATGACCATCAACCAGGACGTTTCGTCGTGGTATAAGATGGCCGACCTCCCAGGCAAGGAGCAGCAATACGCCTTTATGATTACGGGCGGCTCTGCCGAGGTAATCGAGATGGTCAATGTCCCGTCGTGCGAACTCGTCACCACTTTCCCGTCGAACATCGGCGACGCTCAGTTGTCGAACTGCTTCAACCGTGTGGCTGTGGGCAACGACTATCAGTATGTGTTTGGCATCGGCAACGGTCTCTACGACGATGACAAGAACGTGATTTCGCGCATCGGCTGGTTCAACACCAACTGCACCGCGGACCACTTCGTGAGCATCAACATCGGTCCTGACGGCGAGTTGTTCACGCCCTACATCACCGAGACTACTCTCAACCCGTACTTGTTCAACACCGACGACAAGCATGAATACATCTTCATGGCTAAAATCAAGGACACGGAGACGGGTCTCATCAACAACCAACTGATGATTGCCAACGACGACGGCGACATCATCAAGAAATTTGAAATCGACACGGAGAAGGGCGACCTCAGCGTGTGCGACGTGGTCGACAACACTCTCGTGGTAAGTTACCGCGACTCTAACGCTGGCGAGTTTAACATCGAATTTTACGACCTTCCGTTCTCGAAATTTGAGAAGGGCGGCGACGGCACAAAGGCTTCGCCTTACCAGATTGCCACAGTGGGCGACCTGATGCAGATTGCCTCTGCCCCATCTGCCTACTATGAGATTGTCAACGACCTCGATATGAGCAATGTGCAATGGTCGCCAATCAGCCAGTTCAAGGGTCACCTCGACGGCAAGGACCACAGCATTCTCGGCTTCAACAACAACGTGAGCGACACCAACCGCCGTCTGGGTCTCTTCAGCGAGATCATCGGCGATGTTGACGGCGAAGGCAAAGCCACTGCCGCCGACGTGAAGAACCTCACGTTCCTCAACCCATCGCTCACTCTCAACTCGAAGCATCTCTATGCCGGCGTACTTGCTGGCTCGACTACGGAAGCCGTTGTCGACAATGTACACGTGCATGAGGGCGCAATCACTGGCGGCACATCCACTGCCATCATCGGTGGCTTGGTGGGCGACGCTTCTCTTTCTACCGAACTTACTTCGTCGGAAGTCGAGGGTATCGACATCAACGCGCCTAAGGCTTCGAAGATTGGCGGCTTGGTAGGCAACCTGTCTACTTCATCAACTGCCAATGCCTGCGCAGTGACCGACGTTAACATCATTGGCGAAACGGTTATCGGCGGTATCGCCGGCGCTACCGACAGCAACGGCGGCGACGTGAAGAACTGCCACTTCGAGGGCGACCTCTCAGGTGCCAACACCATCGGCGGCATCGTGGGCCGCGCTGGTCGCAGTTGGATACTTAACAACATCGTGCAATACTCTACAATCACTGCAACAACTCCTGCCGAATGGACAAAATGCACATCGGCTGGTATGATTGTCGGTGAGTTGGCATCTGACTATTCTACTTCGACGACCAAGATTATCAACCACAACGTTGTGGGCAAAGAATGCTCTTTCGACTGCGGCGAAACCGAATCGCCAAAGGGCGTGAACGTCATCGTGGGTAAGACCGTAGAGGACGAATCTGACTCTGCAGGTCTCACTGAAGGCGGCATCGGCGACAACTACTCTCTCGTGGCTACAGCCGACGTGGAGACATCAAAGACTGGCACATTCAAGGAAAGCATCGACGATGAGTTCCTCGCTTCCATCGGCTTCGCCTTCGGCACAACTGCCGACGCTCCTTGGGTGCATGTTGAGAGTTCGGAAGCGCAACTCCCTATCCTCTACTTTGAGGGCACGGCAGTGGGCTTGGCATTCAACCCATCGGAAGCAATCGTTGACATCAACGGCTCTGCGGTAGTCACTCTTACGGTGTTCGGCGCAGGCTCTGCCGACAATGTTGAATACACGGTTAGCGACCCAGAACTCCTCTCTGTTGTGGTTAACCACGGCGAAGAAGGTAGCAATCAGGCCGACTTGCTGATCACTGGTCTCCAGGCTGGCACAGCGACAATCACGGCTACCTACGGCGACTTCACTGCCACCTGCAAGGTGATTGTCCGCAAGGATTCAAGTGTGAAGACTGTCGAGGCTGAGAAACTCGCCATCCGCTATGCCGACGGCGTGGTTAAGGCCGACGGCGCAGCAAGCATCGCTGTCTACAACACTCTCGGCGCACTCGTTGCCCAAGCAGCGGCTCCACAGGTTGAAGTCAACGCTAACGGCGTGCTCGTGGTTGTGGCAACAGATGCCTACGGACACCGCACAGTAAGCAAGATTCTCGCAAAATAATCCGAGACTATCTTATATCCCAAAGCCGCCCACCCAGGCGGCTTTTTTTGTTGCCGGCGACTGCCGGCAACCGCCCATTATGCCCATTATGCCCAATTTCCCTAAATAGCGACCGCCCCTGCCTCCTCTCCCTTATTTTTGAGCCAAAAAAATACCATGGAAAACGAAATTATCAAAGAAAACGCCCGCCGACTTGCTGCCCTCGCCGACTGCTACGACCCGCTGTCGGGCGAAGGGGCGTGGGGCAAGCGAGAGCGTGTGCGCCATCCCGACGGGCAGACGGTGAATGTGCCGGCAGCGATGCTCGCCGACGGCGGCTACAGTAGCGGCATGTCAGCCCTCGCCTTCGACACTCTGCGGCAACGCTACGACTTTGAGTATTGGTGCGCCACTTGTGTCACGGTGAAGGACAAGGCAGGATATGCCGACGTGCGCCTGCATCTGAACCCTGCCCAACGCATCATCGTGGCGGCTATGGAGGAGCAGCGCACTGCTGGCAAGCCTATACGCATCATCCTGCTGAAGGCGCGCCAACTGGGCGGCTCTACGGTGGTGCAGGCTTACATGGCGTGGATTCAGTTGCTGTTGCGCGACAACTGGCACAGCCTCATCTGTGCGCATGTGAAGGATGCGGCGCAGACCATCCGCGGCATGATGAGCAAACTGCTCGCCGCCTATCCAGAGGAATACCTGCCGGAGGGGGAAACGTCGCTGCGCCTCGCTGCCTACGAGGGCAGCCGCACCACCATGCGCCTTGGGCACCGCAGCAACACGGTGACCATCACTTCGGCGGAGACGCAGGAGGCGGCGCGCGGCAAGGACATCGCAATGGCGCACCTGTCGGAGGTTGCTTTCTGGCGCACGTCGGCAGGGCACGACCCTAACAACATTATCCGCTCGATTGCGGGGTCGGTGGCGCTGGAGAGCCACACGCTGGTGGTGATGGAGAGCACTGCCAACGGCGTGGGCAACTATTTCCACAACGAGTGGCTACGTGCGGAGGCTGGACTGAGCGACAAGAAGGCTGTCTTCGTGCCGTGGCACAAGTTGGGCATCTACCGCTTGGAGGTCGACGACTACGATGCGCTATGGCAGTCGATGGACAAATACGAACGGCAGTTGTGGCAAGATGGGTTGGCGCTGGAGCAGATTGCGTGGTACCACGCGAAGCGCCGTGAATACACCACCCACCGCGCCATGCAGGCGGAATATCCTACGACGGCTGCCGAGGCGTTTACCGCCACCGACCGCAGTATCTTCGACCTCAACGGACTGATGCGTCTGCGTCAGCAATGCCGCCAGCCTATGGCTGTGGGCGAGGTGTCGGGCGATGCCGTGAAGGGTCGCGATGCGCTGCGGGGCGTGCATTTTGCCTCGGACAGCGAGGGCTTGCTGAAGGTGTGGCGCATGCCAGCGAAAGATGCCGTGGCTGATCGCTATCTGGCGGTGGTCGACATCGGCGGACGCAGCGACACGAGCGACTACAGTGTGGTGGCGGTAATCGACCGCTGCGGCGACGACGGCAAGCCGGAAATCGTGGCGCAATGGCGCGGACACACCGACCACGACCTCTTGGCATGGAAGGCGGCGCAGATTGCGGCGTTCTACGGCAAAGCGCTACTCGTGGTGGAGAGCAACACCGTGGAGACGGAGCGCACCGAGGGCGAAAACTCGGCATATATCCTTGAGGAGATTGCCGACTACTATCCCAACATGTACTACCGCCGCAGCGAGGGCGACGGCGGCAGAAGTCGCTTAGGCTTCCACACCAACCGGCAAACGAAGCCACTGGTGGTCAACACTCTGGTGGCGGCGGTGAGGGACGGCGGCTATGTGGAGCGCGACAGCGGCGCGGTCGACGAGTTGCTGACCTACGAGCGCAAACCTAACGGCGCATTCGGAGCCAAGGACGGCTACCACGACGACATCCTCATGACCCGCAGCATCGGCATCTTCCTCACCCGAGAAATGTCGCGCACCACCCCCTCTGACCTCACCCCCCTCAAGCGCCCCACTCGCTGAAAAAGGGAATGCGCCCCTCATAAAGCACCCCGTAAGAGGCACTCTATCTCTGTCTGCTATTTCCTCTATACCCCTTTTAATAAAAGAACCATGATAAACATTCTAAGAAAATCAACCTATAAGTTGTATTTTCTGTCTATTTGTTGTATCTTCGCAGCATAAATAATATAACTATGACTTTCGACCTTATCACGGAAAACGAACGACTTTGGGCAGTAAGATATGACGACTGTGTTGACAACATCCTTGATTACATTTTGGGACAATGGAATGATGTGACATGGTTGCGCAATTTCTTCAAGCAGAACATTGAGGACTTGGCATCCTACTTCAAAATCACAGATGTCAACCAAGCCATTTATGACACCATTGAGGAT
>CAVAPE010000044.1:0-20025 GCA_963590405.1 Eubacterium sp. CAG:180 | reverse complement strand
CACGGTGAACAACTGCATCGCCGCGGCGCTCGACACCATCAAAGCCACCGACGGCGTGCAAATGATATGGCAGACTGGCAAAATCTACGACGCACAGGCGCAAGCCACAATGGCTGAGAAGAAGCCCGGCAACGTAGTGCAACAAGCATTCGTAACCAACATGGACGAAGCCTACCGTGCCGCCGACCTCGTAGTGTCGAGAGCCGGCGCAAGTTCGATTTCCGAACTCCAGTTGCTTGGCAAGGCAGCCCTTTTGGTGCCGTCGCCCAACGTGGCTGAGGACCACCAAACGAAGAACGCCCTCGCCCTCGCAAACCGCGACGCAGCCGTGATGGTGCGCGACGTTGATGCCGCCGAGAGCCTCGTCAAGGAAGCCCTCGCCCTCGTGAAGGACGACGAGCGGCTCAAAACCCTGTCGGAAAACATCGCCACGATGGCGCACCGCAACGCCGTCAAGGACATCGTTGATCGCGTGATGCAGATTGTGGGACAATAAACAAGAAAAAAGCGAAAAAACAGAAAGAAATGACTGAAAAGAAGCAATATAAAAGCGTATACTTCGTGGGCGCCGGCGGCATAGGCATGGCAGCCCTCGTGAGATACTACCTGTCGAAGGGGCTGCGTGTGGCAGGCTACGACCGCACCCGCACCGACCTCACCGACGAACTGACAAAAGAGGGTGCCGAGATTGTCTACGACGACGATGCCGCCCTCATCCCCGACTATTGCCGCGACAACGCCACGACACTCGTGGTCTACACCCCTGCCATCCCAGCAGAGCACCCCGGACTGAACTACTTCCGCAACGGAGGCTTCACCGTGATGAAGCGCGCGCAAGTGCTCGGTCTGCTCACCCACGAGTCGAAAGGGCTCTGCTTCTCCGGCACCCACGGCAAGACCACCACATCGAGCATGGCAGCCCACATACTCCACTGCTCGCCAATCGGCTGCAACGCCTTTCTCGGCGGCATACTGCGCAACTACGACAGCAACTTCATGCTCAGCGACAGCAGCCCCTACACCGTGATTGAAGCCGACGAGTTCGACCGCTCGTTCCACTGGCTCAACCCCTACATCGCCGTGGTCACAGCCACCGACCCCGACCACCTCGACATCTACGGCACAGAAGAAGCCTATTTGGAGAGTTTTGCGCACTTCACCGAACTCATCCAGCCGGGCGGCACACTCATTTGCCACACGGGCTTAAAACTGCGTCCACGCCCACAGGAAGGCGTGACCGTGTACCACTACTCGCGCAACGAAGGCGACTTCCATGCCGAAAACGTGCGCAAAGGCAACGGCGAGATAGTGTTTGACTTCGTAAGTCCGAAGGGACGCATCGCCGACGTGAGCCTCGGAGTGCCCGTCGACATCAACATCGAAAACGCCGTGGCTGCCATGGCAGTGTGCCAGTTGGCAGTCGTCGACGACGAGACCATGCGCAATGCCGTGGGCACCTTCCTCGGAGCCAAGCGCCGCTTTGAGTTCTGGCTCAAAGAGCCTGGCAAGGACGGCAAGGTAATCATCGACGACTATGCCCACCACCCCGACGAACTCAAAGCCAGCATACGCTCCGTGAAGGACCTTTATCCCGACCGCCGTCTCACGGTAGTGTTCCAGCCACACCTCTACACCCGCACGCGCGACTTTGCCCCGCAATTTGCCGAAGCCCTGTCGCTTGCCGACGACGTGATATTGCTCAACATCTACCCGGCGCGCGAGTTGCCAATAGAGGGTGTGACCTCTGAAATCATCTTCAAAGACATAAAATGCAAAAGCAAAGTGCTTTGCGAAAGAAATTCTTTGGTAGAAATGATAAAAAACCATAATTTTGACGTACTTTTGACAGCAGGAGCCGGCGACGTGTGCAATCTGCTGCCGCAAATTTGTGAAATAGCGAAGCAGAAGCATTGAAAAAGACGGTGTTCTACATATCGACAGTCCTCGTTGTGGTCTACGTTGTAGCCGCATTCTTCTGGACGAGTGCCGCTCGGCGAGAAGCCAAGTGTAGCGGCGTTGTTGCACATGTGGAAAACCCCAACGACTCGCTGCGGTTCATCACCGACAGGTTTATCCTCTCGGAGGTGGAACGCCTTGGCTTTACGGTGAAAGGACGTCCGATCACGTCAATCGACATCGAAAAGATGGAACGCACGTTCGACAGCCAGTACTACGTGGAGCACGTGCAGTGCTACACCTGCAGCGACAACACCGTGCGCATCGACTTGCAACCAGTGCAGCCGGTGCTTCGCGTGTTTGACGACAACTGTGGGTCGTACTACATCAACCGTGCTGGCAAGCATGTGCCAGCCAATGCAGGCTTCTTCCTCGACGTTCCCGTTGTGGAAGGGCATTTCAGCAAGAAGTACCAGCCCACGCAACTGCTGCCGCTGATCGACTATCTGGGCGAGCATCCCGATGTCGACGCACTGGTGTCGGCAATCAAGGTAGGCGACCGCAGGAACATCTACATCGTGCCGAAGACCACGGGACTGATAGTGAACCTCGGCGACATGAGCGACCTCGACAAGAAGTTCGCCAAGTTGAAGCGCTTCTACAAGGAAGTGCTACCCGTGAAAGGATGGGACTACTACGACACCATCAGCCTGAAGTGGCACGGACAGATAGTGGCGACGAAGCGCTACGACAAGCCTCGCCTGTGGATACAGGACAACGCCGAACTCGGACACGAAGAGTCGCCCGACCCGCAGCAGGATGTGGCTGTGCATGCAGACACCACGCAGCGCAAGAAAGTGAAAATTTAGAAAAACAAGATAGACCCATACAGATATGGCAGACAAAAAATATATCGTAGCCCTCGAAATCGGCAGTTCGCACATTGCCGGAGTGGTTGCGCTCGTCAAAGCGCCGGGCGACGCCTCGCCGGTGTGCTACCACGAAGTGCCCATCATCGAATGCGTGAGATACGGCAGCATCGTCAATGTAGATGAGGTTTGCAGCAAGACCAACGAACTGCTGCAGCGCATCAGCAACGACCCCCACATCGCGCCCCACAAGGTTGACGGCGTGTACCTTGCCTTCGGCGGACGCTCGCTCCATGCCGAGGCTGTGGAGATTGACCACGACATCGACGACACCACCCCGATAAGCCGCAACTTCATCGACCGTCTGCGCCAAGAGGCAGCAGCGCGCTACGAGAGTGCCAATGTAATCGACATCATCCCCGGACAGTATGAACTCGACGGGGCACCGATAGCCAACCCGATAGGCAGCATCGGCAAGCACCTCCACGTGGTGATGAACGTGGTGCTCTGCCGCCAACAGATGCGCCGCAACATGCAGATGGTGTTTGAGCGCCTGAAAATCAAGGTGAACGGCTTCATCGTCACCCCGATAGCCGCCTCGCGCGTGCTTCTCACCAGCGAAGAGCGCCGTTTGGGCTGCGCCTACGTGGACCTCGGAGCGGAAACCACCACCGTGGCAACGTTCAAGGACAACCACCTCACCTACCTCTCCGTGCTTCCTATGGGCTCGCGCAACATCACGCGCGACCTCTGTTCGCTCAACGTGGTTGAAGAGCAGGCAGAGAAAATCAAGCGCACCTACGGCGACGCTATGCCGCCGAGCGACAGCCTACCCCAAGGCAACGTGGCTGGCATCCCTGCCACCGACGTGGCAAACTATGTGTCGTCGCGCGCTGGCGAGATAATCCAAAACGTGAGCAACCAACTGCTGCTGGCAAAATTCCCCGAGCAGCGCCCCATCGTGGCCACGGGTCGCGGCATGCGCTTGAAAAACATCCAGTTGCTGTTGCAGGAAGCCACCAAGGCCAATGTGCGCATCGGGCAGTTTCCCGGCGTTAGCGAGTCGCTCGAACTGGCAAAGATACCGCAGTTGCTGTCGGTAATCGATGCCGTTGCCGAAGACCCCGCGTCAGCCAACTGCATGTCGATACCTCCGATGCCCGAATACGACGACCCCAACCAAGAGCAACAGGAAGAGAAGAAGCCTGAGCATAAGCCAGTTGAGCGCGAGCAGAAACAAAAGGACGGCAACCGCTTTTTGAAGAAATTCTGGGAGAAAATCGGCAACACGATGACCACCTCTCCAGACGACGAAATGTAAAAGAAAGGACTACGAGTATGGAAGACAACAACCTCGACAAGATAGCAAACTCCGACGTATTCCAGATGGAAGAGAAGGGGTTCAGCAGTTTCAAGGAAAACGGCAAGGCGATAATCAAGGTTATCGGCGTGGGAGGCGGTGGCTGCAACGCAGTCAACTACATGTACAAGCAGAACATCCCCGGCGTTACCTTCGTGGTGACCAACACCGACTACCAAGCCCTCAAGCAGTCGCCCGTGCCCACCCATGTGCAACTGGGCAAGGAAGGCCTCGGCGCTGGCAACATCCCCGACGTGGCTCGTCAGGCTGCCGAAGAGACCGCCGACAAGATTGCCGACCTCTTTGACGACGACACCGAGATGGTGTTTATCACCGCTGGTATGGGTGGTGGCACCGGCACCGGCGCATCGCCTGTGGTGGCACGCATAGCCCGCGAGCACGGCATGCTCACAGTGGGCATCGTCACTGTGCCTTTCATCTTCGAAGGCATGAAGAAAATCGAGAAAGCCCTGGCGGGAGCGGAAGAGATGCGCAAATACGTTGACGCACTGCTGCTTATCAACAACCAGCGGCTCAACGACATATATAGCGACCTGGACTTCGACAACGCGTTCGACAAGGCCGATGAAACACTTACCGACGCGGCGCGAAGCATCTCCGAGATGATCAACACCAAGGGTAAAATCAACCTCGACTTCAAGGACGTGAAGACCACCCTCGAAAACGGCGGCACGGCAATCATCTCCACCGGCTACGGCGAGGGCGAGAACCGTGTGACCAAGGCCATCGAGGACGCCCTCAACTCACCACTTCTGAAAAACCGCGACGTGCAGTCGTCGAAGCGCATCCTCTTCAACCTCTACTACTCGCCTAAGGCAGAGCACAAGTTGAAGATGGGCGAAACGCAGGAGATTGAGGAGTTTATGGTCAACTTCTCGCACGATGTGGACGTAATCTGGGGTACGTCGCTCGACGACACCCTCGGCGACAAGGTGAAAATCACCATCCTCGCCTCAGGCTTCGACGTGAGCCTCACCGACGAAGTGAAGGTGAAGGGCACGCAGCGCACCATCTTCGGCCGCCCAAAGCCGCAGACTGAAAACCAGCAGCCGAAGCAGAATGACCCTAAAAAAGAGATTGAGGACATCTACGGACAGAACAAAATCAGCGAGCAGATACGCAAGAAGGCGAGAGCCAACTACATCATCCTCACTCCCGAGCAGATGGACAGCGACGCGCTGATCAACTTCTTCGAGAAGAACCCTACCTACCGCCGCGGCAACGACAACAGCCTGCGCGAGGAGTGGCGACAGATTTCGGAGGTAAAAACCACAGTGGCAGCCCCAGCAAAGCCAGCGGTAACGACTGGCGGCACAGAGGAGAAAAACAGCCGCGAGATAGAATTTTGATAATAAACCAAAAAAATATCACAGAACTATGAACCTGTTTGACAAAGTGAGCGGCGACATCAAGGCCGCAATGCTTGCCCGCGACAAAGTGCGCCTCGAAGCGCTCCGCGGCATCAAAAAAGAATTTCTTGAAGCCAAGACTGCCAAAGGCGGCGACGGCGAACTGAGCGACGACGCTGCGCTCAAAATCCTTGCCAAGATGGTGAAACAACGCAAGGAAAGCGCATCAATCTACACCGACCAGAACCGTGCCGACCTCGCACAAGAAGAACTTGCGCAGGCAGCCATCATCGAGGAATATCTGCCTAAACAACTCTCCGAGGAGGAACTCACGGCAGCCCTCCGCGAAATCATCGCCCGCGTGGGTGCCACCTCAGCCAAAGAAATGGGCAAGGTGATGGGCACAGCCACCAAAGAATTGGCAGGAAAAGCCGAAGGAAAGGCGATTTCTGCGAAAGTAAAAGAATTACTTGCCTAAAAAGGTAATTTTCTTGAAAATTTGACTATATTTGCAAAATTCATCATTTAGAACGGATTAAACATGCTTACATTAAGTGCTATAAAAGAAAATCCGCAGGAAATAATCAAACGCCTTGCGGTTAAACATTTCGACGCCGAAAAACTGATTAACGAGATTCTCGAGCTCGACCAGGCTCGCCGTGCGGCGCAGGCCAAATTTGACCAAAACGGAGCAGAACTCAACAAGTTGTCAGCCCAAATCGGCGCACTTATGAAAGCAGGGAAGAAGGACGAAGCCGAAACCGTCAAGGCGCAGGTGGCTGAACTGAAAGCCAGCAACAAAGCCATTGAGGAAGAGGTGAAGTCCGCTGCCGACAAAATCACGGAAATCCTGCTCTCCATCCCTAACACCCCATGCGCAATGGTACCAGAAGGCACCACTGCTGAGGACAACGTGGTGGAGAAGACCGGCGGCGAAATGCCCAACCTTCCCGAAGACGCCCTTCCCCACTGGGAATTGGCAAAAAAATATAACCTCATCGACTTCGAACTCGGAGTGAAGATCACTGGCGCAGGCTTTCCAGTGTACTTCGGCAAAGGCGCAAAACTGCAGCGCGCCCTCATCCAGTTCTTCCTCGACGAGGCATCAAAGGCTGGCTATCTTGAGACGCAACCGCCTTATGTGGTCAACGAGGCATCAGGCATCGGCACAGGTCAACTTCCCGACAAGGAAGGTCAGATGTACCACTGCAACTTGGACAACCTCTACCTCATCCCAACAGCCGAAGTGCCAGTGACCAACATCTATCGCGACGTAATCTTCGACGAGAAGGACCTCCCGAAAAAGAACTGCGCATACTCAGCATGCTTCCGCCGCGAGGCAGGAAGTTACGGCAAGGACGTGCGCGGCCTCAACCGTCTGCACCAGTTTGACAAGGTGGAGATTGTGCGCATCGAGAAGCCCGAAAACTCCTATGCAGCCCTCGAAGAGATGAAGGACCACGTGCAAGGCTTGCTCGAAAAACTCGAGTTGCCATGGCACATCCTGCGCCTCTGCGGCGGCGACATGAGTTTCACGTCAGCCATCACGTTCGACTTTGAGGTGTTCTCAGCAGCGCAGAAACGCTGGCTTGAGGTAAGTTCTGTGTCCAACTTTGAGAGTTACCAAGCCAACCGTCTCCACTGCCGCTACCGCGACGCCAACAAGAAGATGACGCTGTGCCACACGCTCAATGGCTCAGCCCTTGCGCTGCCACGCATCATGGCAGCCCTGCTCGAAAACAACCAAACGCCGGAAGGCATCCGCGTCCCCAAAGCGCTCGTGCCCTACACCGGCTTCGAGATAATCAACTAATTAATTAACTGCGAGACTATTACCCCTCATAGGGGGGGGGTAAAAACTCTTGTCATAAATCCCTACAAAGATGAGACGTTCATTTCTATTTTCTGCATTGGCCATCTTAGTATGCGCCTCCGTGTCTCTTGCAGGCATTCATGCTACGACAAGTGTTGGCAAGCCTCACAAACTGGTTCCGGCTGCCACAAAAACAAACAAAATCGCCCTGAAGGCAAAGACGGCAAAGACCTTAAAGAGTTCTTCCGACGACACCGTTGCCTACGATGTTCTCCTTTCTGAGGACTTCTCAAAATGCACCTCAGGAAGCGAAGCGTACCCCGACATCTATACCATCAGCGATGAGGAAACGCTCACCATCGACAGCCAGTACACCCAGTCGGATGGCTGGAGCGGCACGCAAATCTATCAGGCTGGCGGCTGCATCTACGTTGCTCTCGACAGCGACAACGAGCCGGGACTCCTCAACACCCCGTACTTCGACTCTACGCAGAACGAAGGCAAGTTCATCATCACGTTCCGCGCCCGCACCCAAACGGCAGGCACAATGGATGCCCTCTGCGCAGTGTCGTGCGATATGAACCTCTACAACCCAAACAACCCGAATCCGAGTATCCTGGAGTACAAGTTCCTGAAGGCCACATCCGACTGGACTGACTACACCGTGGCACTCAAGGGCGGTAGCACCAAGACCATCGTGCAACTCTATGCCTATTCGCAGGCGATCTTCATCGACGACATCGTCGTGAAGCAAGTGAAGACCGATGCACTGTCGGCACCGCAAGTCTACAATGCTAGCAAATTCAGCGCCGACGGCTTCACCGCCACATGGGGCGAAGTGAGCAACGCCGAGTCGTATCTGCTCAACGTGTTCTACCGTCAGGAAGCGGTTGCCGATGCCGACGGCCCAACAACAATCACCGAAGGTTTCGACGGCTTGGTAGGTACTGGTTCGAAAAACAAGTTTATCGACACCGAGAACTCACAGATGCCTAAGGACTGGGTGATCAACCTCAGCGAGAACGGCACAAGCCGCGAAATCTACACCACTGAGGGCAACTACAACTCACCAAGCGTATCACTCTGCTTCGATGCTACGGGCGACTACATCGAGACCCCTACTACCGATGAGCCTATCGAGTCATTCTCAATGTGGGTAAAGGCTCAAGGCGCAAGCGAGGACACTGAATTGTCGTTTGAGGGCTACGACGGCACCAGTTGGACAGACCTCGGCGAATACGTGTTTGAAGGATGGGGCGAGAACGAGGCAATGACTACGAGTTGGGTAATCAACAACAGCGACTGCATCAAACTGCGCATCGGGTTCAAGAAAGGCACGAAGGGCAACCTCGCCATCGACGACGTAAGTTACACCTACGGCAAAGAAGATACGGAAGCCAACAAGGTATATGTGATCAAGGATTTGGAAGTGACCGAATGCTCCTACGATGTTACTGGTCTTGAATACGGTCCAACCTACTACTACAACGTCCGCGCAAAGAAGGGCGACATCGTTTCCGACTACTCCACAGACGTGATGGTTGTAGAAGAGCAACTCGAAGCCCCTGTGGCACTTGAGGCGACCAACGTGACTGCCGACAGTTTCACAGCCAACTGGGAACACGTGGAGAATGCTGATGCCTATGTGGTCACCACATTCCAGTACCACACTACCGCAGCCGGCGAGGACTACAACCTCTTCACATCGAAATTTGATGCCTGGACAAAGGGCACCGTCGACAACCCGACAACGGCTGACGAGATGATTGAGGACGACGAACAATTCACCACCCACAACATCTACGGCAACCGCTACGACTGGGTAGTGAGCGACCCAGTGGGAGCCAACGGCATGATTGGCTTCAAGGTGGGCGGCAGCATCGACTCAGGCAGCCTCTACCCGACTGAAGCGGGCGGCACAGTGACAGCAACATTCAAGGCTATTGCCAAGAACGCTACGAAGGCAGTGCTGACAGTGTACTACAACAATGACGAGTTTGACAGCAAGGAAGTGGAACTCAAGGAAGGTGAAAACGAGTACACCCTGACGGCTGAATGCGGCCAGGAGGCGTACAACATCGAAATCAGCGCCGAAGGCGAAGATGGCGGCTATGTGCTCTTCTCGTCGCTGAAGATTGACCAGAACTTCCCTAACGAAACAACCATCGACTTCAACTACAACCAGGACGGCACCTACGACAACTACCTCGTTGTCGACACCAAGGGCATCGACCCTAAGGACCAGTTTATGTACACCGTCTATGCAGTGAAGGTGGTTGAAGGCGAAATCACCGACGTGTCGTTCTTCTCCGACTTCATCTTTGTTGACGGTCGCGACGCAAGCGTAAGTAAGATTGAAGCCAACAAGGGCTACAAGGTGCTTACAACAGCCGACGGTGTGACAGTGGTGCTCGAAAGCGCTGAGCCAGTAGCGGCTTACAGCCTCGACGGACGCCTCCTGTACAACGCAGGGGCTGGCGCACTCAGCCACGACATTGCGCTCCCAAGCCACGGAGTGTATGTCTTGAGAGTGGGCAACCAATCTACGAAAGTGGCTCGCTAAGTAAGCGAAATCCATAACTTTTCCCGTCGGGGCGGCTCGTTGAGTCGCCCCGACGCATTTTTTGCCACTTTATTATTTGGAATTGAGATTTTTTTGTTATTTTTGACACTTTAATTTGCTGTAACTTTGTTCCGACAAAAATTATCTAAAATCGACGATATGAAACGGATTCTATCCATCGCTATTGTGACTGTGCTTTTGGCGACTTTGCCGGCACATGCGGGCAAGCGCTACGAAGTGGCGAGCGTTGCCTTCTACAACCTTGAGAATTTGTTTGACACAATTCCCAACAACCCGCTGAACCGCGACGCGGAGTTCACTCCCAACGGCTCGCGCCAATGGTCGGGCAAGCGCTACTGGAACAAAATCCACAACCTTGCCTATGCCATCAGCAACATGAAAAACGACCTGACTCCTGCCGGCCCTGCCGTAATCGGCGTGGCTGAGGTGGAGAACATCACCGTGCTCCAGGACCTCGTGAAGGACGAGCAACTGAAGGGGATGAACCTGCAGATTGTGCACCACGACTCTCCTGACCGCCGTGGCATCGACGTGGGTCTGCTCTTCAACCCGCGCCTGTTCCGTCCGCTCAACGTGACGCACCACCGCCTGAAAATCGATTCGAAGCCCGACTTCGCTACCCGCGACCAGACGTGTGTGAGCGGCATCCTGATGGGCGAAAGAGTGAGCGTAATCGTGAACCACTGGCCATCGCGCCTCGGCGGACAAAAGGCATCGAGTTATCTGCGCGAGGCTGCAGCAGCGTTGTCGAAGCAGATTGCCGACTCGGTGCTTGCTGTAAATCCGTCGGAGAAAATCATAATCATGGGCGACCTCAACGACGACCCAATGGACCCGAGTTGCGCTGAAGTGATCGGCGCAAAGCGCAAGGCTGACGACGTGCAGAAAGGCGGCTGGTTCAATCCCTGGTGGGACGTGCTTGCTGGCGGCGTTGGCACCCTCGCCTACAAAGGTCAATGGAACCTGTTTGACCAGATTATCGTGAACTACAACCTTGTGGGCAAGGACCGCTCCACATTCAAATACATGAAGTGCAAAGTACTCAACGACATCCCAGGCATGCGCACCGAAGAGGGCGACCGTGCTGGCTATCCGCTGCGCACATACTCCGCTGGCGTGTACCTCAACGGCTACAGCGACCACTTCCCCACACAGATATTCCTTGTAAGAGAAATCAAACAATAATCAAATAACACAACCCAATGAGAATCAAACTCTTTTTAATGCTCCTCGTGCTCTGCGCGTTGCCGTCACTGGCACAGCAAGGCGGTGTGCGAGGCGTGGTTGTAGACGCCGACAACGGTCAGCCCGTAGCGGGCGCCACGGTGTTGCTCCAGCAGGGAGCGAGTGCCGTGACCGGACCTAACGGTGACTTCAAAATCACGACAACCAAAGCGGGCGAAGAGACGTTGACCGTCATTGCCTATGGCTATAAGGACATAGTGCAAAGCGTAACGCTGTTCGCCAAATCAACAGTCGACCTCGGCCAACTGAAGATGAAGTCGGACAACGGACAAGGCTACTCAGCCGACATTACCGTGCTCGACGAAAATCAGATTGACGACGAAGAAGGCAACGACCAGTCAATCAACATGCTTGCCGGCTCGTCGGACGACGTGTACTACAACGCTGCAAGTTACGACTTCAGCACGATGCGTTTCCGCCTTCGCGGCTACGAGCAGCAGTACTCGCAGATGCACATTAACGGCGTGCAGTTTACCGACGCTATCCGCGGCCGCTTCAACTACTCGTCGTTTGGCGGCATGAACCAGGCATTCAAGAGCAAGTCGACAAGCGTGGGCCTCGCTCCAGCCAACTTCTCGCTCGGCGAGATTGGCGGAACAACCAACGTCAGCACCCTTGCAGCCAACTATGCTCCGGGCTTCCGCGGCAGCGTGTCGTACACCAACGGCGCCTATATGCTCCGCGGCATGGTGACCTACGCCACTGGTCTTATGGACAACGGCTGGGCATTCACACTGTCGGCAATAGGCCGCTACAGCAAAGAAGGCATCACCGAAGGCACATTCTACAAATCAGCAGGTTTGTTCTTCTCGGCACAGAAAGTGTTTAACCAGCAGCACAGCCTCGCCCTGACGCTCTACGGAGCGCCTACACAGCGCGCAGGTTCGTCGGCCACCTACGAAGAGGCTTACGACCTTGCTGGCACCCACATGTACAACCCTAACTGGGGCTGGCAGAACGGCAAGAAGCGCAGCGCCAAGATTATCGAATCGTTCGATCCTACAGCAGTGGTCAACTGGATATGGAACAAGAAGTCGGGCACCACACTCAACACTGGTGCGGCTATCCGCTACTCAGCCTACTCATCGTCGGCACTCAACTGGGACCAGGCATCCGACCCACGTCCTGACTACTACCGCTACCTCCCTTCGTACTACAAGGACAACGAAGAGATGTACAACCTCTACGCAAACCGCTGGCGCAACGACGAAGACATGCGTCAGATCAACTGGGACAAACTCTACTATGCTAACCAGACAGCAGGCGTAGACGGAGGTCCAGGCGCTTCAATCTACATCCTTGAGAACCGCCACAGCGACCAACTCGGTTTTGCGTTCAACTCTACGCTCAACCACCGCATGAACGACTTCATGACACTCCAGGCAGGCGTTGGCTTCAACTGGACACGCGCTTCTTACTACAAGACGATGCGCGACCTTCTGGGCGGCGAAGTGTGGATTGACACCGACAAATACACCGAACGCGACTTCCCTGATGACCAAACAATGCTCATCAACGACTTGAACAACCCTTACGCATCAATCCAAAAGGGCGACAAGTTTGGCTACAACTACGACATCAACTCAATCATCGCCACCGCATGGTTGCAGAACATCATCAACCGCAGCCACTGGGACATCAACTACGGCTTGAAGGTTAGTTACACGCAATACCAGCGCGACGGTAAGATGCGCAACGGCCGCTCTCCTAACAACTCCTACGGCAGAGGTCAGACCCACATCTTCGACAACAGCATGCTCAAAGCCGGCGTGACCTACAAGGCTGACGGACACAACTTCGTGACCATCAACGCTTCCTACGGCACCCGCGCCCCATTGGCAGACAACGTTTACGTTTCGCCACGCATCAAGGACGACGCAAGCGCAGGCATCGGCAACGAGCGCGTGCTCAGCGGTGACCTCAGTTACTCGTTCAACTACAGCCGCGTGCGCGGTAAGATTACCGGCTTCTGGACCAACACCTACAACGGTGCAAGCCGCAGTTCGTTCTACGACGACAACTACTCTACGTTTACCAACTACGTGCTCACAGGCGTGAACAAGACCTACAAGGGCATCGAGGTGGGTATAGCAGTGAAGGTTACACCGGACCTCACAGTGTCGTTTGCTGGAACATTCTCACGCTACCAGTACAAGAACCGCCCACAAGGCACACGCAGTTTCGAGAACGGCGCGCGTGCAGACACAACACAGACGGTTTATCTGAAGAACTTCTACGTTGGCGGCACACCGCAAACAGCAGGTAGCCTCTCAATCAACTACAACGCCCCTCACCAGTGGTTCTTCGAAATCAATGGCACATGGCTCGGCGACGCCTACGTAGACCTCTCGCCAATCCGCCACGAATACATGCCAGGCTTGGCATCGTTCTGCGAAAACGAGGCAGCATACATTGCCAAGGTGAAGGAAATCACCGCACAGGAGAAACTCCGCGATGCCTTCCTGCTCAACGCAAGCATCGGCAAACTGGTCTATGTGAATAGCAAGTTGTCGCTCAACTTCAACCTGAGCGTGAACAACATCCTCAACAAGACCAACATCCAGACGGGTGGCTATCAACAGAGCCGTTTCGACTTCACGAACTACTCCGTGGACAAGTATCCTAACCGCTACTACTACGCGCAGGGCATCCGCATCTACGCCAACGTAGGCATCCGTTTCTAACCGCAACAAACAAAGTAAAAAAACAAAAAAACGAAATATCAAGATGAAACATTCTAAGTTATATCTGGCAGCATTGATTTTCGCATCGCTCGGAATCACGAGTTGCGACGACAACTGGGATACCCCTCCATTGACAGGACCAGTAGCGACAATCGAAGCCAACACATCAATAGCCGACCTCAAGGAACTTTACTGGAAGTCAGACGCCAACTGCGTTGACACCATCGGCTACCTGATTCCCCAAACAAAGACGCACTTCATCATCAAGGGTCGCGTAATCTCCTCAGACGCAGCGGGCAACATCTACAAGAACCTCGTAATCCAAGACACCTACGTAGACCCACTCAACCCTAACGCAGTGCCTTCGTGCATCACCTTGAGCATCAACGCCAGCAGCCTCTACACCTCCTACCGCTACGGTCAGGAAGTGGTTATCGACGCTACTGACATGTACATCGGCAAATACTCCGGCTTGCAGCAGTTTGGCTTGCCTGAATACAGTTCTTCGTACGGCTGGCAAACCACATTCATGCCACTCGAATTCTTCAAGCAGCACGCACAACTCAACGGCCTTCCACAACCTGAGAAGGTCGACACTATCGTGACTACCATCGGTGCCCTGCCAACCGACGACGAGGGCATCCGCAAATACCAGAGCCAACTCGTGCGCTTCGACGGCGTGCACTTTGTGAACGGCGGCAAGGCTACATGGGCTGAGTACCAAAAGACCACATCGCAGAGCCTCACCGACGGCAACGCAAGCATCAACGTGCGCACCAGCGGCTACTCTGATTTCTACTGGGAGACACTGCCTGAGGGCGAAATCTCTATCGTAGGTATCCTGGGCTACTTCAACAACGCATGGCAACTTACGCTCCGCAGCGAAGTAGACTGCATCTACGAGAAGCAAAGCGGCACAAAGAGCAATCCTCTCACCGTGGCACAGGCTATTGAGCAGCAGTCACAGGGTCTCGCCAAGAAAGTGTGGACAAAGGGTTACATCGTTGGTGCCGTAGCACCGGGCGTATCGGAAGTGAAGAGCAGCAGCGACATCGAGTGGAAAGCACCGTTCACGTTGCCTAACACCATCGTGATTGCCGACACTCCAAACGAGACAGACCTCACCAAGTGCGTCGTTATCGACCTTCCACAGGGCTCGGCTCTCCGCACAAAAGTGAACCTCGCCGACACTCCTGACAACCTCGGCAGCCCTATCACTATCCAAGGCGTTATCGGCAAGACTTACGGCATGGTTGCCATAACCGAAAACACGGGTACAACCGACGAATTTGAGTTTGTAAGCAGCGCAGCCGTTACATCAATCGACCAGAACTTCGAGACATGGAACGCAGGCAGCGACGGCTATACCGACATCGCCGACAGCAACCTCCTCGGCGAAGGCTGGACACTCGTAACACCAAGCGGCAACAAGACATGGTCGATGCGCACATTCAGCAGCAATGTCTATGCAACGGCTTCGGGCTACAAGGGCACGGCTCCGTTCGACACTTGGCTTATCACTCCTTGCGTCGACCTCGACAAGATGCAGGACAAGGTGATGAGTTTCGACACTCAGGTGAACGGCTACAGCAGCACTACATCGAAATTTGAGGTTTATGTGATGACAAACAACGACCCATCATACTCGACCAACACCAAACTCGACTGCAACATCGCTTCTGCTCCAGCAAGCGGCTACAGCGACTGGGTGAAATCGGGCGACATCGACCTTAGCAAGTTCAGCGGCAAGGTTTACATCGGCTTCCGCTACTCGGCTACAACCGACTCTAACTACGCTACATGGTGCTTCGACAACGTGCTCGTAGGCAAGAAGAGCGGCACAGTGGTGACAGGCAACGACGGCTCTGAGAGCAAGCCTTACACCGCTACCGACCTCCGCGGCGGCGTTACCGGCACTGACAAGTGGGTAACTGGCTACATCGTGGGCTACTCAAGCGGCATCGACGCTTCGACATCGACCAAATTCACTGCCGACGGCGCAAACGAACTCAACGTAATCATCGCTGAGTCGGCATCAGAAACCGACATCACAAAATGCGTTGCCGTAGGTCTGCCAGCAGGCGACACTCGCACCAAAATCAACCTTAAGAGCAACCCAGGCAACTTGGGCAAGAAGGTGATGGTTAAGGGCGCAATCGGCACCGTCTACAAAATTCCGGGAGTGAACCAACTCACCGACTGCAAACTGTAGACACCGCAGCATACACAAAAGCGGCGACCTGCAAAGGCCGCCGCTTTTTTATTGTCCCAAAAACGGCATTTTAAGCCGCGCTGAGGGCGTTTTGGGGTGGAGATGAGGACTTATGGGGTGAGAAATCAAAAACGCATGAGGGCAAAGGAAAACGGCGAGCGAGGCAAAGAGAAACGGCGGGTGAGGGAATTGATTCCTTCGCCCGCCGTTATTATGGCTTGTTGCTTCGGTTTAGAAAAACTTCACATCCTTGCCGACAATCGACGAAAGGATGTAGTTGGCGGCACGCGATGTGCCGATGCGGAAGAGTTCGTTGGTGAGCCATTCCTCGCCGAGGATTTCGCGCACGAGGGTGTAGTAGCGCACGGCATCGTCGGTCGACGAAACGCCGCCGGAAACCTTGAAGCCCACGCGGCGACCAGTCTTCTCAAAATATTCCTTGATGGCGTGGCACATCACATAGGCAGCCTCCAGCGAAGCGCCCGGATAGACCTTGCCGGTGGATGTCTTGATGAAATCTGCGCCAGAGTACATCGACAGGATGGCAGCATTGCGGATGTCGAGAGCCGTCTTGAGAGCACCAGTCTCGAGGATTACCTTGAGGCGAGCGTCGCGCGCTGCGTGCTTGATTTCGGCAATCTCGTCGGCGAGGTCCTCATAGAGTCCGTCGTAGTAGAGACCCATATTGAACACGATGTCGACCTCCGTAGCACCGTCGGCAACGGCGAGGGCAGTCTCTGCAGTCTTGACCTCCACGAAGGTCTGCGACGAAGGGAATGAGCCGGCTACAACAGCCTTCTGCACGCCCGTAACCTCAAGCGCGCCGCTCACCACCATGGCGAAATTCGGATATACGCAGATGGCAGCCACGTTAGGGAGTTCGGGATATTCGGTTTCGAAATCGTTTACGCGACCCACGAATTTAGTCACCGACGAAACGGTGTCGGTGGAGTTGAGCGTGGTGAGGTCGATGGAGTTGAAGCACTGCTTGTAGACTTCCTCGTTGTTGTTTTCGTCGAAATGTTTGTCGAGGATAGCCTTCACGTCGGCTGCGACGAAGTTGTCGTCGGTTGTCACCTTGCTCTCGTTGAGCACTTGGAGGTAACGGTCTTGATTGTTTTCTTGCATTGTGATTTTATTTTTTTATTTGGATAATTTCGGATTGTCGAGATGGCGCGTGCTGTCGCGCGAGGTTTTCTTCTCAAGGTTTTTCTTGAACGCCTCGGTGAGGTCCACGCCTGTTTGGTTGGCGATGCAGATGAGCACCCACATCACATCGGCGAGTTCGTCGGCAAGGGCATCGGGGTCTTCGCCAGCCTTAAACGACTGGTCGCCGTAGCGGCGTGCCATAATCCTCGCCACCTCGCCCACTTCCTCGGTGAGGACAGCCATATTGGTGAGTTCGCTGAAATAGCGCACGCCATAGGTGCGAATCCAGCGGTCGACGGTTTGTTGCGCTTCTTCGATAGTCATAGGGTCATTCCTTGAGGTGAGAGTCGATGATGATGGTCACAGGACCGTCGTTGACGAGCGACACCTGCATGTCGGCGCCAAACTCGCCTTCGCCGCACGCCTTAGGCAGGTGGGCGTTGAGCCCGTCGATGAAAGCGCGGTAGAGCGGCACAGCCGTCTCGGGACGCGCTGCGCGGATGTAGGAGGGGCGGTTGCCCTTGCGCGTGGAGGCATGAAGGGTGAACTGGCTCACCACGAGGATTTCGCCGCCGGCATCGAGGATGGAGCGGTTCATCACGCCGTCGGCGTCGTTGAAGATGCGCAGATTGACGGTCTTCTTCACCAGCCAATCCACATCGTCGGGAGTGTCGTCGTGCTCCACGCCGACAAGGATCATCATGCCGGCGCCCACAGACGCTTTTATCTTGCCGCTGATAGCCACGGAGGCTTCGCGCACACGTTGTATTACTATTCTCATAGAAAGTCGAAATTTGAGCCTTAAAACGGCTATTTTGCAAATATACGAATTTCATTTGTTGGAGACCGCCAACCCTGCGACATTTTTGCAATAACTGAACGACAGATTTCTTTGAAAAAAAATATCTCGGATTGATTCTGCTTTGCCATATTGATTTCAACAATTATCAGGGGCTAAATTATTGAATTCACCCTAATTTTGTGTTAAAAGTAGCATATCGTTTAATCGAATTAACAAAATGATTGTATTTTTGTAAAGTCTATTAAACAATGTAGGGGTTATGATACAAAAAGAAGTGATCAGAGAAATACTCTTGGAGAACAGAAAAGAGGTTGAAAAACAGCATATTGTTCCAAGAAAATTCCAAATGGAAGATTTTGCCAACTATGTACTCATCGGCGTGAGACGAGCGGGAAAATCCTTCATGCTTTATCAGCAGATTCAACAATATCTAAAACGAGGCGTCACCTGGGACTCCATGCTCTACATCAATTTTGAGGATGAACGATTGATAGGGATGACTGCCCAAGAACTCAATCTCCTACTTGAGGTTCATGGCATGATGTCAACCGAGCGCCCCATCCTCTTTCTTGACGAGATACAAAACATTGAGGGTTGGGATAAATTTGCACGCCGCTTGGCTGACAACAAATACCGGGTATACATCACTGGTAGCAACGCCAAGATGCTTGGCAGTGATGTGTCGACAACTTTGGGAGGTCGGTATATCACCAAACATATCATGCCGTATAGTTTCGCTGAATTTCTCTCGGCTAACGAGGTATCTTTTGATCCAAACACCATAGCCACCACTTCGGGAAGAGCGGAAGTGCAGCGATACTTTGAAAGCTATTACCGCTTTGGAGGTTTTCCTGAGGGGGCAAAGCTGGCATCAAAGAGAGATTACATCAATAGTGTGTATCAAAAGATTTACTTGGGCGACATAGCCTCACGCAATAAAATCGAAAATCAGTTTTCGCTTCGCATACTCTTCCGAAAGTTGGCAGAAAGCGTGAAGCAACCGATTTCTTTCACACGTCTCACCAATATCATTGCATCCACCGGAGCCAAGCTCAGCAAACCGACTCTGATCAATTACCTGGAGTATTCGAAAGAAGCATTCTTGGTTTACCCCATCAAGAACATTGCCGACAATCTCACGCTACGCGAGACCAATCCCAAATACTATTTTGTAGACAACGGCATCATCAGTATACTTGCCATAGACGTTGACACATCTTTGCTTGAAAACATGGTTGCCATGGAATTGCTCCGCAGATACGGATTAGATGAACAAGTGTTTTTCTACAACAAAAATGTGGAGGTAGATTTCTATATCCCAGATGAAGCCACAGCAATCCAAGTGAGTTACGACCCAAAGAAAACTGTCGAAACTTGGGAAAGGGAATCAACTGCCCTCGTCAAACTGGCGAAGGTGTTAGACTGCAGACGCTTCATCATTCTTACGCATGAGTTGGAAGAAAATGTGGAAGTAAAAGGTATCAGCATTGAAGTGATGCCAGTATGGAAATGGCTATTAAACCTCTAAAAATTGGCATAATCTCAGACGGCTCATTTAAACAGTCGTTTCCATTACAACACATATTTTAACACTCTGTTTTTATTCGGGAGATTGTCGATGGGGGTGGGAATTTGGGTTATTCGGCTGATTATTTGGGGTTTATGCAGCATTTTTTCGCGGTGAGGTTTCGATAAAAGGGAAATATTCAGGAGATTAGCCGAATTTCAGCAGCGAGGACGGAGGTTTCCGCGGGTGGGGGTTGCACCATAGCAACATAGCGCCAACTCTGGGGCGCTCTCCAACGCCACCCAAATGGTGTAGGTAGGAAGAAATGGGAAAATGCGCTTTGCGCATTTAATAGGCTGAAAGCCTTATTCTACCATAGCCCAGGGCAACGCCCTGGGTATAGGCAAGTTAACCAAAACGCCCTGTAAGGGCAATACAAAACGGTGACGTTGGTGATTTGATTATGCAATTCGGCGAAGAATAGGCTGAAAGCCTTATTCTACCATAGCCCAGGGCAACGCCCTGGGTATAGGC
>CAVAPE010000043.1:0-20088 GCA_963590405.1 Eubacterium sp. CAG:180 | reverse complement strand
ATCTATTAGTTGCGTTCTTTGACCAAGCCGAGGCGGTAGGCTGCAAGGAGTTGCTTGAGTTCTTCAATCTGCTTGCGGAGACCGCGGCCTTTGTCGGTGTCCTTCACGAGCATACGCTGCGAGTTAAACTCCACAAGGAAGGAGTTAGACTTGATGTCCAGTCCTTCTTCGATGGCTTTCTGACGCGACTCAAACGGCTCGTGCTGCACAAGTTGCAGAGCGCGCGAGTGGAACACCAGAGTGTATCCGGCAATACCCGTTTCTGGCTGATAGGCGCGCGAAAAACCGCCGTCGATCACAAGCATTTTCCCGTTGGCTTTCACTGGCTGCTCGCCCTTGATGGTCTTTACAGGCACATGGCCGTTGATGATGTGGGAATGAGGATTGTCAATACCAAATTCGCGCAAGATGTTGTTGCAGATGTCCTCGCGGTCGCGGAGCGTGTAGTATGCCCCTTTTTCTTCCTTGTGCAACTCCTTGTCGGCAGTGAAATAGCGCTCGAATGTTGCCATTTTGTCTTTGTCGAACGACGGCGAATCGGGACCGCACCACAGATACCAAACGTAGTCGAGGGCATAGTCGGAATCAGAATCTTCCTTTTCAAAAAATGCTGCACGCACAATCTGGTCAACCTTGTCGAGCAAGGCTCTGCCGTGGTATTTTTCGCCCTGAATTGTCACTTCCTTAAACGAGCCGTCGGCATTGAGCGGAATCGAGGCGTGGAAAAGGAGATTGTTGTTGCAAACGAGATACATACTTCCGTTGGTCATGAAGCAACGTATGTGTTTGCGCAGTTTCTCGCTGTTGACAAACGAGTTGTGCAGTTTCTCCACGAGTTCCTCCTCCTCTGCCGTCAGGCGGTAAGGATCGTTAGGGTCGATGGTCGGGAACGAGGCATCGAGCATCTTGTACTCTTTGCCGCCGTAGCGGAGCACACCACGCTTATAGTCAATCTTGTCGAGCAGCAGACGGCTGTCCATTCCAAATTCCGGATGGCGCTTGATAATGCCGGCTTCGAGTTTGAACTGAATAACGGCTATCGCCTTGTGCATCTGGGCGATGAGCCGCAAAGTTTTCTCCGGATAGGTCTTGTCGGCATATTTCTGCTTGAGGGCAAACACCGCACAAGGATCGTTGGCGTAAGTGTCCATTGCGAACGTTGCCAACGGCAACAGATTGATGCCGTAGCCCTCTTCAAGGGTGGTGAGAGTGCCGTAGCGCATCGAGATGCGGATCACATTAGCGATGCAACTGTCGTTGCCCGCAGCAGCACCCATCCACAGCAAGTCATGGTTGCCCCATTGGATGTCGACATTATGGTAGTTGCACAGCGTGTCCATAATGATATGCGCACCAGGACCACGGTCGAAGATGTCGCCCACCACGTGCAGCGAATCGATGGTTAGACGCTGTATCAAGTTACACATTGCAATGATAAAGTCGTCGGCGCGCTGGGTGGAGATTATAGTATTGATAATCTGAGTGATGTAGCCCTGCTTGTTCTCCTCGTTCACCGTTTCGTGCAGAAGTTCCTGAATGATGTAGGAAAATTCCTCAGGGAGCGACTTGCGCACCTTCGAGCGGGTATATTTCGACGACACGTTTTGGCACACGCTTACCAGTTGGTTAAGCGTGGTCAAATACCAGTCGTTCAGGTCCTTTTCCTTCTGCTTTATAATCTGCAGTTTCTCCTGCGGATAGTAAATCAGAGTGCACAAAGCCTTCTTCTCCGATTCGCGGAGGTTGTTACCAAAAATGTCGTTGACCTTGCGCTTGATTGAGCCAGAGGCGTTTTTCAACACGTGCTGGAAAGCCTCATACTCGCCATGGATGTCGGTCAAGAAGTGCTCAGTGCCTTTCGGCAGATTGAGTATTGCCTCAAGGTTAATGATTTCGGTGCTCGCGGAAGCGACTGTCGGGAATAATCGCGACAGTAATTTCAAGTAGTGCAAATCGAGCGTTATGGCTTGTTCCTGGGTTTTCTTCTTGTCTGACATCGTCAAAATGGTTTATCTGTTTTTGTCGTATTTTCGATTTCTAAGCGAAACAAATTTAACATCTAATAATTTCGCTTTGCAAAGTTATGGTTTTCATACCAAAATACCAATAATCACCTGTAACAATCGCATAAAAACACAAGAAGGAGCGCGTCAAGACCCGATGCGCTCCTTCTTCATTTAATTCCAAACAATTATTTCAATTTCTTGTAGCCGTAAACAGCCTCTTCGCCGAGTTCCTCCTCGATGCGGAGCAACTGGTTGTATTTAGCCATACGGTCGGAGCGGCTTGCCGAACCAGTCTTGATTTGTCCGGAGTTGGTAGCAACTGCGATGTCGGCGATTGTTGCATCCTCTGTCTCGCCAGAGCGGTGAGAGGTGACAGTGGTGTAGCCGTGGCGGTGAGCCAACTCGATTGCATCAAGAGTTTCGCTCAACGAGCCAATCTGGTTAACCTTAATCAGGATTGAGTTTGCGCAGCCGAGTTTGATGCCCTTTGTGAGGTACTCTACATTGGTTACAAACAAGTCGTCGCCCACGAGTTGGCAACGGTCGCCGATGCGGTCGGTGAGTTTCTTCCAGCCTTCCCAGTCTTCCTCCGACATACCGTCCTCGATTGAGTCGATAGGATATTTCGAGATGAGTTGCTCAAGGAATTCGATTTGCTCGTCGGCGGAAAGTTTTTTGCCGTTAGGGTCTTTGACCATTCCATCTTTAAGGTGTGAATAGTCGTAGAAGAACTTGTCGCCCTCTTTGAAGCAGAACTCAGAAGAAGCGCAGTCCATAGCAATACGCACGTCGTCACCCGGACGATAGCCAGCCTTCTTGATTGCCTCAACGATGCAGTCGAGAGCGTCCTCAATGCCATCGAGTTTAGGAGCAAAACCACCTTCGTCGCCTACGGCAGTGCTCAAACCGCGAGCCTTAAGCACCGACTTCAGGGCGTGGAACACTTCTGTGCCCATGCGGATGCCTTCGCGATAGGAAGGAGCGCCGACAGGGCGAATCATAAATTCCTGGAAAGCGATTGGCGCATCAGAGTGAGCGCCACCGTTGATGATGTTCATCATCGGCACAGGCATCACGTAAGTGTTAGTGCCGCCGATGTAGCGGTAAAGAGGTTGTCCGAGATAGTCGGCAGCAGCCTTAGCCACAGCGAGAGAAACGCCGAGGATGGCATTCGCGCCAAGTTTCGACTTGGTTTTGGTGCCGTCAAGTTGAAGCATCTTTTTATCTATTGCACGCTGGTCGAGCGCCGACATTCCAACGAGTGCAGGAGCAATAACGTCGTTGACGTTTGCCACAGCCTTGAGCACACCTTTGCCAAGATAGCGGCTCTTGTCGCCATCACGAAGTTCGAGAGCCTCATTCTCGCCTGTCGATGCGCCTGAAGGCACAGCAGCGCGGCCAAAAGCACCGCTTTCGAGTTCGACATCAACTTCTACTGTTGGGTTGCCACGCGAGTCAAGCACTTCGCGTCCGTGAATCTTTGAAATTTTCATTGTCGTAAAGTCTAATTTTTAATTGAACTATGCAAAAATAGCAATAAATTTCAAGGATTATTCCATAGAAAGCACTGATTATCTGTAAAATACCTACTTGTTGCTATCCATCGTCGTTTCCGATACCGACAAGTTGCGATGCCCGATTGAAGGACGCTATTTTTTGCCTCTCGACTCAAGGAAACGGGCATAGATTGTGGCGGCGGTGCGCACAATCTCAGGGCACGGGCGCTTCTTGTAGTATTCTGGGGTGCGCGCATCGGGGGTGGACGGCGTAGGCGCATTGCGGTTGAGCCCGAGCAGGTCGGCGCACGTCAGTGAGCCGTTCACGCTCTTGAACTCTTCTGCCAACTGCTGAACAACGGCATAGTTAGCACCCTTACCCATACGGTCGGCAGGGTCGGTTACACCTGTTTCAAGTCCGGCGAGCATAAACATACCGCAGGCTGTGCCGCAAGTGAGGCGCATGCGACCGATGCCGCCGCCAAACGAAGCAGCCATGCGCAGGGCGAGGTCGTGGTCCACGCCATAGATGTCGGCAAAAGCCTCGACAACCGACTGCGTGCAGTTGTAGCCCTTCTTGAAATTCTCCACCGCACGTTCTATCCTATCTTCATACATAAGCCGTCAGATATTGATTTCTACTTCCACCGGGCAATGGTCTGAACCAAACACCTCGGTGTGGATTTTGGCGTCAACGAGTTTGTCGGCAAGGCGCGACGACACGAGGAAATAGTCGATGCGCCACCCGGCGTTCTTCTCACGCGCACGGAAACGGTACGACCACCAGGAGTAGATGTCCGCTTGGTCGGGATAGAAATGGCGGAAAGTATCGATGAAGCCGGAGTTCAGCAGGTCGGTCATCTTGCCGCGCTCCTCGTCGGTGAAGCCGGCATTGCGGCGGTTGGTCTTCGGATTTTTCAGGTCGATTTCCTCGTGCGCCACATTCAGGTCGCCGCAAACCACCACTGGCTTCTCAGCATCCAGACGCAGCAGATAGGCGCGGAAATCGTCCTCCCACGTCATGCGATAGTCCAGCCGGCGCAATCCGTCCTGCGAATTGGGAACATAGACAGTCACCAGAAAGAAGTCGTCGTATTCGAGCGTAATCACGCGACCTTCTGTGTCGTGCTCGGCGATGCCGATGCCGTAAGCCACACTCTTAGGCTCGCGACGGGCGTAGATTGCCGTGCCAGAGTAGCCTTTCTTCTCGGCATAGTTCCAATAGGAGTGGTAGCCGTCAAACTGCAGGTCGAGTTGCCCTGCCTGCATCTTTGTTTCCTGAAGGCAGAAAAAGTCAGCGTCAAGTCCCTTGAACGACTCCTCAAACCCTTTGCCCACGCACGCGCGCAGACCGTTGACATTCCAAGATATAAATTTCATAAACCAATTTCATTGTCAATAATTATGCAAACTTACGCATCATTCACGAGATAAAAAAACAACGCACTGTATCGCCTTTAATTTATTTTCTAAAACAGTTAAAGAAGTCTACATATATACTCACCCTTTATTTCAGAATACTTCGATTGTGGCTGCCAGTTTCCAACACGCTCATTTGCTGAATAGCAATTTGGTTAAGTTTAACAAGTCGTTCACTTTGCGGCATGCCCTGATCAATAAACACGGCATTCAGGTTTTCCATATTCGACAGGCATATTAACTCATTGATGGTTGCGTAGTCCCGAATATTACCTTTCTTGTCAGCATTCGCCTCACGCCATTGCCTTGCGGTCATTCCAAACATTGCAACATTCAGAACATCTGCCTCGTTGGCGTATATGACACTTGCTTGCTGTTGGGTCACTTCCTCGGGAATGATGTTGCGCTTAATGGCATCCGTGTGTATTAGGTAATTGATTTTTGACAATTCACGCTTGGCTGTCCATCCTAATAGTTTTTGCTCCTCTTCCTTTAATCGTTGAAATTCCCTGACGATATATATCTTAAACTCTGGGCTAATCCACATGGCAAATTCAAACGCGATATCCTTATGAGCATATGTACCACCGTATCGTCCTGCTTTTGAATGTAAGGAGATTGCATTTGTCCTTGTGACAAAGTCCTTAACACTTATCTTAAAACGGTTAAGACCCGCCTGACTTTTAATTATGGCGAATTCGCCATAATTAAAAGAGGGATTATACAATTTTTCCCAAATGCCTATATACTCAAGCGTGTTTCGATTGCGCAACCAGTCCGTCACAAAAAATTCTCCGTCTTTTGCTCTGATCATATCTGTAAGACAGATAAAGTCTTCTCCATTTATCTTAACTACGGATATTTCAGTGTCTTTAACTGTTATTTTTGCCATGTTATTCCATTTTTACGTTTGCCATAACTCATTTTCGTCATAATTATGCAAACTTACGCATCATTTGCGACATAAAAAAATGGCGTAAAGTGGCGAAATGGAATAATTTGGTTACCTTTGTGACAATTATTAATGGAAAAGAGTATGACTTTTGTATACAAAACGGCCGTCGCAGCCGTTGTGGTGCTTGCCTCAACTACTTCCTGCATCCAAAAAGAGGCGCTCAACACCGAGTGCGACATCCTGACATGCGAAGTGCCGTCGGAAATTCTGATGAGCAGTCCGCAAATCACCAACACCACGGTGACCCTCACCGTCTTCCCTAACGTCGACATCACTGCCCTCGCACCAACGTTCACGCTTACCGAGGGCGCGACAATAAGCCCGGCAAGCGGCTCTACGCAGAACTTCCGCACCGCCGAAAACCACACCGTCAACTACACCGTCACCTCGCAGGACGGCGAATGGAAAAAGACTTACCGCGTAATGGTTTCGCAACAGGAGAAGCCGAGCGAATACCGCTTCAACAAAGTGGAACTTGACCCTTCGCGCAAATATTCCATCTTCAACGAATATGAAGATGGACCCGACGGCAAGTCGCTATTCCTGATGTCGTGGGCATCGGGCAACCCCGGCTTCGTGATGTGCGGCGAGGCAGACCGTCTTGCACGTGTTCAGTACGGCAAGGACAACTACAAAGACCACATCTGGGAGTTCTTCCCTACCCTTGCCTGCTATCCTGAGGGGACACAGGTGAAAGTGGACGGCGACAACGTTGCCACCTTTATGAACGGCGACAAATATGCAGTTCCCGACTATATCCGCCTCGTAACGCGCTCCACTGGAGGTTTCGGCAAGATGGTGGGTATGCCTATAGCGGCCGGCAACATCTTCCAAGGTGAGTTCGACCTTGAACAGGCTGTGCAACACCCGCGCGAGGCTACCAAGTTCGGCGAGCCGTATCTCTACAAGCCTCTCAAACTTGAAGGCGAATACCGCTACGCAGCCGGCGAAAAGTTTACCGACGAGCAGGGCAAAACCGTGGATGGACGCACCGACAAGTTCTCCATCTACGCTGTGTATTTCCTCTCCGACGAGAATACCCAATACATCGACGGCAACGAGCTCCACAACAATTTCCAAAACCCAGCGATGGTGGCTCTCGCCAACCTTGGCGATGCCCACGTAACTGGCCTTGGCGACAACGACTGGGTATCATTCAGCATCGATTTCGACTACTCTGCCTACGGCAAGACTATCGACGAGGCTCAACTCGCCTTGGGAAAATACAAAATCGGCATCGTCATTGCCTCAAGCGCCGAGGGCGACTACTTCCGCGGTGCAGTAGGCAGCACGCTCGATGTGCGCAATCTGAAAATCGTTCACGAATAATCCAACGCAATGAAAAAGATAATATCAGCAATCATAGTCGCAGCAGCGCTTCTCCCCGTCTCATTGTCGGCGCAGAAGAGCCGCACGCAGCAAATAATCAACGCTGCCGTCAAGGGTTGGCAAATAGAACTCCGCGGAGGCTACAATATGGGTGGCACGTCGCCTATTCCACTGCCCGCGGAAATACGCAAAATCAAGAGTTACAAGCCTTCAACGGGCTTCTCTGGCGAGGCTGACTTCACCCGTTACTTCGGCAAGAAATGGGGCTTCCAATTCGGCGTAAGGGTCGAGAACAAGGATATGGAAACTGATGCACAAGTGAAGAACTACGGCATGAGAATCCTCGTGGACGGCGCAGAAGCAAGCGGACGCTGGACAGGCGGCGTGAAAACATCGGTAACAAACTCGTTCCTCTCGTTCCCACTGCTCGGTGTCTACAAAGTGCATCCGCGCACCAACATCAAACTCGGTGTGTTCCTCTCCTATCTCATCAAAGGCAGATTTACTGGCTACGTCTACGACGGTTACCTGCGCAACGGCGACCCTACTGGCGAAAAGGCCACATTTGCCGACGGTGCAACGGCAACCTACGATTTCTCCAACGACTTGCGCAAGTTCCAATGGGGAGCAGAGGCAGGCGTTGACTGGGAGGCGTTTAAGCACCTGAAACTCTATGCCGACCTCACATGGGGTCTCAACAGCGCATTCCCGAAGAGTTTCGACACTATCACATTCAATATGTACCCAATTTACTTCAACGTCGGTGTAGGCTACCTTTTCTAAGCCTCCCCGACAACACATAAAATAAAAAGATTTAAGAAAATGAGCAAAATCATACTTACAGGCGACCGCCCTACCGGCAAACTCCATCTGGGTCACTACGTGGGTTCTCTCCGCCGCCGCGTGGAACTGCAGAACTCAGGCGAATACGACAAAATCTATGTGATGATTGCCGACGCACAGGCACTCACCGACAATGCTGACAACCCTGAAAAAATCCGCCAGAACATCATTGAGGTGGCTCTCGACTACCTCTCTGTGGGCATCGACCCGGCAAAGACCACAATCTTCATCCAGTCGGCAGTGCCCGAACTTACGGAACTGGCGTTCTACTACATGAACCTCGTCACCGTGTCGCGCGTGCAGCGCAACCCTACGGTGAAGACGGAAATCAAAATGCGTAATTTCGAGGCAAGCATCCCAGTGGGATTCTTCTGCTACCCTGTTAGCCAGGCTTCCGACATCACGGCATTCCGCGCCACTACGGTGCCAGCCGGCGAGGACCAGGAACCGATGATTGAGTTGACTCGTGAAATCGTAGGCCGCTTCAACAACGTCTACGGCAACACACTCGTTGAGCCAGAAATTCTGTTGCCATCAAACGCAGCCTGCCTCCGCCTCCCAGGCACCGACGGCAAGGCCAAGATGAGCAAATCGCTCGGCAACTGCATCTACCTTTCCGACACCGCAAAGGATGTGGCAAAGAAGGTGAAGAGCATGTACACCGACCCTCTGCACCTCAACATCTCCGACCCCGGTCATCTCGAAGGCAACTGCCCATTCATCTATCTCGATGCCTTCTGCTCCGACGAGGCATTCAAGCGCCACTGCACCGACTTTGAGAGCCTTCAGGACCTCAAGGACCACTACTGCGCTGGCGGTGTGGGCGACGGCACTGTGAAGAAAATCCTCATCAACGTGCTGGAAGAAGAACTCGTGCCAATCCGCGAGCGCCGCAAGCAATGGGAGAAGGACATTCCAGGCGTATTCGACATCCTCAAACGCGGCAGCGAAGAAGCACGCGCCGTGGCAGCGCAGACACTTGCCGACGTGCGCCACGCAATGCGCATCGACTACTTCGACGACCCAGCCCTTATCGCCGAGCAAGCCGCCAAATACGCAAAATAGGACAATCTAAATAACTGAAGCATCCAAGAGCGCCCACCCGGCGCTCTTGTTTTTTTCTTCTCCCAATCAGAGGTTGTTCCAACATTTTACACACCATCATTGTAGGTGTCCTAGCAACGCAGGTGAACTACATAAAATTGTCGGTAAGGC
Organism: Eubacterium sp. CAG:180; assembly: GCA_963590405.1. GTDB lineage: Bacteria > Bacteroidota > Bacteroidia > Bacteroidales > Muribaculaceae > Limisoma. The sequence goes on along the minus strand of CAVAPE010000043.1, from coordinate 10,825 downwards.
AAATAAATTATTCATCAAACAGTCTATTTAGCGTCACCTCACTGTTTACGATGCCCGAATGTATGCCATTGGCTACGCCAAAGGTCGTTACAAAGGTATTCACCAACGCCTTGGTGGTATGTGTGTGATCTCGAAACAACCCCATTCGAGAGCGCAACTGCATACGAGGAGTCAGATTATGCCCTCCAACATATGTGAAATCATACTGACCTTTAAAGAACTCGTCAATGAGAAAAGTCTTGCCGACACGCCTTCTACCATACACAATGACAAACTCCGAGCGATCGGAATCCATACACCGCTGCAATTCTGCCTTTTCCTTGTCACGTCCTATCATCAGAATCTTCGACATACCTTAATTCTAAATTGGTTTGATGTATGCAAAGATAGTATAATCTTTCAAAAAATGTGCGAGAGACGACTTTTTCCCACTTTTTCCTCGAGGAAAAGTTCCTTCTCGCACATTTTCACATTATTGCTCTAATTTTTTTCTTCTCCCAATCAGAGGTTGTTCCAACATTTTCAAGTGCTAAAGGATTGTTTAATCTGCTCCCAGTGAAAACGAGGGCATTGTGTTGCAGTGTTGATGGTTATGCATTAATTTTGCAAGATAAATTCGGATACTATCAATTATGAAAAAGTTATTAACTATCGTTTCTGCGGCTTTGGTTGCCACAGTAGGCGCTATGGCTTCCAACCAGCGCAACGTGTATCTCTACAAGAGCGACGGCACTATCAATGTCTATACTCCCGAGCAAGTAGAGTGCATGACTTTCTCAGGCGCAAATCTTTTCACAATCACCAACTCTGCAGACGAGTCGACACTCACCACACACTCATTTGACGCAACAGTCAATGCGGCGTGGAACGAAACGGACAAGACACTTGATACTGCAATTGAAGTTGGTTTATGCTATTCTTCGGAAAACAAGGAGCCTACCGTCGACGACACCTGTATAGAACTCGGCGACGAAGTCGGCACATACTCAGTAACCGTCAGGAAACTCGTTCCGAGCACTACATTCTATTTCCGCGGATATGTAAAACTGCTCAACGAGGTGTACTACGGCGAAGCGGCATCAATCAAGACCGTCGATGCCTATGTGATTGACGGACACAACTTCAAGGACCTTGGCTTGCCGAGCGGCATGCTTTGGGCGGAAACCAACATCGGCGCTGACTACGACTACGAAATCGGCGAATATTTTGCCTGGGCTGAAACCTCGACCAAGGAAGAATACTCCCGACAGAACTATTCATGGGGCTACAAAAATCCGACAAAATACAACACTTCCGACGGCAACACGCTCCTTGAGGCATCGGACGATGCAGCAACCAAGGTATGGGGCGAGAATGTCCACACACCATCGACCACCGATTGCCAGGAACTCATCGACAAATGCACGTGGACATGGCAGGACAACTACTATGGCGCGAAAGGCTACCTCGTTGAAGGGCCTAACGGCAACACTATCTTCCTAAGCCTCACAGGCACATTCATCGACACACTTAAAAACCAGGACTCGCAAGCCGGCTATTGGGCAAACTCAGTGACAAGCAGCGACGTCGACCACGCCGACCGCCTATACTTCAACAAAAAGGACAACACAAGCATAGCCATCAACGACACCTACCGCTACTACGGCGTTGCAGTCCGCGCCGTAGCATCAAAACCCACGAAGTAAAGGCTATCACAGCAAATAACAAACGCTAACGATGATAAGCGAAGCGGGCTGGCCCGATTGGGTCAGCCCGCTTTATGATTGGATGTGTCCGGCAGCGATTAGTTGCGGTCGCCACGGTTGCCTCCGCGGTTGCCACCACGACGGTCGTCGCGATGTCCGCCACGGCGGTCACGGTCGCCACCACGACGGTCGCCGTCGCGGCGTGGCGGGCGTGCAGGACGCTCTGGCTCTACGTAGCCTTCTGGTTTAGGGAGAAGGGCACGCATTGACAGGCGGAACTTGCCGGTCTTCTTGTCGATTTCAATAAGTTTCACTGTCACTTCGTCGCCTTCGTGGAGACCAGTGTCCTCCATCTTGTCGAAACGCTCCCAAGCGATTTCTGAGATGTGGAGCAAGCCGTCGCGGTTAGGCATGAACTGAACGAATGCACCGAAGTCCATAATCGAAACTACCTTACCTGTGTAGGTCTCGCCTTCTTCAGGCTGCGCTACGATGCCCTTGATGAGTTCGAGAGCCTTGTCGATTGAGTCCTTGTTAGGCGCAGCAACCTCGATATTGCCGTGGTCGCCTTCTTCCTCGATAGTGACGATAGCGCCCGACTGCTCTTGGATGCCTTGGATAATCTTTCCGCCCGGGCCAATGACAGCACCGATAAACTCTTTAGGAATAACCATAGTTTCGATGCGTGGCACGTGAGGCTTGTAGTCTTCGCGTGGTGCAGGGATTGTCTCGTTGATGATGCCGAGGATGTGCAGACGGCCTTCGCGAGCCTGGTTGAGGGCTTTCTCAAGGATTTCGTAAGAAAGTCCGTCGCACTTGATATCCATCTGCGTTGCAGTGATACCGTCCTTAGTACCTGTCACCTTGAAGTCCATATCGCCAAGGTGGTCCTCATCGCCGAGGATGTCGGAAAGGATAGCATATTTAGGACTGTCGTAGTCTGTAATCAAACCCATAGCGATACCTGCAACAGGCTTCTTCATCTTCACACCAGCATCGAGCAGCGCAAGTGTACCTGCGCAGACGGTTGCCATCGACGACGAGCCGTTTGACTCAAGGATGTCGGAAACGATGCGGCAAGTGTAAGGGAAGTTGTCAGGGAACATACGCTTCAACGCACGGTGAGCCAAGTTGCCGTGACCGATTTCACGACGACCTACGCCGCGTTGAGCCTTAGCCTCGCCTGTTGAGAATGGAGGGAAGTTGTAGTGAAGGAGGAAACGCTCTTTGCCTTGGTTGAGCACGTCGTCGAGAATCTTCTCGTCGAGTTTCGTACCGAGGGTACAAGTAGCGAGAGCCTGAGTTTCACCACGGGTGAAGATGGCTGCTCCGTGAGGGCCTGGAAGATAGTCAACCTCGCACCAGATTGGGCGGATTTCGTTAGTCTTACGACCGTCGAGACGGATACCCTCGTCGAGGATGCAACGGCGCACAGCCTCTTTTTCTACATCGTGATAGTAGCGAGCCACGAGCGGAGCCTTCTCTTCGCGCTCCTCTTCAGGAATAGTCTCGAGATATTCTTCTTCAATCTTCTTGAACGATTCGTTGCGCCATTGCTTGTCGGCACTGCCAGCCTTAGCCACAGCGTAAGCCTTCTCGTAGCATTTGTCGTGAACATCCTTGCGGAGGTCTTCGTCGTTGACTTCGTGGCAATATTCGCGTTTCACCACGCCAACCTCTTTTGCAAGTTCCATCTGCACGAGGCACTGAGCCTTGATGGCTTCGTGAGCGGCTTTGAGGGCATCGAGGAGTTCGAGTTCAGAAACCTCGTTCATCTCGCCTTCAACCATCATGATGTTGTCGTAGGTTGCACCTACCATCAATTCGATGTCGGCGCGTTCGCACTGCTCGAATGTAGGGTTGATTACGAATTGGCCGTCAACGCGAGCCACACGCACTTCAGAGATTGGACCGTGGAAAGGCACATCGCTCACTGCAATAGCAGCAGAGGCAGCCAAGCCAGCCAATGCGTCAGGCATGTCAACACCGTCGGAAGAGAACATGATGACGTTGACAAATGTGTCAGCATGATAGTTTTCAGGGAACAGCGGACGAAGCACGCGGTCAACGAGGCGGGAAGTCAGGATTTCGTAGTCCGACGAACGGCCTTCGCGTTTCTGGAAACCGCCCGGGTAGCGTCCTGCAGCCGAGAATTTCTCTTTGTACTCAACTTGGAGTGGCATGAAGTCCACACCTTCACCAGCTTCTTTCGCTGAAACGACAGTTGCAAGGAGCATAGTGTTACCCATGCGCAACTCTACTGCGCCATCCGCCTGTTTAGCCAACTTTCCAGTCTCGAGAGTAATCTCTCTGCCGTCGGCAAGCGTGATGGTCTTTTTAATCGGATTCATATTTAGTTTTTTATCGTCAAAAATTCCCACAAAGATAACAAAAGGGACTCTAACAGGAAAACTATTTCCCTGAAAATGACAATTTTTATCAAAAAAGAGTATTCGGGATGGAATTAGTACCAGTCTACGCCGTTGCTGTAACTGCTACGCTTGTCGTACTTGAGGTCGCTGAGGAGCGACGACTTGACGGCGATGTGGAAGTTGTAGGACTTATACGGGCCGAGGGGCACGAAACTACAACTCATTGAGAAGCAGTGGAGATCGCGGGTGATGGAGCAGTTCATGTAAGAGATTTTGTGGGTGTCGAAGTTGTAACTCGACGAGAATGTGAAGTTCCACCCTTTCGTCGGCTGAATGCGACCGCTGAAACTGAGATTTTGGGTGAAGCGACCCTTATAGTCCATCTTCTCCTTATCGAATGCACCATAGCCATAGTTCACCGAATAGTTGACCGTAAAACTCCATGGGAAACTCCAATGCGCATAGCCGTCCTCATCGAGCGCAAGCGACTCGTCCTCCTTCTTTTTCTTGTTTGTTGGGTCGTTGTCGTCGTCGGGCGGCGTAGCACCTGTGGCATCTGTTTTCTTGTCCTTATCGGTGGTTTTCTTCTTTTTCTTGAACGTGGCGTTGTTAAACGTGTAAGAGAACGACGTACCCGTGCTCGACAGTTTCACCCATCCTTTGCCAGCCTTCCAGCGCGGCACATCGACACGCACTGGGTTGCCCGACGAGTTGAGTTGGTAGGTGTAAGGGTCCCACGTTGCCGAGAGACTAAGGTTGAAGTTCTTTATCAGACGCAGCGACAACGACGTACTCACATTACTCCAGCGCAGGGAGTCGGCAGCAAAGTTGTAGGACTGCGAGATGGTGAAGTTCTCGATGAGCGAGATTTTTTTGTAGCCAGTGCTGTCCTGGTCGCTTTTCACCTTCATCTCCACATTGTTGGAGAGCGACAGATTGACCATACCCGTCTTTCCCTGTCCTACCGAGCCGAAGATGTTGCCGCCGTAGTAACTGTATTTCCTCTGCTGCGCCACGCCTTGCCTGTCGGTGTAGTCGTAGGTGCCATAGTAGCCCCATCCTGGCTTTGAGAAGTCAGGCGAGCCACTGAACGAAATCGACGGGCTCATCACATGGCGAATCATCTGCACCTTGTCGCCGAGGAACTTCATCGGCTTGAAGAAACCGTAAATCTTTGTGTCGAACGACACCGACGCGTTGAAGTCGAACACGTTGTAGAAGTTGTAGGTAGTGTCCATCACCTCCGCCGAAGCGTTGGCATCCCATGCACGGTGCACCTTGCGAGTGTACATGCGGTCGTTCATCGTGATGCTCGGCGACACGTTGATGTACTGCAGGAGGGTGAACGTTGCCGACACAGGGACAGTGTGGCGCATACCGTTCGACCAGTCGCGCACAAGGCTTTTCTTGAAGAACTGGTTCTGCTTGGCGGTAAGGCTGTTTTGGAACGTACCAGTGTAGGACATCTTGATTTTCTCATACCATCGCTCAGCGCCCACGGCACGCTTGCGCTTGAACGGCGCCACCTGCGAGAGCGAGAGGGTGATGTTAGGGAACGACACCGAGAGCGTGGAGTCCTGCGTGCGCTGTGCCAGCGATGCCGTGGTCGACATCTGGAACTTCGACGAGAAGCGGTAGGAAAGGTTCACCGTACTGTTCTTGGTGTTTTCCGTGAACGCCTCGCTGTAGTAACTATTGAGGTCGTTGCGCGAATAGCCTGAAGTGGCAAAGTTCACGCTCGCCGAGAACGTGAGGTTTGGATTAGCCTTGGCATCCTGCGAGTGCGACCACGTGATGCGGAAGTTCTTCTGTTTCAGATAGTCGGGCGAACCCTTGTCGCCGGTTATCGTGGTCAGGTAACTCATATCAAAACTACCTGAGAACTTATATCTTTTTCGGTAGGTAGAACGTGCCGACAACCCCCACGAACCCTTAGTATAGATTTCGCCTGTAAGTGCGAGATCGGCATAGTCGCTAAGGGCAAAATAATAGCCGCCGTCACGGAGATAGAAGCCCTTGTTGTAGTCATCGCCGAAAGTCGGGAAGATCACACCTGAGGAGTATTTCGACGTAAACGGGAAGTAGCCGAAGGGCACAGCCAGCGGCAACGGCACATCGCAGAGCACCATATAGGCAGGACCGGTAACAATGTCCTTCTTCGGGCGCATCTTCGCCTTGGTGAGTTGCATGTAGAAGTGCGGATGCTCGTGGTCGTCGCAAGTGGTGTAGCGTCCGTTGATAATGTTGTAGGAGTCGTCAGCCATCTTCTTGGTCTGCCCGCCAGTGAGGAAGCCTTCGCCCTGCTGGGTAACCACGTCGGTGATGAAGCCTTTGGAAGTCTTAAAGTTATAGGTCATCGTCTTCGACTCATATTCGCCGCTCTTGTCCTTAAACACCGGCGAACCGACGATTTCATCCGTAGAGTCTGGACGACCCACCGCATACACGAGGCTTTCCTTCATGTCCATGTGGATTTCGTCGGCGGCGAGGTTGATGTCGGCGTATTTCACGCTACTTTGACCATACATGAACGCGGCACTTTGCCCCATCATCACGAGAGAGTCCTTGGCAGCGAAATCCACGGCGTGGTCAAGGTCCACCTGCTCCCTCACGATAAGACTTTTCTTTGGCTTTGCGATGGTATCGGGGATGTCCGGCTCGTAGGCTACATAGGCAGAGTCAGGCACTTCGATAGAGTCAGGCAGTGCCACGGCGGCAGTGTCCTGCGCACGGTCGGTAACGCTACTTATAACCGAGTCCAACTGCTCGCCTGAGCGCAGCGACGGGCGCTGCTTGCGGGCGTTGTCGCGCAGTATTGCCATTGCGTTGCGGATGGAGTCGATGCGCTGTGAATTGACCATACGTGCACGTATCAAAGCAGAATCGACAATCGCAGAGGCAGCATTGGGAATGCTGTCGCCCGACTGTTTGCTTTTTCCTGTCTGCGGATTGGCGAAAAGAGCCGTCGACAAGATTACTGCTATGATTATGTAGATATGAAAGCGCTTCAAATTCATTTCATTATTGGCATCGACGCGTACCTTGCCATGCTGCCCCGACAGGCGTCCCCGTCAGAGCCTTTTCATCAAGGCGTCGGATGCAATGACGGCACAAAAGTACATAAATAGGGCGGAACAAATGCAATATTCGGCTCTATTTTGCATATTTTAGGTGTTGCAAGGCTACAATGCCAGTCCGTCGAGGGTTACATAGTACAACTGCATCGCCTCGCGGATTTCGGCGTAGGTGATATACTCGTCGGCAGTGTGGGAGCGCGCGGAGTCGCCAGGGCCTATCTTCACCGAGGGGAAAGGCATCAGCGCTTGGTCGCTGAGCGTCGGCGAGCCGAATGGCTCACGCCCGGCAAACACCAGCCGGCGCACAATAGGATGGTCCTCGGCGATTGACGACGGACGAAGGCGCACACTGCGCGGAGTGAGTTGACACGACGGCACCGCCTCGCGTATCATCTGGAGTGTCTGCTCGTTGGTATAGGCATCGGTGGTGCGCACATCAACGACAATCTTGCACAAATCAGGCACCACATTGTGCTGCGTACCTGCATTGATTTGCGTCACACTAATTTTCACCGGTCCGAGATGCTGCGAAACCTTCGGGAACGAGAGGTTACGCAAGCGTTCAACCACGGGGAGTGCCTCATAGATGGCATTGATGCCCTCGTTGCGTGCGGCGTGCCCCGACTTACCCTTCACCTCGCCGTCGAGCACCATCAGTCCTTTCTCTGCCACGGCTGGCTGCATGCCCGTAGGCTCGCCAACCACAGCCACATCAATCTTCGGGAGCAACGGCAATGCCGCCTCCAGACCGTTCTTGCCGCTCACCTCCTCCTCGCACGAAGCCAGAAAGACGAGGTTGTATTTTTGCGGACGGGCTGACAGCATCAAGAACGTGGCAAGGAGGCTCACCATCGGCGCGCCGGCATCGTTACTACCGAGACCGTAGATGCGCTCGCCGTCGTCCTCAGGAGTGAAGGGGTCGCGCGTCCACCCAGCCACGGGTTTCACCGTGTCGATGTGGGAATTAAGCAGCAACGTAGGCCGCGAAGCGTCGTAGCCATCGGCAATGGTCCACACATTGTTGCCGTGCCGCTTCGCCTCATGCCCCTTGCTGCGGATAAACGCCTCTACCTTGTCGGCTGCAGATGCCTCGTCGCGGCTCACTGACGGTGTGGCAATCAGCGACTTGAGCAAATCTACCACTTCATAAAACAACTCGTCCATAATCTCTCATTTTTTGACTTATTGCCGCAAAAGTAGGCAAAATCCGCTCAACAGAGTGGAAAATTGCGCATATTTTTAGCAATCGCAACATATTATGACTGTGAGCGTGGCAAATACTTATATTTTAGTATTGTAAAGTTGGTTGTCCGATAGTAATTTTGTAGCGTTCATAACTGGAGTATAACGCAATGTATAGATTATTACGGTTAAACCTACTGATTGTCGCTACAGTTTTTGTTGCTGGATGGTCAGTGGCGCAATCGCCGACAACAGACCCGAAAGAAGAAGCCCGCCTTGATTCCATAGCAATGGCAGCGGAACTGCACGAAGTGGTGGTCACTGCCAAGGAGTCGAAAGGCGCTGTTACGGCGTCGCGTATCGACCGTTCTGCCATGGAGTTTCTCCAACCCACCAGTTTGTCCGACCTTATGCAACTGCTGCCCGGTGGACAGCAGAAAGACCCCGACCTATCGACCGCCAACACCATCGGTCTCCGCGAAACTGGCACGATGGACGCGCAAGGCAACTCGTCGGTCAACAACAACTATGCAATTTCTTCGTTAGGCACCCTCTTCGTGGTCGATGGCAACCCGTTGTCGACCGATGCTAATATGCAATACACCCCACTGTCGTCAACGCAGTCAGCCACGACGACATCATCGACCGAAAACAACCTCAACACCACCAACCGCGGCGTTGACATGCGCTCGATTTCCACCGACGACGTGGAGAGCGTCGAGGTGGTGCGCGGCATCCCTTCGGTGGAGTACGGCAACCTGACAAGCGGTATGGTGAAAATCAACAAAATACGCCGCTCCACGCCATTCACGGCGCGTTTCAAGGCCGACGGCTACAGCAAACTCCTGTCGATGGGCAAAGGCATACGCCTGAGTGGCACCACACTACTCAACGTAGATGCTGGGCTACTCGACGCGAAGCCCGACCCGACGGACAACCTGCAGAAATACCGCCGCGGCAACGGCTCGCTACGCCTCACACTCAACAGCGGGGCACTGCGCTACACTGCCGCCGTCGACTATACTGGCTCGTTCGACAATAGCAAGAGCGACCCAGACATCAACTATGGTCGTATCGACGAATACAAGTCCACCTACAACAAGTTTTCCGTTACCAACAACTTCGCTTGGCGGCCCGACGGTCGCGGACTGTTCAAGAGCCTTGAGGTCAACACCCTCATCACCCAGCAGTTCGACCGCCTCACGCAACGCCGCCTCGTTGCGCCTCAACGCTACGGCATCGTACCGACCACATCGGAGGAGGGCGTACACGATGCAGCCTTGATTTTCTCGGAATACGAGGCATGGTTTCTTAGCGACGGCAAGCCATTTACTGCCTACGCCAAGGCGAAAGCCAACTTCAGTCTGCAAACTGGCGTGCTCGGCAACTCGCTACTCGTAGGTGCCGACTGGAACTATGCAAAGAACTTCGGTCGCGGTCAGGTCTACGACCTCAGCCGCCCACTGTCGGTGTCGGGCTGGGGTTCGCGTCCGCGCAAGTTCAGCGACATTCCTGCCCTGTCGCAGGTATCGGCGTTCATCGAATACGACGGCAAGTTGCAACTGTCGGAGCATCAGATTGAATTGCAGGCTGGATTGCGTACCAACAGTCTTACGGGTCTCGACAGCCGCTACACAATGAAAGGCAAAATCTACCTCGATCCGCGCGCCAACATCAAGTGGAACTTGCCAGCATGGGAATGGGCAGGTCGCCGCGTGGCGCTGAGTTTTGCCGGCGGCATCGGCAAGACGTCGAAGATGCCTACGCTCAACTATCTCTATCCCGACAAGCACTACAACGACATCACGGAGTTGGGCTACTACGACACCAACCATCCGCAGGAATACAGCCGTTTTGTGGTGCGCAGTTATGTGCAGGACCCCACAAACTACAATATCCGCCCGGCATCTAACATCAAAAAGGAGTTGCGCCTCGACCTTACGTTTGGCGACAACACGCTGTCGGTCGACTATTTCCGCGAAAACATGTCGTCGGGCTTCCGCTACATGGCGGTCTATGGAGCATATACCTACAACGACTACGACGAATCCGCCATCGACAGCCGTTCGCTCACTGGCAAGCCGTCGCTCGACGGCCTACCCTACACCGTGGCGAGCAAACTCGACGGCTACACTCGCGCCGACAACGGCACGCGCATCGACAAAGAGGGCATTGAATTTCAGTTCACCTCCGCCCGCATCCGTCCGTTGCGCACCCGTGTCAACGTGAATGGCGCATGGTTCAAGACTCGCTACAGCAACAGTTTGCCGATGTTTGTGTCGGTGAGCGATGTGGTAGACAATGTGGCAGTGAGCGACCGCTATGTGGGTCTCTACAACTGGACTGACGGCGACATCAACCAGACACTCACCACCAACCTAATGTTTGACACGCAGATTCCCGAATGGGGACTGATTTTTGCCACATCGGTGCAGTGCTCATGGTTTGTAAAGACGCAGAACCTTGAGAAAAACGGTCGCCCGACGGCATACCTCGACGTTGCCGACGG
>CAVAPE010000042.1:0-20589 GCA_963590405.1 Eubacterium sp. CAG:180 | reverse complement strand
GTTATAGTGTGCTATGATGTGCGGTTGGCTTTTAGTAATGAAATTTATGTAATTTTTAAATATGGATTTGTCAATATTTGGTATCGAAAGTACCTCGACAGCCTTGGTGGCAGTGCTCACAGGTGTGGCATTGGTAGTTCTTGGCCTGTCGACGGCGGCATTGATCGGCCCACGGTCATTCGCGCCGCAGAAAGGTGAGCCGTATGAGTGCGGTATCCCTACCCGAGGAGACAGTATGGTTCAATTCAAGGTCGGCTACTATTTGTTCGCCATCTTGTTCCTTATGTTCGACGTCGAGACAGTGTTCCTTTTCCCATGGGCTGTCATCGCTAAGAGCATGGGCGTGCAGAGCATCCTCGCTGTGTGTGTATTCCTCTTTGTCCTCATCTTGGGCCTCGCTTACGCTTGGCGGAAAGGAGCGTTGAAATGGAAGTAAAGATCAAAGGAATGAAGTGGGACGACTTCAACGATAACGAATATATCGAAAGCCTCGTCAACGAACTCAAGGAATCCGGTCAAAACGTAGTTGTTGGTAAATTTGACGAACTCATCAACTGGGGACGCAGCAACTCTCTGTGGCCTCTTACCTTCGCAACAAGTTGTTGCGGTATCGAGTTTATCGCTCTCGGTGCGGCACGCTACGATATGGCACGTTTCGGATTTGAGGTGGCTCGTTCAAGCCCACGCCAAGCCGACTTTATGATGGTTGCCGGTACAATCGTCTACCGTATGGCTCCAGTGTTCCGCCGCTTGTATGAGCAGTTGGCTGAGCCGAAATACGTGATTGCCGTTGGCGGTTGCGCTGTTTCCGGCGGACCGTTCAAAAATTCTTACCATGTGGTGACCGGTATTGACAAGGTCGTTCCTGTCGATGTCTATATTCCAGGATGCCCTCCACGCCCAGAAGCAATGTTCTACGGCTTGATGCAACTTCAGCGCAAGGTGAAGGTAGAGAAATTCTTCGGCGGAGTCAACCGCAAGCGCACTCGCGAAGATTTCTTCCGCGAGAACCCAGAGATAGCGAAAGAGGAACACGTACAAGAATAAGATATTAAGGTATGGCAAATATACAAGAAATAATCAGCAAGGCTTGTCCGGAGGCTACGTTTGAGGAAAACGAGGTGGCTTTGGCTATCGTTCCCGATGCCAAATGGCATTCTGTCGCTGAAACATTGAAAAATGCCGGTTATGACTGGCTGGCATGCGTAGTAGGTGAGGACTTCGGCGAATCGCTGGGTTGCACCTATTATATTAAGTCGACTGCCGACTACTCAACAGTGTCGGTACGCGTCACAACAACCGACCGCGAAAACCCAATGCTCCACAGCGTGTACGACATTTGGGAAATCGCACGTGTGGAAGAACGCGAAGTCTACGACTACTATGGCATCAAATTTATCAACCACCCCGACATGCGCCGTCTCTATTTGCGCAATGACTGGGTGGGTTTTCCTTTAAGAAAGGACTATGATGCAAACCCAGAACTCAACCCAATCCGCCTCTATCACGAGGAAGCCGACGATACTACGGTTACCTATGTAGAGGACGAAAACGGTAACGTGGTAGAAAAGACAGCGACAATCTTCGCTCCTGAAGAATTTGTTGTCAACATAGGTCCGCAGCACCCTGCAACCCACGGTGTGCTCCGCTTCCGCACTTCGCTCGACGGCGAGACAGTGAAGAAGATCGACCTCTATTGCGGCTACATCCACCGCGGCATCGAGAAACTCTGCGAAGGTCTCACTTATCCGCAGACAATCCATTTCTACGACCGTATGGACTACTTCTCAGCCCTCCCCAACGAGCACTGCGTTTGCTCTTGCATCGAGAAGGCTTTGGGCATTGAAGTGCCACGCCGCGCACAGGTTATCCGCGTGATGGTCGACGAGTTGTCGCGTATCGCAAGCCACTTGCTGTTCTTCGGTACCTACTGTATGGACCTTGGTGCTACAACAGCGTTGTTCTACGGTATGCGCGAGCGTGAAACCATCCTCGACATCCTTGAGGCAACGACAGGTGCGCGCATGACGTTCAACTACAACACCATCGGTGGCGTTCGTGCCGACATCTATCCTACATTCCAGGAGAAGGTGAAGGAATTTATCGGTATTATGTACGACAAATTGAAAGAATACCATCAACTCGTTACTGGCAACATCATCTTCCAGAACCGTTTGAAAGGTGTAGGTATACTCTCGAAAGAGGACGCAATCAACTATGGCGTTGCTGGTCCTTCAGGTCGTGCTTCTGGTTGGGCATGCGACCTCCGCAAGACCAATCCTTACTCTATCTACGGAGAACTCGATTTCGAGCAGGTTGTGCTTGACGGTTGCGACTCATTCGACCGCTATCTTGTGCGCTTGAAAGAGATTGAGCAGTCACTCAAAATCCTTGAGCAACTCGTTGACAATATCCCTGAGGGCGACTACTGCGCAAAAGTGCCTAAGATTATCAAACTCCCAGAAGGACATTGGTATCAGGAAGTTGAGGCTTGCCGCGGCATCTTTGGCGTGTACATCGACAGCAAGGGCGAAAAATCGCCTTACCGCATGAAAATCAATGGTACATGCCTGCGTCTTGCCAACGTTGTTGACCACTTGACCCGCGGCGAAAAGATTGCCGACTTGATTACGATTGGAGGTTCACTCGACTATGTGGTGCCTGACATCGACAGATAATGATAACTGATTGAGTAACAAAGAAAATTTAAAGATATGATTTTTGACTTCAAAGTAGTCACTGAATGGTTTGACAATCTGCTCAACGGCTTTATGCCAGCTTGGGCAACTACTGTGGTCGAATGCGTGCTTCTCGGCGTAGGTCTCTTGGTTGTCTATGCTCTTTTGGCACTGTTCTACATATATTTTGAACGCAAAGTCTGCGGCGCATTCCAGTGCCGCCTCGGCCCGAACCGTGTAGGTCCGATGGGTTTGCTGCAAAGTTTTGCCGATATGTTCAAAATCTTGATTAAGGAGTTGATTCCGCTCAACAACATCGACAAATTCCTCTTCAACCTTGCGCCGTTCCTTGTGATTGTGGCTTCGTTTGCTGCTTTCGCAGTGTTACCTTGGGGTAAGGGTTTGCAGGTTATTGACTTCAACATTGGTATCTTCTTCCTTACTGCTGTATCGTCGATTGGTGTGCTTGGCATCCTTCTCGCAGGATGGTCGAGCAACAACAAGTATACGCTTATCGGTGCGCTCCGTAGCGGTGCACAGATGATTAGTTACGAACTCTCTATCGGCTTGTCGATTATGACAATCGTGTTGCTCAGCGGCACAATGTCGGTGACTGGTCTTGTTGAGGGTCAGAAAGACCTTTGGTTCATCTTCCAAGGTCATATTCCTGCAATCATTGCGTTCATCGTCTATATGATTGCCGGTACTGCAGAAACCAACCGTGGCCCGTTTGACTTGCCAGAGGCTGAGTCAGAACTTACCGCTGGTTACCACACCGAGTATTCAGGTTTGCACTTCGGCTTGTTCTACCTCGCCGAGTACCTTAACCTGTTCATCGTTTCAGGCGTGGCAACATTGCTCTTCTTCGGTGGTTGGATGCCGCTCCACATCCCAGGATGGGAAGGCTTCAATGCCGTGATGGACTACATCCCTTCTGTCATCTGGTTCGTAGCCAAGGCAGTAATCTTGTCGTTCGTCATCATTTGGTTCAAGTGGACATTCCCACGTCTGCGTATCGACCAACTGCTCGCATTCGAGTGGAAATATCTGTTGCCTATCAATCTGTTCAACCTCGTGTTGATGCTCATTGTAGTGGCATTCGGATTTGTACTTTAAGAGATTTATTTTTTGAGAGAGAATAAATATTAGTTTATTAATTGTAAAACGAAATGACCAACAATTTAGGAAAGATCACACAGGTAATCGGACCTGTGGTCGACGTGTCATTCGACATCGACAAAAACGACTTGCCACCAATCTATACGGCATTGAAGGTGGGTCGTCCTGACGGCGCCGACTTGTTGCTCGAAGTGGAGCAGCACATTGGCGAACAGACGGTGAGATGCGTCGCAATGGACGCGACCGATGGTCTTCGACGCGGTATGGAGGTTGAAAATTTAGGGCAACCGATTTCCGTTCCTACAGGTGAACAGGTCAAAGGACGATTGCTGAACGTTATCGGTCAGCCAATCGACCACTTGCCTGCCTTGTCGAACGAAAATCGTCGACCAATCCATCAACCAGCGCCGAAGTTCGACGATTTGTCGATCAGTTCTGAGATTCTCTACACGGGAATCAAGGTGATTGACCTCTTGGAGCCGTACTTGAAAGGCGGTAAAATCGGATTGTTCGGTGGTGCAGGTGTAGGTAAGACCGTGCTTATCATGGAGCTTATCAACAACATCGCCATCGGTCAGAACGGTTTCTCCGTGTTTACCGGCGTTGGCGAGCGTACTCGTGAGGGTAACGACCTTCTGCGCGAAATGCTCGAGAGCGGCGTGCTCAAGTATGGTGACAAATTCATGGAGGGCATGGAAAAAGGAGAATGGAACATCGATGATGTCGATCCTGAGGCTTTGAAAAAGTCGCAGATCGCGCTCGTGTTCGGACAGATGAATGAGCCCCCGGGCGCTCGTCTTCGTGTGGCATTGTCCGGCCTTACTGTGGCTGAGCAGTTCCGCGACCAGGATGGCGGTTCGAAGGACATCCTTCTGTTCATCGACAACATTTTCCGTTTCACGCAAGCAGGTTCTGAGGTTTCGGCTCTTCTTGGCCGTATGCCTTCGGCTGTGGGCTATCAGCCTACACTTGCTTCCGAGATGGGTGCTCTTCAGGAACGTATTACGTCGACAAAACAGGGCTCTATCACGTCAGTACAGGCCATCTATGTGCCTGCCGACGACTTGACCGACCCTGCACCGGCAACAACATTCAATTTCTTGGATGCTACCACGGTGCTTAGCCGTAAGATTTCAGAACTTGGTATCTACCCGGCTGTCGACCCATTGGAGTCCACATCACGTATCCTCGACCCGAACATCATTGGCGAGGAGCACTACAATGTGGCTCAAGCAGTGAAGCAGTTGCTTCAAAAGTACAACGAACTTCAGGACATCATTGCCATCCTCGGCGTTGACGAGCTGTCGGATGAAGATAAACTCACAGTTGCCCGCGCACGTCGCGCGCAACGTTTCTTCTCACAGCCGTTCCACGTTGCAGAGCAGTTCACTGGTCTGCCAGGCGTAATGGTGCCTTTGAGCGAGACAATCCGCGGTTTCAAGATGATTCTCAACGGCGAAGTCGACGAATATCCAGAGCAGGCATTCCTCAATGTCGGCACTATCGACGAAGCCATCGAGAAGGGCAAGAAACTGTTGGCTGAGATTGATCAATAAGTAACGAAACTAAGAGATGACACTAAAAGTGATTTCAGCTGAAAAGATTCTGTTTGACGGACAGGTTTCGATGGTGATGCTTCCGGGAGAGAACGGATTGTTCACCGTGCTCGAAAACCATGCCTCCCTTGTGTCGGCACTCACCAAAGGCTCGATTGAATATCAAGCCGAGGGCGCTGCACAACGCGAGTCGATGGCCATTGAAGGCGGAATCGTCGATGTTGACAGGAACGTAGTGTCAGTATGTATTTATTAGGACTATGAAGAAAATACTGGCCATATTGGTGACATTGGTCGTAGCGGCATTGCCGTTGCGGGCAGCGTCTACGCAGGAGGGCGAGAAGAGTTCTGAGGGCGATATGAACCTTCAGGAAATCATCTTCGAGCACCTTGGCGATGCCTACGGCTGGGAAGTGCCTTTTTCTCATACGCACCGCATCCCGTTGCCAATCATCGTCAATGACTCAAACGGCGGTTGGCATTTGTTCAGTTCTTCACGGGTAACTGGCGGACAGACCTACGATGCCGGTAACGGCGTGGTCTACTGCATTGCCTCCGAAGGCGACAATAGCGGCAAAGTGGTGCAAGTGGAAGCCGGCGGCAAAGAGTTCAGACCGATTGACTTGTCAATCACTAAGGACGTTGCTGGACTGATGATTTCCGCTCTTGTTGTCCTCGCAGTAATGATGTCGCTAGTGCGCTACTACAAGCGCAACGGCATGAAAGCCCCCCGCAAGGGAATGGGTGCCATAGAGGCGCTCGTGGGCTTCATCTACGACGGCGTGCTGAAGGACACTTTGGGCGAAAAGGCACCGAAGTTTGCAGGCTACCTGTTGACAGCGTTTTTCTTCATCTTCACTATGAACCTGTTGGGTTTGGTTGTGATTTTCCCTGGTGGAGCCAACTTGACCGGTAATGTCGCAATCACTTTAGTACTTGCGCTTTGCACGTTCGTTATAACCAACGTGAAAGGCAACAAGCACTATTGGAAAGACATCTTTTGGCCGGAAGTGCCATTGGCACTCAAATTTCCGTTGCCGATTATGCCAGTCATCGAACTCTTCGGTATCTTCACCAAGCCAGCAGCGTTGTGTGTCCGTTTGTTTGCCAACATGATGGGCGGTCACATGATAGTGATAGTGCTGACGCTGTTGATATTTATTTTCGCACCGTTTGGCGCAGGAGTGACAACAGCCACTACCGTCGTTTCGGTGTTCTTCTCATTGTTTATGCTCCTCTTGGATGTGCTTGTAAGTTTCATCCAGGCGTATGTGTTCACAATGCTTTCAACGCTGTTCATCTCTCTTGCTGTGGCAGAGCCAGAGCACAAAGAGGTGGAAGCTGCTTAACTTAAAAACAAAAAGAAAAACAATAACAATTTAAAAATTTAATTACTATGTTAGGAATGATTTTAGCGCAAGCCGCTGATGCAGTTATGTCTTTAGGACTTGACAAAATGGGTGCATGTTTGGGTGCTTCAATCGCAGCCATCGGTGCAGGTATCGGTATCGGTAAGATTGGTGCCGCCGCTATGGAAGCCATTGCGCGTCAACCAGAGTCTTCAAGCGACATTCGTAGTAATATGATCGTCATCGCAGCCCTCGTCGAAGGTGTTGCCTTGTTCGGTGTTATCGTTTGTATCCTTTCGTTGTTCATCTAATCAAGCAAAGCTTTAAGAGATGGAACTGTTTACGCCTTCATTTGGCTTAGTCTTTTGGATGTTCGTGGTCTTCGTGCTGCTGTGCGTCCTCCTTGGCAAGTTTGCATGGCCTGCCATCATCAAGATGATGACGGAGCGTGCCGACTTGATTGACAAGGGTGTGGCATACGCAGAGGAAGCCAAGGAACATGTCGACAATGCGAAGGCTGAGGCGGACAAGTTTATCGTTGAGGCACAAAAGCAGCAGGCAGAAATTCTGCGTGAGGCTGCCCGCATGAAAGCTCAAATCATCGAAGAAGCCAAAGAGGCCGCTACGGTCGAGGCTCAGAAGGTGATGGATGCCGCCAAGGTTTCCATTGAGCAGGAACGCAAGGAAGCCGAACTGCAATTCCGCAACGAGGTCAGCACATTCGCCATTCAGATTGCAGAGCAGTTGCTCCGCCAGCGGATGGCTGACGACAAAGCTCAGTCGCAGCTTGTTGACAAATTGCTGGATGAGATTGAAACGAAAAATTAGTATACAAATTTAAATTGTAAAAGATGAATGAAGGACTAATTCCAAGCCGCTATGCAAAAGCGCTCTTCCTCTTTGCACAGGAAGCCGGAAAGGCCGATGCTGTCTATGCTCAGACAACTCAGCTCGCTGCCGGCTACCAGGCGCATCATGAGATGAAGCGTGCGGTGGAAAATCCGTTCCTTCCGCTGGCCGACAAGTTGCAGTTGCTTCTTGTCGCTGCCGGAGCGGAGAAGGACGGATGTCTGGACAAGTTTTTCAAACTCGTTTTCAGCCATGGACGGGAATCCTTCATGCGGTCAATGGCGTTGGCCTATGGCAAGCGCTATCGCGACATCAACAAAATTTCGCAAGTCGAGATAGTCACTGCCAATGAGTTGCCAGTAGCAACCATTGACAAAATCAAGGAATCCGTGCAAGCTCATCTCAAGGGACGCACCATCGAATATCGTCAGCGCATCGACGCCTCTCTCATCGGAGGCTTCACTGTGCGCGTCGACGGCGAGGTGCTCGACGCTTCGATGAGTAATGATTTAAGAAAATTGCGTTTAAAACTTCTAAGTAAGAAATAAAATGATTGACCCAAGTGAGATTTCAGACATACTGAAGCAGCAACTCGACGGCCTTAAAGGCAAGGCGCAGTTTGAGGAGGTTGGCACAGTGCTCAACGTCGGCGACGGTGTGGCTCACGTCTATGGTCTCGACAAGGTGGAGGCAAACGAGCTCGTTGTGTTTGACAACGGCGCTACGGGTGTCGCCATGAACCTTGAAGAGAGCAACGTGGGTGTTGTCCTTCTTGACAAAGTCAACGAAGTGACAGAGGACATGTCGGTGCGTCGCACGGGTGAAATCGCATCCATACCAGTAGGCGAAGGCCTATTGGGGCGTGTAATCAACGTCCTGGGTGAACCGATTGATGGTCGTGGACCTATCGATGGCAAATTGATTCGTCTGCCACTCGACCGCAAGGCTCCGGGCGTTATTTTCCGCCAGCCTGTGAAGCAACCGCTGCAAACAGGTTTGAAGGCAGTCGACTCTATGGTGCCTATCGGCCGTGGTCAGCGTGAGCTTATCATCGGCGACCGCCAAGTAGGTAAGTCTGCCATCGCTATCGACACTATTATCAACCAACGTCAGAATTATGAGCAGGGCAAGCCTGTCTATTGCATCTATGTGGCAATCGGACAGAAAGCCTCTTCAATCGCTACGTTGGTCAACACTTTGAAAAAGTATGGCGCTATGGACTACACTGTAGTCGTTGCAGCTTCTGCAAGCGACTCAGCGGCTATGCGCTACTACTCTCCATTTGCTGGTGCTGCTATCGGCGAGTACTTCCGCGACAGCGGGCGCGATGCGCTCATCGTCTACGATGACCTCTCCAAGCAGGCAGTGGCTTACCGCGAACTTTCATTGATTTTGAAGCGTCCGTCAGGACGTGAGGCCTACCCGGGCGATATCTTCTACCTCCACTCTCGTTTGCTCGAGCGTGCAGCGAAGATTATCGAAAACGACGAGGTGGCAAAGAGTATGAACGACCTTCCAGAGGCTTTGAAACCTATGGTCAAGGGCGGCGGCTCGCTCACAGCGCTTCCTATCATCGAGACTCAAGCTGGCGACGTTTCGGCATATATCCCAACCAATGTGATTTCAATCACCGACGGTCAGATATTCCTTGAGTCTGGATTGTTCAACAGCGGTATCCGTCCAGCAATCAACGTAGGTATTTCAGTGTCGCGTGTGGGTGGTAACGCCCAAATCAAGGCGATGAAGAAAATTGCCGGTACGTTGAAGATTGATCAGGCACAGTTCCGTGAGTTGGAATCGTTCACCAAGTTCGGTGGCGACATCGACCCCGTAACCGCCCGCACAATCGACAAGGGCCGTAAGAATGAGCGCCTGCTCATCCAGCCGCAGTATCATCCTATGGCTGTAGAAGAGCAGATTGCCGTAATCTATTGCGGTACTCGCGGATTGCTGTCGGCAGTGCCGATGGACAAGGTGGCAGAGTTTGAAACAGAGTTTATCCAGATGCTCCAGGCAGGTCACAAGGCTGACGTGCTCGACGTGCTCAAGGAAGGCAAGCTCACCGAAGAGGTTGAAGCAGTGCTCACCGAGACAGCCAAGGCAGTGTCTGCTAAATATGCTCAATAAAAGAAACGGAGAATAGGTAATGTCAACGTTAAGAGAACTTAAAGGTAGAATCAGTTCGGTTGCGTCGTCAGAGAAAATCACTGGCGCAATGAAGATGATTTCGTCGGCAAAGATGCACAAGGCCGAACAGGGCTTGAGCCGTTTGGTGCCGTTCCGCAATCAGCTTCAGAGCATCATGGGCAATTTGATGCAGGCCGATGCCGAGTACACCTCAGAGTTGACTGACGTTCGCGACGTGAAGACGGTTACGATAGTGACACTCGGTTCCGACGAGGGACTTTGTGGCGCCTACAACATCAACATCTTCAAGGGCGTGTTGCACCGCATCAACGAGCTTCGTGAGGCAAATCCGACGGTAAAGGTGACGGTAGTGCCAATCGGCAAGAAACTCGAAAAGGCAGCAACCTCCGCACTCAAGGTCGATGGGGTAGAAGTGGCCCACACTTCAGCCGGCCCTAAATCGGGCATTGACCAAATCCGGGAACTTGTCGACAAAATGAAAGCCGATTTTGTCGGCGGTCAGACCGACCGGGTTGAAGTCGTGTCGATGAAATATCTGTCGGCCGGCAAGCAACGCCTGACAGTGCAGCAACTGTTGCCTGTCTCGCCAGAGGCCTTCGGCAACGCCGACGGACCAACTAACCGTCCGTATCTTTTCGAACCTGACGCCAACCGTATCTACAACACCATCCTTCCGCTCTACGTCTTGTCGATGACACAGGAAGTGTTTGGTCAGAACGCCGCCTCTGAGCAGGCAGCGCGTGTGATGGCAATGCAGAGTGCAAACGACAATGCACAGAAGTTGCACGAGTCTCTGCAATTGGAATACAACAAACTTCGACAGCAGGGTATCACGACAGAATTGCTCGACATACTCGGCGGTCAAGTGGAGAAATAAACTTCAACAGACATCGGGGAGGAGGCGAACATACCGGACCTCCTTCCAGATGTTTTTATTAATTTTTTTAACCGGTATGCGAAAAACAGTTGACTGAACACAATAGAGTTATGAGTAGCGTAAAAGATTACTTCACCGGATTAGGCAAAGGTATGGTCAGCCTTTTGAAGGGAATGGAAGTGACAGGAAAGGAGTTCGTCACCAAGAAAGTGACGGAGGAATATCCTGACAACAGAGACAATTTGCCAGTAGGCGAACGTTTTCGTGGCACGTTGGAACTCATCTATGATGAAAACGGCAGACACAAGTGCATTGCTTGCGGTCTTTGCCAAATGAGTTGTCCGAATCAGACAATCCACATCGAGTCAAAGATGGTGGAATTGCCCGACGGAAAAAAGAAAAAAGTATTGGACAAGTATGTGTACGACCTCGGTAGTTGCACATTCTGTCAGATGTGTGTTACGGCTTGTGCCTCTCACGCAATTCATTTTACTAACAAGTTCGAGCATGCAGTCTACACCCGTTCGAAACTTGTGAAACAACTGAACTATCTTCCTGAGCCAGACCCTGTGAAGATTTGGGAAGAGCAGCAGAAAGCCAAGGAAGCAGCGTTGGCAAAAGCAGCCGCTGCAAAGGCAGCCAAGGCAGCCGCAGAAGCAGCCAAGGCAGCAGAGGCCCCAAAAAATGAAGAATCATCAGAAAAAAATTAATATAAATATATATGAATGTAGTAGGTAATTCAATCGTGTACTGCGTGATTGCACTGGCAATCATCGTATTCTCGGTTTTGTCGGTTACTTCGCGTAAAATCTTGCGTTCGGCCACCTACCTGCTTTTCACTCTTTTTGCCACAGCAGCCATCTATTTCCAGTTGGGCTACGAGTTTCTCGGTGCTGTGCAGATAGCAGTGTATGCAGGCGGTATTCTTGTGCTGTTCGTCTTCTCGATTTTGCTCACAAGCAAACCCGGCAACAACGCCGAGCGTTTGGCTTCCAAACGTAAAACACTCGGACTTGTCGCAGCCATCGCTGGTGTCGTGGTTTGCGGCTCTGCCTTGTTCTCATTCTTTGGTGCCGATGCCCCTTCACTTTTCGCATCGACCAACGATGTGACTGTAGAAAAAATCGGTCACGCACTTTTGGGAACAGAGAAGTTTGAGTATCTATTGCCTTTTGAGGCAATCAGTGTGTTGTTATTGGCATGTATAATCGGTGGTGTGGTAATCGCCCGTAAAAGATAATTGCAATGGACTTGACAATATTGTATTATTTAGTGCCCAGCCTCATCATGTTCGCTGCAGGCGTTTACGGATTTATCACCCGTAAGAATCTTATCGCAATCCTGATTTCCTTGGAATTGATGCTCAACTCGGTCGACATCAACTTTGTTGTGTTTAATCGTTTCCTTTTCCCTGGACAGATGGAAGGTATGTTTTTCGCTTTGTTCGCGATTGCCATCGCAGCTGCCGAAACAGCCTTGGCGATAGCCATCGTGATCAACATATTCCGTGCTGTGAAGAATGTTGATA
Source organism: Eubacterium sp. CAG:180 (assembly GCA_963590405.1). Taxonomy (GTDB): domain Bacteria; phylum Bacteroidota; class Bacteroidia; order Bacteroidales; family Muribaculaceae; genus Limisoma. The sequence goes on along the minus strand of CAVAPE010000042.1, from coordinate 8,485 downwards.
TCCAAAGTTTAACTAAAATGAAATATTAAGCTCATGGACTTGTCATTATCAATAATCACAATCCTGTTGCCGTTGTTCACCTTCTTGGTGCTCGGCCTTGTCGGCATGAAGATGCCGAAACGGGCTGCCGGAATTATCGGAACTCTGTCAATGCTCGTCACGGCAGTTGTTGCCTACGGCGTGGCTTTGAACTATTTCTTCAACCCTGATTTCATTGTAGACGGTGTGCGCACTGCGCAAGTGGCTTACGATGCCACATGGCTTACATTCGGCGAAAATCTTAAAGTCACCCTCGGCATTTTCATCGACCCGATTTCGGCGATGATGCTCATCGTGATTTCCACGATTTCGTTTATGGTTCACCTCTATAGTTTGGGATATATGCACGGAGAGAAAGGTTTCCAGCGCTACTATGCGTTCCTTTCGCTCTTCACCTTCTCAATGCTTGGACTTGTTGTTGCAACCAACATCTTCCAAATGTTCATCTTCTTCGAGATGGTGGGTGTTTCTTCATATCTCCTCATCGGATTCTATTATGAGAAAGCCGCTGCAGTTTCTGCCTCAAAGAAAGCATTTATCGTTACCCGTTTTGCCGATCTCGGCTTCCTCATCGGTATCATGCTTTTGGCTTACTACTGCGATACCTTCGACTTCCAGTCGTTGATGGCTAACCCAACTGGAATTCTTACAAGTTCAGCGGGCGTAACCTTCATGGGTTGCTCTGCAGCATCGTGGGCTTTGGCTCTCATCTTCATCGGTGGTGCCGGTAAGTCTGCAATGTTCCCATTGCACATCTGGCTTCCTGACGCAATGGAAGGCCCGACACCAGTGTCGGCGTTGATCCACGCTGCTACGATGGTCGTTGCCGGTGTGTTCTTGGTAGCGCGTATGTTCCCGCTTTATCTCGGCACTCCTGAGGTGCTCGACCTCATCACTGTTACAGGCGCTGTTACTGCACTCTATGCTGCAATCGTGGCATGTGCGCAGACCGACATCAAGCGCGTGCTTGCATTCTCGACAATTTCTCAAATCGCTTTCATGTTCACCGCTCTTGGCGTTGCTCGTCCGGAACTCCATGAGGGCGTAGGCTATATGGCTTCAATGTTCCACCTCTTCACCCACGCAATGTTCAAGGGTTTGCTCTTCCTCTGCGCTGGTGCTATCATCCACATGGTTCATAGCAACGAGATGGACGCAATGGGAAATCTTCGCAAGTACATGCCTATAACCCACATCGCATTCCTTGTTGCTTGTCTTGCCATTGCAGGTATTCCTCCATTCGCAGGATTCTTCAGTAAGGATGAAATCTTGGTTGCCGCTTATCAGTACAGCCCATTCTGGGGTGTATGGATGTCGGTAGTAGCAGGCTTGACAGCATTCTACATGTTCCGTCTTTACTACCGCATTTTCTGGTGGAGCAAACCAGACTACAGTCACCACACTCCGCACGACTGCGAATGGGTGATGACCCTTCCGTTGATTATCCTTGCCGTTGTTTCTTGCGTGGCAGGTTTCATTCCTTTCGGAAAATTCGTGACATGGGACGGCAAAGAACTGGTTACTCACCTCGATATGAGTGTTGCTGGCACAAGTGTTGCCATTGCAGTTATTGCAATCGTTATCGCTACAGTGCTCTACCGCAAGGAGAACCCAGTTCCTGACCGTATTGCCAACTCGATGAAGACCCTTCACCGTGCGGCTTACCGTCGCTTCTATATCGACGAAATCTATCAGTTTGTAACTCACAAAATCATCTTCGGCATCATTTGCAAGAGCATTGCTTGGTTCGACCACAACATTGTCGATGGCACAATGAACATGCTTGCCGCAGTTACAAACCGCGCTTCCTTCGCAATCCGCAAACTTCAGTCGGGTTCAATCCAGATGTATGTTTGGGTTTACCTCATTGGCGCATTGCTCTTGGCAGCCGTGACATTCTTGGTATTAATTTAAAGTTGACGGAATAGATAAAAAATAAAGTTATGTTTAATATACTTTTCTTATTCGTTATAATCCCTGTGCTGACACTCGGCGCGTTGTTTCTTACGCGCAATGTCAAGCAGGTGCGCGCCGTGGCAGCAACTGGAGCGTCGCTTCTTCTGATTGCGGCGGCCTATCTCTGCTACGAGTTTATCGGCGCGCGTGCAGCCGCACCCAACGAGCCGATGCTTTTCACGAGCAGTTACATGTGGTTTGAGCCTCTCAACATCCATCTGGCTGTCGGTGTCGACGGCATCTCCGTGCTCATGATTATGCTTTCGGCTATCATCGTGTTTACGGGCACATTCGCTTCGTGGAAGATTGAGCCGCTCACCAAGGAATATTTCCTTTAGTTCATCCTCCTCTCCACTGGTGTGTTTGGCTTCTTTATCTCAATCGACCTGTTCACAATGTTCATGTTCTACGAGGTCGCACTTATCCCGATGTACCTTTTGATTGGTGTTTGGGGTAGCGGCAACAAGAACTATGCAGCAATGAAGTTGACCCTGATGCTTATGGGTGGCTCAGCGCTTTTGCTCATCAGCATCCTCGGTATTTACTATCACGCAGGCCACACAATGAACCTCGTTGAGATTGCTCAGCACGGTGTCGACCTCGATTGGCAGAACGCCTTGTTCGTCTGCGCCTTTGTCGGCTTCGGCGTACTTGGTGCAATGTTCCCGTTCCACACATGGTCGCCTGATGGTCATGCTTCGGCGCCTACAGCCGTTTCAATGCTCCACGCTGGTGTGCTTATGAAACTTGGTGGTTACGGTTGCTTCCGCATCGCCATCTATCTGATGCCTCACGCAGCGCTCCAACTTGGTTGGATTTTCATGATTCTTACTGGTATCAGCGTCGTTTACGGTGCATTCGCTGCTTGTGTGAAGACCGACTTGAAATACATCAACGCATACTCTTCAGTTAGCCACTGCGGTCTGGTGCTTTTCGCAATCCTTATGCTCAACCAAACAGCAATGAGCGGTGCAGTGATGCAGATGCTCTCTCACGGTTTGATGACGGCATTGTTCTTCGCCCTTATCGGTATGATTTATGGTCGTACCCACACCCGCGACGTGCGCGAGATGGGCGGCATGATGCAGATTATGCCTTTCCTCTCGGTGGGCTACATCATCGCCGGTTTGGCATCGCTCGGTTTGCCAGGTCTTAGTGGTTTCGTAGCCGAGATGACAATCTTCTTCGGTTCGTTTGAAAACACTACAGTCTACAATGCAGTGCTTGGCGACGGCAACTTGTTCCGCCACGCTTTTGCAATCGTAACAACAACTTCGATTGTAATTACTGCGGTCTACATCCTTCGTGTTGTCGGCAAACTCATCTTCGGCAAAGTCCAGAACGAGCACCATCGCGAACTCGACGATGCTCATTGGTATGAGCGCTTCAGCACCATCACTCTGATGCTCGCCATCGCAGTAATCGGCTGTTTCCCTGATTTGGCAAACCTGATTCTTCGCGACAGTTTCGGTCAGATTGTAAACCACATTATGACTTATGCTCAATAATAAAAGTAACGGACTAAAATAGAATTGAAATTATGGATTATTCACAGTTTTTATTGATGCACCACGAAATCGGACTTCTGATAGTCTTCGTTTTGGTGTTCTTGTTCGATACTTTTGGATGCAAGAAAGCCCAAAACACACTGTCGGTAACGACTCTCGTGCTCTTTGGTGCATTCACTGTTTATTGTTTCTGCGCACCGATGACCAACGGTGAGGCGTTTGCAGGCATGTATGCCACTTCGCCTATCGTTGCATCGATTAAGAATATTCTCAACATCGGATTGTTCATCGTCCTGTTGCAGTCCATCAAATGGAACAACAGCGAGTCGCAAATCGTGCGCCGTGGCGAGTTCCTCGAACTCATGCTTGTCACACTCTTCGGTATGTACCTGATGGTGTCGGCACGCCACTTCCTCGTGTTTGTCATCGGTCTCGAAACAGCGTCGTTGCCTCTCGCAGCGTTGGCTGCTTTCGACAAGAAGCAATACGAAAGCCATGAGGCAGCCGTGAAGTATCTCTTCACAGCCGTCTTCTCTTCGGCAATCTACATGCTCGGCCTTTCATTCGTGTATGGCTTCACAGGCTCGCTCTACTTCTCCGATATTGCGGCTTCCTGCGTATTGGTATCGGCAGAGGGCTCGTTCCTGCTCTACGTGGCTTTGGCATTCGTAGTTGCTGGTATCGGTTTCAAGATTTCTTTGGTACCGTTCCACTTGTGGACAGCCGATGTTTATCAGGGTGCTCCTACATCCGTCACTTCCTATCTCTCAGTAGTATCGAAGGGCGCAGCTGCCTTTGCAGCGTTTGTAGTGCTCACACAAGCCTTTGGTGCAGTCTACAGCCAAGTGTGGGAATGGATGCTCTACGCATTGATTATCCTCACCATCACTCTCGGTAACCTCTTCGCCATCCGTCAGACAAACATGAAGCGATTCCTTGCATTCTCGTCAATCTCACAAGCTGGCTACATCATGCTTGGCGTGATTGCATGCAATGCAACTGGTGTCGCAGCCTTGAGCTACTACGTGCTTGTCTATGTGGTTTCCAACCTTGCAGCCTTCGGCGTTATCCAAGCCATTGAGAATGCCACTGGCAAGGTCGACATGACAGACTACAACGGACTCTACAAGACTAACCCGAAACTTTCGTTTGCAATGATGCTTGCAATGTTCTCTCTTGGTGGTATTCCTCCATTTGCAGGATTTTTCAGCAAGTTCTTCATCTTCTCCAGCGCGCTGGAGGGCGGAAGCGTGGCAATCTACGTACTCGTGTTCATTGCGTTGCTCAACACAATCATTTCCCTCTACTACTATCTGCTTGTAGTGAAGGCTATGTTTATCAATCCTAACGACAACCCAATCGCCACTTTCAAGAGCCATTGGAGCGAACGTGCAGGCTTGGTAATCTGTGTTGCTGGCATCATCCTCATTGGTTTGGCAAGTTGCATCTACACTGCACTCAACCACATGTCTGCAAATTCCTTGTTCTAAAACAGGATAACAACTCTAATAACGGGCGGCTTGCTTCACGGCGAGCCGCTCTTTTTTGTAGATATGGGAAAAAAGCAGTAATTTTGATTTATAAAGCAGATTTTAATGGAGAAAAATATCGAACTGATTCTAATCAACATATCTGGGGAGGACCGTCCAGGACTTACCTCAGCCCTGACGGGAATATTGGCTGAGTACGAAGCCGACATTCTCGACATCGGTCAAGCCGACATTCACCACACATTGTCGCTCGGTATCCTGTTTAAGACCGACGGCGAGCGTAGTGGCGAAATAATGAAGAAACTACTTTTCAAGGCTTCCGAACTGAATGTGGCGATAAAATTCACGCCCATCTCCGTCGACGACTATGGCAAGTGGGTCAACCTTCAGGGACGCAACCGCTACGTCATCACCATCCTTGCGCGCCACATCACCGCACGGCAGATTGCGTCGGTCACTAATGTTATAACCACGCAGGGGCTCAACATCGATGCCATCCAGCGACTCACGGGCAGAATGCCTCTCGCCGATGTTGATGATGTCAAGTCGAAAGGCTGCGTGGAGTTTTCCGTCCGTGGCACGCCATCGGACTATGCCAAGATGCAGTCCGAATTTATGAGCCTTGCCAACGAGTTGGATTTCGACATTTCGTTGCAGCAGGACACTATGTTCCGCCGTTGCCGCCGTCTCATCTGTTTCGATATGGACTCAACGCTGATTGAAACCGAGGTGATCGACGAACTCGCAGCGCGTGCCGGCGTTGGCGAAAAGGTTAAGGCCATTACGGCAAGGGCTATGCGTGGCGAAATTGATTTCAAGGAAAGTTTTAAGGAGAGGGTAGCCCTTCTGAAGGGCCTCGACGAGTCGGTGATGCGCGAAATTGCTGAAAACCTGCCAATCACGGAAGGCGTGCCGCGCCTGATGAAGGTGCTCAAACGAGCAGGGTACAAAATCGGTATCCTCTCGGGCGGATTTACTTATTTCGGCAACTATCTGAAGCATAAGTTCGACATCGACTATGTTTATGCCAATGAGTTGGAAATTGAGAACGGCAAACTCACAGGTCGCTACGTCGGCGACATCGTTGACGGCACACGCAAAGCCGAGTTACTCAAACTCTTGGCGCAGGTGGAGAACGTAGACATCGCCCAGACCATTGCCGTGGGCGACGGTGCTAACGACCTCCCTATGATTACCATGGCAGGATTGGGCATCGCTTTCCACGCGAAGCCGAAAGTAAAGCAAACAGCCCGTCAGAGCATATCAACGATAGGCATCGACGGAGTGCTGTATTTCTTAGGATTTAAGGACTCATTTATAGAACCACCGAAATGAAATTGCGCATTGCTTCATTGATTAGTTCCTTCGTCCTCTTGGCAGCAAACGCTTTTGCCGAGCCAGTGGACAGCATTGGTGTGCCTCAGACCCTCGGACGCAAGTCGGTAGGCTTGGTGCTTAGCGGCGGCGGAGCCAAGGGCATCGCCCACGCCGGGGTAATCCAGGCGTTGGAGGAAAACGGCATACCCATCGACTATGTGGCAGGAACTTCAATGGGAGCAATCGTAGGCGGACTTTATGCCTCTGGCTACACCCCGAAAGAGATTACCGACCTTATCCTGTCTGACGACTTCTCCAGTTGGTCGACTGGCAAGGTTGACCCGTCGCTGACCTATTACTATTTGAAGCCCGAACTCTCGCCAGCAATTGTGAAGATGAACATAGGCAAGAACGACCTCGGCTTGTCGAAAACCACGATCCTTCCGTCGAGTTTCATCAGTCCGTTCCCTATGAACATCGGTTTTGTTGAAGTCTTTGCGCCCCACACGGCGGTGTGCGAAGGCAATTTCGATAAACTATTCGTACCGTTCCGTTGCGTCACTTCCGACGTGTTCAACAAGAAGAAAGTGGTAATGTCGAAGGGCGACCTCGGTGAGGCCATCCGCATGTCAATGACCTTCCCCGTGGCGTTCAAGCCCATCGAGAAGGACGATTTGCCAATGTTTGACGGCGGCATCTACGACAATTTCCCTGTCGACGTGATGAAGACCGACTTCGCGCCCGACATCATCATCGGTGTCGACGTCACGACCCACGACAAGCCCGACTTGACCAACCTCATATCGCAGTTGGAGAGTATGATCATCCAGCAGGACGACTACGACCTTGACGAGGACGACGGCATAAAAATCCATGTGAACCTCAAAGGCATAAATCTTCTGGATTTCCCCAAGGCAAATGAAATTTTCGAGCGCGGCTACAAGACTACAATCGCCGTGATCGACTCCATTAAGCAGCGTGTGGGCGAGGGCGTTTCGAGCAGGAATGTCGATCTCCGCCGCAACATCTACAAGTGCAAAATCCCAGTTGTGAAGTTCGACTCGCTTGAAGTGGTGGGCACGGGCAAAAATGCTGAAAACTATATCCGTCACATCTTCTTCAAAGATTCGTCGGACACAATCACCTTCGACAAGGCACGCGATGCCTACTACCAGACAATCACGTCGGGCAAGTTCCGCGACCTCGTGCCGAGCCCGGAGTACAAGAAAGACAGCGGACTGTTTAACCTCAAAATCAAGGCATCCGTAAAAAATAATCTCGGACTGGGCATTGGCGGCTATCTCACGTCTACGACCAACAGTCTCGCATATCTCTCGGCAAGTTACGAAACCATCAACCTCAATTCGTTTAGCGGCGACGTCAAGGGCTGGATAGGACAGTCGTACTATGGCGGCGCGCTGAATGCTAAATTTTCGCTCAATTCCGGCTTCCCGACGGCAATTAAGTTGCAGGGCGTGGCATCGCAGCAGAAATTCTACGAAGACGACGTGCTGTTTTTCGACTTCAATACGCCTACGTTTGTCACAAAGTCGCAGTACTTTGGCAACCTGATTTTCACGCTTGGTATGGGGCGGCACTCCAAATTCGACTTCACTGCTGGCTACGGCTATCTAAAGGACCGATTCTTCCCAAACAACAACTTGGACTTGCGCACCACCGACCAGGATCGCGCCAACTACAAACTCGGACGCGTGTCGCTGGCCTACGACTACAACACGCTCGACAATCTAATTTATCCGTCTGCGGGAATGCGTCTGAAGGTCTCAACGTCGGGCATTTTGGGTAGCCACGAGCAGTATAGCGTTGTCAACACGCCTTACGTGTTCGACAAAATGAAATGGCTGGAGGCAGAGGTCGACTGGCAGCACTACACGCAAATATCCAACAAATTCAATCTCGGTTATCGCATCAATGCCTTGGCTTCCACGAAGCAGTTGCTTGGCAGTTACACGGCATCGATAGTTCAGGCGCCAGCGTTTACGCCTACGCAGTATAGCCGCGGCATCTTCCTGCCGTCGTTCCGCTCCAATTCTTATGTGGCTGGCGGTATCGTGCCGATTTTCACGGTTATCGACAATCTCCAGTTGCGTGCCGATGTCTATGCGTTCTCTCCGATGCGCAAGATTTGCCAGGACGACAACGACACCACCCACT
>CAVAPE010000041.1:0-21092 GCA_963590405.1 Eubacterium sp. CAG:180 | reverse complement strand
GCAGAGTTTGGATTCAACATCTTCAAGAATGGAAGTGCCGAGGGTGTGATCAAGTATAGCCCTGCGTCTGGCGAATTGATAGCCGACTTCAGTGCACTTACTCGTCTGGTCAACGACGAAGGTTCGTACAACGGTGTCTACCGTTGCGCACTGCCTGAGCGACCGGCGGCGGGTAGTGAGATGAAGATTGACCTGTTTATAGACCATTCGATTCTTGACATCTTCGTCAACGACAAATATGCCGTTTCAATCCGCGTGTTTCCGACCGATGCCGATGCCAATGGGGTGGAAGCCTTCGCCGCAACGGCTACGACGGTGAAAGACTTGAAGGCGTGGACGCTCGCCGGCTCTGACGGCAGCGACAGCGTGACACCCGTATGGAGCGACGCTATGCATGGCAATGCCCCGGTAGATGTCTACAACCTGCAAGGCATCAGAATCCGCGCCAACGTGTCGCCATCCACGGCTACCGACAATCTGCCGCGAGGGCTTTACATCGTTGGCGGCAGGAAAGTTGTGGTGAAATAGAAAAAAGCGGAGGAAAGAGGCGGAAGTGTCAGGATAAAAGTGTAAGTTTGTAGAGAAGATTCTGTTAAACGTTTAAAAAGTAAAGAAATATGGCAAACTACATTCGATTTGACTGGGCAATGAAGCGGTTGCTCCGCAACAAGGCAAATTACGCCGTATTGGAAGGATTGATGTATTCTCTGCTCAACGAGAAATTCACCATCAAGCGCTTTTTGGACAGCGAATCTAACCAGTACAGCGAGAACGACAAGTTCAATCGTGTGGACATTCTTGCAGAGAATGAGCGTGGTGAACTCGCCATATTCGAGATCCAGAACACCCGCGAGTTGAATTATTTCCATCGCATCCTCTATGGCGTGTCGAAGGTGATAACCGACCACATTGACCTTGGCGACGACTACGACAAGGTGCGGAAGGTTTATTCCATCAACATCGTGTATTTCTCTCTCGGTCAGGCAAAGGACTATGTGTACCACGGCAAGACAGTGTTTCAGGGACTACATGCGCCATACGATGTGCTAAAACTCTCAAATCGGCAGAGCGAGGTGTTCTTCGGCGACAATATAGCCAAAGGTGAGAAGACACAGCGCGAGGCTGGCGACATCTTCCCCGAATACTATTTGCTATGTGTCGACAATTTCGACAAGTTGGCGGTCAACAACCTCGACGAGTGGATTGACTTCCTGAAGACGGGCGACATCAAGGATGAAGCAAAGGCTCCGGGTTTGGCAGATGCGCGCAAGTGCCTGATGATTGACGGACTGTCGAAAGAGGATCGTGCGGACTATGTGCGTCACATGGACAATCTGCGCTATCAGCGGAGCGTAATTATGACTGGCTATGACGACGGTCTGCAGGAAGGTCGTGCAGAAGGTATCCAAAAAGGTCGTGCAGAAGGTATCCAACAAGGTCGCGCCGAGGGCATCCAACAAGGTCGCGCTGAAGGCGAAAAGGCGAAGGCGCTTCAGATTGCCAAAAATATGCTCGAAAAAGGACTTGACATCAACTCCGTGGCTGAATTTACCAATTTGACACTTGATGATTTGAAGAATCTGGAGTGATTTATTTCACTCTAAACACATAAACGGATAACTGCGATTATCCCGAATAGAATAAAATTCTGCCAAAAGGCAGAATTTTATTGTTTTGTGGATGAATGTTCTGTTGGAGAAGTATTGCTTAGAAACATTTTCCAAGTTTTGAAAAATGTTTGGAGGATGTGTCTTTTTCGTCTTAACTTTGCGGTGTAAATAAAAGTCATCAGTAACCAATCTTTAAAAACATAATAGATATGGCAACAAAGAAATATCACTTCGAAACCCTCCAACTGCATGTTGGACAAGAGCAACCGGATCCAGCAACCGACGCACGTGCGGTGCCTATTTATCAAACCACGTCGTATGTGTTCCGCAACTCACAGCACGCAGCCGACCGTTTTGGCCTTCGTGACGCTGGCAACATCTACGGACGTTTGACCAATTCGACACAGGGTGTGTTTGAAGACCGCGTTGCCGCTCTTGAAGGTGGCGTAGCCGGACTTGCTGTGGCATCGGGCGCGGCAGCCGTTACCTATGCTTTGCAAAACATCCTTTCAGTGGGCGACCACATCGTTGCAGCCGACAACCTCTATGGCGGTTCGTTCAACTTGATTACCCACACTCTTGCAACGCAGGGCATCACCAACACTATTGTCAATGTCAACGACCTCGAGGCTCTTGAGGCTGCCATCAAGCCGAACACTAAGGTGGTTTATGCAGAAACTTTTGGCAACCCGAACTCTGACGTTACCGACATCGATGCCATCGCAGAAGTGGCTCACCGCCACAACATTCCGTTGATTATCGACAACACGTTTGGAACGCCTTACCTTATCCGCCCAATCGAACACGGCGCTGACATCGTGGTGCACTCTGCCACTAAGTTCATCGGCGGTCACGGCACAAGCCTTGGCGGTGTAATCGTTGACGGCGGCACATTCGACTGGAAGGCCAATGCCGACAAGTTCCCTTCGTTGGCTAAGCCAGACCCAAGTTATCACGGTGCAATCTTTGCCGATGTGGCAGGAAAGGCTGCGTTTGTAACTCGCATCCGTGCGGTCATCCTCCGCGACACTGGTGCTACGATTTCTCCATTCAACGCCTTCATCCTTCTTCAAGGTCTCGAAACTCTCTCGCTCCGCGTAGAGCGCCATGTGGAGAATGCGCTTAAGGTTGTTGATTTCTTGAGCAAGAATCCAAAGGTGGCAAAGGTAAATCACCCATCGCTCCCTTCTCACCCAGACCACGCCCTCTACGAGAAATATTTCCCTAACGGAGGCGGCAGCATCTTCACCTTCGAAATTAAGGGCGGAGAGAAAGAGGCTTGGAAGTTTATCGACTCACTTGAGATTTTCTCATTGCTTGCCAATGTGGCTGATGTGAAGAGTCTTGTGATACACCCGTACACCACTACCCACTCGCAGATGACACCAGAGGAGTTGGCTCAACAGCATATCACTCCATCAACAGTTCGTCTCTCGATTGGTACGGAGCACATCGACGACATACTTGATGACCTTAAACAAGCATTCGATAAGATTTAATAATAGTTAGTTATTGGTTTGTTAACGACGAAAAAGATTTGTGGTGAAACCGGGCTGCAGCGATGCGGTCCGGCTTTTTTTGTTGTGAGTCAGATATGCAAAAGAGCGCTTGCCGTCCGGCAAACGCTCTCGCTTGGCTATTAGTACACAATTTTATTAGAACGGTTTATTTCTTGAACAGACGCTTGTAGAGGCCCTCGAAGCCTTGACCGTGGCGTGCTTCGTCTTTCGCCATCTCGTGCACGGTGTCGTGGATTGCATCAAGGTTGAGTTCTTTTGCACGCTTTGCGATGCGCATCTTGTCGGCGTTGGCGCCCGATTCGGCTGCCATGCGCTTCTCGAGGTTGGTCTTGGTGTCCCAAACCATGTCGCCGAGGAGTTCGGCAAACTTTGCAGCGTGTTCTGCCTCTTCCCACGCGTAGCGCTTGAATGCTTCAGCCACTTCTGGGTAACCTTCGCGGTCGGCTTGACGCGACATTGCGAGATACATGCCTACTTCCGAACATTCGCCGTTGAAGTGGGCGTTGAGGTCCTTAATCATCTCCTCGTCGCAACCTTTAGCCACGCCGATAACGTGCTCGGTTACGAAACTAAGTGCTTCGTCTTCTTGGAGTTCTTTGAACTTGCTTGCTGGAACGCCGCATTGTGGGCATTTTGCTGGTGCTGCATCACCTTCGTGAACGTAACCACATACTGTACAGATAAATTTCTTTGCCATAATTGTAAGGATTTAAATTGGGTTTTTAAGTTATTGGTTTTGGCAGTTGCCTGCCTCTTCTTGCATTTTCGTGAGACATTCGCGGCAGTAGCCCCTGTAGTACACCTCGGTTTCCTGAATTACGAAGTCGTGGGCGGTTTGCTCTACGTCGACTTTCTGCAACGGGATGTCGATGATGCGGCCGCAACGCTTGCACTGAAAGTGGGAGTGGGGCGTGATGTCGCCATCGTAGTGGGCTGTGCGCTTGTCTATTGTCAATTCGAGGATAGCATCATGCTCTTCGAGCAACTTCAGTGTGTTGTAGACCGTGGTGCGCGACAGTGTCGGCATCGTTTCTACAAGTGCACTGTAGATGGCGTCGACCGTCGGGTGCGTGCGGTGGCAGAGCAGATAGTCCATAATCGCTATCCGTTGTGCCGAGGGCTTGACGCCGTGTGCTGTGAGATGTGTTATCGCTTCGTTTGACATAATTGTAATGATTACAAAACTGAAATCATTACAAAAGTATATCTATTTTTTTAATCTGCAAAATTTTCAGCAAAAAAATCGGATTTTTTTCACAGAAAGATTTGCGTTGCTATTGTAGTCGGCGGAAAAAGTGTTATCGGTCAAGCACTTGCTTGAGGAAGAGAATGCGGTTGCGGGAAACGGCGATTGCCTCATTGCAGCCTGCCACCTTGATGGCGAAGAGGTCGTTGTCGCCGCGGAGTATGTCGGTAATGCTGTCGATGCGCACGATAGTGCCGCGGCTCACTCTCACGAATTTTGCAGGGTCGAGTTCTGGCTCAATCTTTGCCAACTGGCGCGGTATAAGATGTGCGCTTCCGTCTGCCAACACAAACTTGGTCGCCCCCGTGGTAGAAACGAGCATATTAATCTCCTCCGTTTGTATCGTCTTGAAGCCGTCGCTAGAGGGCACCAAAAAGCGCTGGCGGTTCTGTCTGTTGAAATTGCGTTGCACAAACGCCACTACCTCCCGCAGTTCGTTTACGTTGACCGGCTTGCTGAGGTAGCGCAGTCCGTGGGCGCGGAATGCTTCGCGAGCGTATTCGTCGTAGGCGGTGATAAACACCAGCGGCGCACAAGTCTCGACCTGCTTGAAAATTTCAAAACTGATGCCGTCGTCAAGCCGCACATCGCACAATATCAAGTCGGGTGCCGGATTGGAGAGCAGATAGTCCACACTCGCGCGGATGCTCGTGAGGGGACCGAGCACCGTGGTTTTTGGGTCAATTTTGTTGAGAGCGTTGACAAGGATGTCAACATTCGACTGTTCGTCTTCAATGATTAATACGTTCATTTGTAAACTTAGGCTTGATAATTGGCATTGTTACTGTAAATGTGTTCTCGGTAGCCTTCACGTCCATCCGCTTGGTTGTAACGGAGGCTAGTCGGCGGCGCAGGTTCTCGAGACCCATTCTTGTGGATTTGATTTCAGAGGCAAGGGGCTGCAAGTTGTTGCTCACCACGATTGTGTCACCCTCTTTGTGTATTGATATTGAAATGGGATGCTCGTGCGACTTGCTGTTGTGCTTTATTACATTCTCCACAAGAATCTGTAGCGACATCGGCAGAATCCAGCCGTTTACGCTGTCCAGTTCCTCGGCGCAGTCCACGCTAATACTCCCGTCGCCGTACCGCAGTTGCAAAAGCGATAGGTAGTCATGCAGGAAGTCGAGTTCGTCGGTGATCGGGACAAGATTTTTGTTGCTTGCATCGAGGATGTAGCGGTACATATTTGCCAGTTGCTGCATGCTTTCCGATGCCGTTTGCGGGGCGTCGTGAGCCAGTTTGCCAAGCAGTCCGAGCGTGTTCATCATGAAGTGAGGATTTATCTGCGCCCTCAGTGTGTCAATTTCTGCTTCTTTGCGTTTTCGCTCGGCATCAAATATTTCCTTGCCTGCTATGAAATAGGTAAATGAAGTGGTGGTGAATGTTACGATAAGTCCAAACACGAAGAAATTCTCGGCGCGGTCCTCGTCGTTACTGATGTAGTCGAGCCACCAGTTGAGTATGCCTGTAGAGGCTACTGATATTGCTACATTGGCAACCAGCACCGATAGCGACAACAGCACCCATCGCAATGATGTGCTTTTCACAAATCGGCGAAGCAACTTGACGATAAGATAACTGTAGAGCAACGCCAGCAAGGTGAACGAGCCGCAGATGTGGAAGTCGAAAGCGATGTCCTTAAATTCAAGTCCGCCACCCAGCACAAACTTGCGTACATCCACATCGACCAAACACCACGACACTTCATAGATAAGTAGAGTGACTATGATGAGTAGAAGTATTAAGCCGATGTTTTTCGCTAACTTTGCCATATCGCAAAGATAGATGTTTTTGTCGAGAGATTAAAAAGTGTATCTCACACCGGCGTTGATTGTGAATGTGCGCTCTAGTGCAGAATTTGTAAACGGCATTTGTCCGCTGATTGTGTATGAAATGTGTTTGCCTGTCTCAACTGCAAATTCAGCCTTGCCGCCTAATAGGAACATGTCTTTGGTGGATTTGATATTCTTGATTTTATGGTGTCCTTGCTCTTCTACTTTTTGCCCCCATCCAGCAATTATCGCTTGTGCATAGGGTCCAAATCCGAGGCGCAATCCAAGATTTTGGTTTAATTTTACCCGAAAGTTTAGAAGCACGGGGATGCTAAGCGTGTGTGCATGCCATGAAAAATCTTCATAGACGTCCTTGAAATCACCGACTACAGATGCCGATAACTCACGGGCTTTGTTGATTGACGAATATTCCAGCCCAGGTTGCACGCTAAGTCCATGCTTTAAGTCGATATCGTATGCCACACCGAGATATCCACCAGGAGTAAGACCTGAGGTGTATTGGTATGAGCCCCAATTTAGTTCGGGTTGATTAGGGGTGATATTGGTAAGGCAAGTTCCGTACTGGTTTCCTGTTTTACTTATGTTGAAGCCTCCGTAAATGCTCCATTTATTTTGCGCAGAAAGACTTGTCGCAATCAATGCAATTGCAAAAAATAATACTAATCGTTTCATAAATTTTGATTTTATTTGTTTGTTTCAACTTGTTTCAAAATGTTTGCGTCCGTTATCAATTAGGCATTTCCATTGCAGAATGCAGCCTTTTGATTTCGAAATCGGAGGCAAATGTATAACGAAAAATCTGTTACCGTAAACGTTAAATCAGGTTAAATGCGGAAATCTCATTTGAATGGTAGGAAATGGCACTTGAACGGTAGGAAATGCCATTTGAACGTTTGAAAATTTTTTTCTTCCCCTGTAAAAATTGGTGTTTTGTTAACTTAGGTTAAGCGGTGAATTTCAGGCTCTTCAATATAGATCCCTTTTACCATAATGCGATTTTCCCGATAGCCCCCATATCCAACGAGGCTTTCACATTCATGGCTTTGAAAATTCGTGCCATAGTGGCAAATGTTATGCCGTGACCACGTTCCAACCGCGATATTTGGGCTTTTTGCACGCCAATTTTCTCTCCCAACTGTTCTTGGGTGAGGTTATTGGCTTTGCGGGCTTGCTTTATCGCTTCACCTATCTTGTATGCTTGGATGGCATCATTGACTTTTTTCTCGAAGGCATCACGAGTGGGTGTGCCAATTTTTCCGAAGTTTTTGTCTTGAAAGTCCTCAAAAGATATCAGTTTCATTTCTTCCATAATCATTTCCTCCTGTGTTTGATTTCAAAATACTTGCGTTTGATTTCTTCCGCCTTTGCGATTTCCTTTGACGGAGTTTTCTGCGTTTTCTTTATGATGCCGTGAGTAGCGACTACCAATGTGTTTTGTTCCATTGCAATGTATTGTGCACAAAGTTACAAAAAAGTTTCTAATATATGAAACTTTTTGTGGCGAATTTTGACAATGAAAATTTTTTGTGATTGCCAAAGATATTTAACGCGAGTTCCTTATCTGTAACTGGAGTTGGGGGGGCGATTAGCCCTTGCGGGCGATGAGGACGGTGGCGTAGGCGGAGATGCCTTCTTGGCGGCCGGTGAAGCCGAGGCGTTCGGTGGTGGTGGCTTTTACGGAGATGTCGTCGGGGTCGCAGCCGATGCACTCAGCCATTGCCTGCTGCATGGCAGGGATGTGGGGATTCATTTTGGGGGCTTCGGCGCAGATGGTGATGTCGGCATTGCCGAAGACGTAGCCTTTCTCGTCGAGCAGACGGGCTACGCAGCGCAAGAGTTTCTTACTGTCGATGCCCTTGTAGGCTGGGTCGGTGTCGGGAAAATGATGCCCGATGTCGCGCAGGGCTGCAGCGCCGAGCATGGCATCGCAAAGGGCATGGATAGCCACATCGGCATCGCTGTGTCCGAGCAAGCCAAGCGAGTGCTCAATCTTCACGCCGCCAATCCATAGTTCGCGGTCGGGCACAAGACGGTGCACATCAAATCCGAAGCCTGTGCGAAAAGGTAATGCCATTATTTTTTGCCCAAGAGGTGTTTAAGTCCGTCCATATCGAACGTGAGCGAGAAACGCAAAGTCTGGTCGAGAGGACTGTTTTGCGCCGTTGCAATCATGTAGGCAGCGTCGAGTTGCACCACATGGAGCGAGAAGCCAGCACCAAACGAAAAGTATTTACGGTTACCCTTGTTGGCGTTCTCATAGAAGTAACCCGCGCGTACAAAGAATTGCTGGTTGTAATTGTATTCAGCACCAACCGAAAGGGTGATTTCCTTCAATTCCTCCTTAAATCCGCCTGGAGCATCGCTGAACGACTTGAAGATACCCGAGATTGACGACGTGTTGCGCCAGTCCTCAAGGGCTGATTCGTAGGCATCAGAGTCGTAGTTGCCCTCCGAGTCGGTATAGTCAGCCTGACGTGGGCGGGTAGGCACAAGCAACTTGTTGGCATCGACCGAAAGGGCGATGTTGTGGTATTGCGCCACTGGGAAGGTGAATGTAGTACCAAGACGGAAGTTGGTAGGCAAGAATGCCGGGTCGTTACCGTCGTTGTACGACACCTTAGAACCGATGTTAGAGATGTTGAAACCCCACGACCATTGGCACTCGTTGCGACCAACCACAGGGTAAGTGGTCAAGAAGCCCGAAATGTCGGCAGCAAATGCCGAAGCACCCTTTTGCTGCTCTGCCGAATAGGCATCGGAGAAAGCAAGGTCGGAATAGATATAGCGCAAAGCCACACCCATAGAGAACGATTCCGAAAGTTTGCGCGAGTAGCCGAGGTCGAATGCCATTTCGTAAGGATTGACCGAGTTGACAACAGTTCCTGCGCCGTCGGTCATATTGATTTCGCCGAGCGAGAAATAGCGGAGCGATGCGCTGACAGCCTGATTGTCGCCGCTACCGATTTTCCAGTAGCCAGAGAGGTTGGCAAGGAAGATGTCGTTAACCAACTTGCGCAACCAAGGCGTGTAGGAAAGGCTGACGGCTGCGGTGCTGTAGGCAAACGCATATTTCGACGGGTTCCAGTATTGCGAGTAAGCATCCGGCTCCGTAGCGACACCAAGGTCGCCCATAGCGGCACCGCGGGCATCGGGAGCGATGCTGAGCGAGGTGACGCCTGTCTGCACAGGATTAAACTGGTTTTTGCCGCTGTCGTCGGCTATCGCCGGCATGGATGTCAATGCCACAAGCGCGATTATGATATACCGCTTTAATTTCATTTTCTGAATGATTGTTTATTGATATAAACTTAAAACGGCGGTTTTTATTGTTTTACCACGACTATTTTTTTCGTTGGCAGACTCTTGCCGTCGACGATAGCGCACACATTGTAGACGCCTTCGTCCAGACGAGTGCCGTTGCTGTCGCAGCCGTCCCACGTGTAAGGGAAACTTACTTCCGAGCGCATCTTCACTGCGCCGTTGGCATCCTTGACCACGATTTCGCCGTCGGTAGTCGACGCATTGTCGAGGCCGAAGGTCACGTCGTCGTAGACTGCCGTGCCACTCATTGACAACGTAGCGCCAGTGTTGCCCTCAACGAAGAATGCCATGGTGCGAGTGGATACGTTGCCAGCAAGGTCGCCCACAGTGATTTGCAGGGTGTGGCGCCCAGTGGAGAGGTCGTATATAGGCTGGTCGACGATGCATTTGTTTTGCCCGTCGAGAGCATATTCGTTGATAGCGTAGGAGTGCGAGCCGCTGTCGAGCGAGAGATATGCCGTGGTGGCAATCTGCTCAGTGGAGAGACCCAGTGCCACATCGTCGGTAATCGTGGCATGCACAAGGACGTTGCTATCCACCGTCATGCCGTCGCGGAACGAGGCTTTGTCGCCGAGGTAGAACTCGCCAATCACAGGCGCAGTGGTGTCCTCGACATCAGCCGACAGAGTGCGGTCGAAGCGCAGCCCGTCGTAGAAGCCTGATACGACACTCCCAGCATCGGAAACAGCCGTGGTTTGCAGCGGTTTGGCGTTTGTGTCGGAAACGATGCAGTTAGGCGCAATCAGCGTTGCCGTAAACTCGCCGTTGACCACTTTTGCCGACGTTTCTGCAAGTATCGCTCCGCGCTGGGTGAGCGAGTCTGTTTTGTTTTGCTTCATATAGAACTGCTCAGAGTCGTAGAGCGTGATTTTGGCATCGCCATTGAATGAAGTGTCCGTTTCGCCATTGCTGTTAGCGACGTAGCCGGTGATAGTGACTGGCTTCATTGCGCCGATCGTCACTGTACCCTCCGTTGCGTCCTTGCCGTCAATGGTAGAGATGTGGGTGCGGCTATGAGGCACATCGACCCTTAGCGCAGGGTCGCCGAACAACTGGAACTTCAGGCGGTTGCGCGAGCGGTCTTCTGTGTAGTTCTTCGCAAACATCAGCACGCGACCCCAAGTCTTCTCATATTTGCCGTAGTAGGTGTCGTTGGTCTCGCTGATGCCAAGATACTTGGCGAAAGCGTCGGTCATCTGTCCGTTGAGCGACGTGTAGGCTTCGCGCGATGCCGAGATGGCAGCGATTACGCCACCGTTGGGGTTGAGCATCAGTTTGTCGAGCACGGTAGAGATGCCGCTGTCGTAGCGACCGATGTCGCACGATGAGAAATAGATTACCGGCAGAGCCTCATATTTCGTGTCGATGGCTTGCTGGATGTTCAGGAAGTTGACTGTTTTGGTCGTGGATGTCGGGTTGGAGTGACCCACGAACAGCACGAAATTTTGTCCGGCTTTTAGGTCTTCCACAAACTTCTCGCGTGTGGCTTCGATATTGTCCACATTGTCGTAAGCCTCGAAGTAGATTTTGTTGAAATTCACCGCATTGTCGTTGGGCGTTGTCGCACTCGACGTGATATAACTGTTGAAATTCTTGATAAACGACTCCGTTTGCTGAGTGTGGATATAGTCGTCGCCGTATTCGCCGATCACGAGCATATTGCTTTTCCACATGTCGCCCTTGTCGTTGCGGTGGCTCATGTAGTTGAGGAGTTTGTCGACGTAGGTTTTGGCATCCGCAACCGAAACGAATGGGATGCGGCCAATCGACAGAGCCAACAGAGCACTTGAGCCTTCCAAATTAACGGAATAGTCGTTCATCACGCCGAAAAAGTCGTCGGAGGTGTAGGACGAAACCGAATGGTTGCTGATGTCGGATTCGTAGGTTACGAGCATATCGTCGGTGTTGGTACCGAAGATGCCGCGGTTGTCGAAACTGCCGCCGCCAAATAGCAGTAGATAGCGGAACTTTGCTGGTTCGCGGTCGTAGAACATACGACACAACTGCCGGTATGACATCGCACTACGCATACCATAGCCAAACTCGTTGTACACGTCGTTGTGGTCCACAACAGTTACGTCCATGTGGTCTACATTGCGGTGGTAGTCAGCCAGACGCTCTGCCTGCTCCTTGAGTTTCGCCGTGGTGATGATAAGCATATCAGGCGCATCGAGGGCGTGCAGGTTCTGGTTGGCAACGTCGCTTACAAAAGTGACGCGCTTCTGCTCCTTCGCCGTGTCGAAGACCACAAACTCGTCAATGGCATCGTTTGTCGGTTCCATAATCGCCAATCCAGCACCGCTGGCATTGAAGGAGAGCACATAGTTCTTAGGTGCATTTACTACACAGATGTTGTATGATGGTGAGCCTACGAGCCACAGTTTTGTGGTGGCGTTGGCTTCCGTAAGTTTTAGACCAGTGTTGCCTGTGGCAGCCTTGATGATGTAGCGCATCTGCGAAGAGTCGGCAGGGAGAACCAGTTTCGACTTGTAACTTAACGCTACATAGTCGACCCTCGCAATCGGCATTTCGCTTGTGAGGGAAATGGAAACGGTGGTTTTCTGCTCTGCGGCGCATTCGTCGCTCACAGATGTCGAGCCGTTGAGGTTGTACAACTTATAGATTGTAGCGTCAGACGTTGTTGTCAAGGTCTTTGTTGCAATTTCGTTGTCGTTGATTGTAGCACTCACAGTGCCGCTATTGCTGTCTTTAATGCCCGCAGATATGTTTGCCACCACGTTGGTGCCGGCGATGATGCCTGGCGTGGATAAAGTTACGTCGAACTTGCGGGAATCTGAGAAGTCCTCGCCAAGAAACAGTTTGCCCGAGCGCGTTGGGTTGACGAGGTCTTTCTTGTGCCATGTAGTCACATCGCCCGTTGTCAGCCAAGCGCTTTGCTTGTTGATGTCCGCCTCTGTCGTGGTTATGTCAGAGGGCGAGAGCGGCGTGATGTCGTCGCGGTCGGTGAGGAAGTAGTAGCAGTCGGCGGTATAGGGGTTGGTGGTTATAGTCTTGTAGATGTCGAAAGCCGCGTAATCCAAGACGGAAGTTTTCTCGTAGGTAAGACCATTGGCATAGAAGTAGATTTTGCCGTTTTCGTGGAGCGCCGGAACCTGTTCGAGGTCGTCGTTGATTTTGGTTGAGAAATCTTCCTTAGGGCAGACACCGCCCTGACCGAACACCTTGACTGCCGACGGATCGGTGAAGCCGAAATCGCGGAGTTGCTGTTCAGTTATTTCATATACGCCCGTTTCGCCTACTTTAATCTTCACCCATTTCCCGGAGGCGAGGACCGACGAATTTTTGAACGTTGTGGTTGCTTGGCTGCCAAATGCAATCAGCATTGAGAGCGAAAGCATGGCAAGTGTGCGTTTAACCATATTGTTTTCCTATTTAATTCTTATGTGAATCGATTGATTGTTGGCGATTGTTGCCGAAACCGTGTCGTTGATTATGGCATCGTGCAGTTCGCCAGTTTCTATAATTATCAAGTCGCCGATTTTCAGCGTGAAATATCGGCTCGCTATCTCTATGCAACGGTCGAAGTCGGCAGCCGACGGCGTTGCCACGCGCTCGGTTTCCGCCTCGTTAATTGTAAGTACCGCATCGCTCTTGCCCAGTTGCGCCGCATCGATAGTGACCATCTCGCCAGTTATTGCCGCCGCGTCGAACGCCGTGGCAATGGCTGTAGGCATTCCGTCGGCCTTGAGCCTGTCAAGAAGGTCGCTCGCTTCGAAAATCAGACACAGACCCGCTTCTTCGTAGTAGCGGTTGGCAAACTTCTGCGCAATATTTTTGCCCAGACGGCAAACGTGCACTGCCGTGGCCATGCGGTAGCGGAACTTGTCGGCAAAGTCAGGCACGAAGAAAGGTTTTCCGCTCTTTTGTATCGCAGAGTCGGGAATGATGTCGATTTCCGGACTGGTGGCTATGTTGCGGAATTTGATGATTTTCATTTTTTGCCGTTGATTCGGTTGTACATAACTGCCAGATGCGCGTAGATTGACGTGTTTTGTATCACCACATTGTCGTCAACCTTGATGCGGAACGGAGTGAAGTTCCAAATGGCCCGCAGTCCGTTTGCTACAAGCAAGTCGGCAGACTCCTGAGCGTGCTCCACTGGCACAGCGAGGATGCCAATCTCGGCGTTGTACTGCTTCTCGCGCTCGGCGAGTTCGGAGATGTGGTAGACGGGGATGCCGCAGATTTCTTTGCCCACAATCCTGTCGTCCACATCGAAGCCAGCCACGATGTGCAGGCCGAACTGCATCAAGCCCGAGTCCTGCATCAGAGCCGAGCCGAGGCTACCCACGCCTATCATAAAAGCCGTATGGTCGTTGTGAAACCCGAGGAAATTCGACAGTTCCGTAGCCAGCGTTTCCACCTGATAGCCAATCCTCGTTTTCCCCTTGATGTTGAGAAACGACAAGTCCTTGGCAATCTGCGAAGCGTCGACGTTGATTTTCCTCGAAATCTGTGTTGATGAGACATATTCTATGTTTTGCGTGCGCAGCATGTTGACGTAAGCCAGATACCACGGCAAGCGTCGGAGCGTTGGCTCCGGCAATAGAATTTCACGACCATCCTCGTTCATTGTAATTACTCTTTTAATCTTCTAACAATTTGCAAAAGTAGCGTTTTTTGTCAAATTTTGCAAATGCCCAACCTATTCTGCCGCAACGGCTATGCGCTGGGTTATAGCCGCTTCGTCGCTGCCGTCGGCCGACACCGTAGCGCGGTAGATGTAGATACCGCGCTGCACACGGCAGCCGCTGCCGTCGGTGAGGTTCCACGTGATAGGCATCGACTTGAACATGTCACTTCTGCCCGTCGTGGTCGTGGTCCAAACGGTGTGTCCCATCATGTCGTAGACACCGAGGTTGACCGTGAGCACCGCATCTGGGCGGTCGTGCTCGATGTAGAAGTCCGCCTTCTCCTTTGCTGGGTTGGCGGTGGAGTAGATTTTGAAGAGTTGCGGCTTGACGCCCTTAGCCACATTGAATGTGATAGTCTTTTCCGACATATTGCCAACCACGTCCCATACCCGCAACATCAGCGTGTGGCTGCCTTCGGTCAATTCGTCCATCTGATAGTTGATGTGGCTCAGCCCGTCGGCATCCTGGGTGAAATAGTTTTCAAGTCCCGAGATGGTGGTTTTGCCGTCGACAATGGCAGTAATCGAGTGCCCGATGTCGGCGGTTGAGATGTTGATGCCCGACTCGTCGTAGACATCGGCGATGAGAAACGGTGTTTCGTTGACCGTGTCGCCGTCCTTGAACGACGTGGTGTTGAGCGCGAGCGTGCGAATCTCCGGACCCGTGGTGTCGTCAATCGGCGACTCGTCGAAACCGTAGATGTAGAAATCAGTGCTTTCGCCCACGGCATCTTCGCTGTCGTTGCTCGCGTAGAAACTTACCAGCGCTGGGGTATAGTTGTTGACGATGCCCGCAGGCATGCGGAATTTGAACTTGAATGCGCCGCTGCGGATGGAGTCAGAGCCGATGTAGAGGCGGTTGGTGTGGTCTTGATAGGTGACGCGGCATTTCTCGTCGGTGTCGTTGCCGCCCTCGTAGTAGCCGTTGGTCGTGATTGACACCTCCGCATCGTAGATTGTTGCCGTCAGCGAGCCGTTGTAGGTAGCCACTGCCGTGCCATCGGCATCCACCACCTTCCCCTCAAGCGTAACCTCCTGACGAGCCTTCGTTTCTGGCTTCACGTCGCCGTCGGTTGCCATGCCGTCGACAGCAGTAAGTTGGATGCTGTATTTAGGGTATTTCAGGCGCAACGCCGGGTCGCCGATGAGCGCATATTTGAGGCAGTGCTCAAGGTTCTTGGTCGAAGTGTTGACCTGCCCTGTCGACGAGGTGTAGCGCGTATGAGTGTATGAATAATTGTTCTTTACGTTTTTGATTACGTCGCCGATGCGCGGCATCTCGCCGTTGTCCATAGGTCTGAACATCTCAGCGCCCACGGCGCGTGTGAGGTCGCCGTTGCCAGATATGGCAGTGACGCGCGAGGCAGTAATCAGACCGATGGCGCCGCCGCGCGAGTTGAGGAATACCACTTCGCCACCCGACTCCGACGGCGAATCCCAGCGCGTAAACTCGCAGGTGCCAGTGAACATGAATGTAGGGTGACTATAGTAGAACTCGTTTTCGATGTCAGGCCAGCGCAACAGACTGTTGTGGGTCCACGACGTAGGGTTCGCGTGACCAACGTAGGACGTGAAAAGTACGCCGTTCTTGAAGTTCTGCAGCATCTGCGTGCGCGCCTCCGGGAAGGTGTGTCCCGAGCCGCTTGAGGTGGCAGTGAACGAGTCGAGGAACAAGCGCTGAATGAGATAGTTGCCAGCGCCGTGCATCTTCAGACTGTCGATGGCGTTGTTGGAGTCGCGCATGTGCACGCCGCTGTCGCCGTCGTCGGCAATCATCATGATGCGCGTTTTCCAGTTGCCCATGTCGGCATTGGTGGCGTAGTCCGAGATTTTTTGTACAATGTCCGACGCCTCCGTGGTGCTCTTCACCGGGATGCGCCCGATGCCGATGCACATCTTACGCGACGAGGTGCGCCCAGCGTTGGAGCCGTCCTCAAGGTAGCCGTAAACGTCGTCGGTGTTGAAACTGCTGCTCTCGCTCGTGTAGTCCTCCGACTCCCATGTGAGGAGAGTAGGGTAGGACAGCGCTTTGGCTTGCGTGGAGATGCGGCGGTTGTCGAACACCGCGCGACCGAAGAGTAGAAGGTAGCGGAACTTGTCGTTGCTGTGCTCTGCCACGGCGGCGGTGCGGTCGTACCACATCTTTGCCACCTTGCGGTAAGCCATTGCGTCGGGCGTGCCTGATGAAAATTCGTTGTACACCTGGTCGTCGGTGAGCACCTGCACCTTCATACTGTCGTGCGAGCGGTGGAACGCTGCAAGGCTCTCAGCCTGACTTTTGTAAGCCGCTGGAGTGATGATGAGCATCGTAGGCGTTTCGAGGGCGTGGATGTCCTGGTTGCTGACGTTGCCAACCAGCGTTGGCGATGGGAACGTTGCCGACGGGTTGAAGGCTATGTATTCGCATTTGCCACTTTCCGTCTGTCGGAAGGTCGCGGTCGAGCCAGAAACGGTGTGGTTCACCGATTTAGGTGCATAGGCAGTTGTGATGTCCCAGATTTGCGCGCCGTCGGCGAAGCCAGCAATCGAGAACACGCTGTCGCGGCATTGCGCCGTGTTGCTGCGGAAGTCAATCGAATTTTCCGAAAGGCGCAGATTGCGCAGGTAGTTGACCGTGATATAGTCGAGGTTGGCAAGGCGCGCCGACGAGCCTGTCGGGAATGCCAACTGCAGCGTCATTTTCTCTCCGGCATCGCTTACCATGCCCACGGAAGAGGCGGTGGTGCAGATGTCGTATTCACTTGTGCCGCTCAGCGGCGAAATACTCATTGTCATAACCGTCTTGCCCGACGAAGTGACCGTAAGCGAACGCGCTGCGCCGGAGGTGTGGTAGGCGGCAAACGCTACCTTCACCTTTACGGGAGTGGCATCCACGTGGTCGGGAAGCGAGAACGTGAAACTCTGCGTGGTGGAACTGCGGAAATCCTCGCCAAGGAGCGTGCGCCCCGTCGTGCCAGGGGCGTTGAGTTCCTGCTCGTGGCAGAGGCGTGAAACCGAGGTGGTTATAACCTTATTGCTCGCCGCTGTAGCCTCCGCCGTCGTAGCCATCTGCGCTACGGTGATGTCGTCGCGGTCGGTGATGAAGTAGTAACCAGCCGTCGCATAGGGGTTTTGCTGCTGCTGGAAGCGCAGTCCGCTGGTGCTTTCCGTCCACGATACATTGCTCTGGGCGTAGAACAAGATTTTGCTGCCCGACACCAGTACCGGCACCTGCGGAAGGTCGTCGACATAGCCGTTGCCCATGATTTCCGAAATCATAGCGCCGCCGTAGCCAAACACCTTCACCTTGTTGATGTCGCTAAAGCCCCAGTTGGAAAGCGTAGACTTTGAAATCTGGTAGATGCCCGACTCCTCGACCTTGATTTTCACCCATTTGCCCGACGAAAGCACCGACGACTCGGCATAAGTGGCAGCCGCTGATGCGTTGGCAGCCGTGAAAATCGCAGCGAGTGCGAGAAATATGTATCGTAGAGTTTTATTCTTCAACATTGTTCAGCCTTGTTTTGAATACCGCAGGGATACAATACCCCCTTTCCTTATATTAACGTATTCAGTTGCCGTTTATTGTTGCATAGAGAATGTTGGCGGTGGCAATTGCCGTGGATGTGCTGTCGGCATACTCCTTCCACTTCTCTCTGGTGCTGTGCCAGATGTCGAGGTCCACGTCGCTGTTGATGCCTGGAATCGTGCCTTTGTGGTTGTATTGCCAGAACGTCCAGCCCTTGTGGGTGGTAGGTTTCGAGAGCGAGCAGAGCCACATGCCGCAGTCGGCGAACTCGTCGCGGATATGGTTGTCGAACCCATTTTTGTTGCTGTAGATGAGCACCGGATAGCCGTAGGATGTGAGGTGGTCCACCATGTCGTGCACCTTGCGCGTCACCTTGTCGGCTGGCGAGTAGGGGTTGGAGTGCGACTCCACATCGACAACGAGCGGCAAATCAAGTGGTTTGCCAGCCACTGCCTTGAGCAGGTTCTTGGCTTGCACCACGCCGTCGACGTTGAAGCGGAAGAAGTGGTAGACACCCACCTTCAGCCCAGCGGCACGCGCGGCACTAATGTTGCGCTCCAGTTGGCTGTCGACAAACGTAGCGCCCTCGGTTGCTTTGACGAAAACGAACTCGATGCCCGTGGTGCGGGCTTTCTGGAAGTCGATTTCGCCGTTGTGAGCCGACACGTCGATTCCCGTCACCGGGTAGCCCTCGATGTCGACATTTTCGACCGTGGAGTAGATGTTGCCGTTGAGGAGCGTGATGGCGGCGAATGCCATACCGACAAACAGCAGCAACATTATTGCAATCAGTGCTATGCTACGTTTTCGCAGTGCCATGGTAGTGTTATTTTACTTTTGTGAATTTCTTGCCGTTCCAGTGGTACACGATTTTCTCCTTTACGCGCGGCATCACCACTGCGGAGTCCTCGCGCGAGAGGTATTCGCCAACGGTCAGTCGAGCCTCAATGTCGCCGTCGGGAAGAAACGTGTAGTCGATGAGCGGAAAGTCGACCTTATCCACCGTTTCTGCCACCGTTTTCTTGTCGCCGTTGATGAAGTCGGCTGTGGTGGGCAGCGCAGGGAAGATTTTCTCGCCGTCAATCATGTCGAAACGCAGACGGCAGTCGGTGGCTGGGAGTTTTACGCGGTTAACGATGCCGAAAAACTTCTCGCCCGACTTGAGTGTGTACATCCTCACCTCGGTTTCCGAGGCATCCGACGTGATGACCTTCATGTAGTGGCTACCCGCAATCGTGTCTATCGTCACCTTGCCGCCGAGGCGCGACGGCATCTGCTTCTTCATGCCGCTGGCATAGTAGTCGAGCATATCCATGCGGTTTGCCTGTTCGATGACGGTAAACTCGTCGGAAAACAGAAAATAGTCCGACACCGACTCGATTACTATCGTTGAGTCGGATGCCGGCACAGTGTCGGTTTCCTCAGTAGTCGGGGCGAAGGACTGTGGCGCTGGGCGAGCGCCGGCATACGCTGCCGACAGTGCCGCTATGGCGAGAATTGCGTAGTACGGTTTCATCGCTGTTTGCTTTTTTTGCTTTTCTTCTTGAACTTGCCGAAATTGTCGTCGTTGTCGTGGCGACCTTTGCTGTTCGACTTGCGTTCCGAACTGTGGGCGTAGTCGCGGTCGGGGTCGGCAATCTCTGCGTAAAGGCGCTTGCCGAAGTAGCGCGCATTCTTCAGCGCGGCAACGGTGCGGCGCGCTTCGCCTTTCTTCACGTCGAACAGTGCATAGCCTGGGAACAGGTCGATGCGACCCACTTCCACGCGGCCTTCCATGTTTTGGTTGAGCGTGTCGATGAGGCGTGCAGGGAAAAATCCGTCCGCCTTACCAGCGTTGACATACACGCGCTCGTAGCCTTGCTCTGCCGTGCGGCGATCCTTGTTGGCGCGTGAGCCCGACTTGCTATGAGGCATCTTGTCCTCGCGCGGCTCTCTGGCTTTGCGTGGCTTGCGCTCCTCGTAGTCGATGGCTTCGGGTGCATCCTTATAGTATTCGAGCAAGCGGTTGAACTCGAGGCTGACGATGCGTTTGAGCAGGTCGTTTTCCGATAGCCATTCGAGTTTCTTGACGATGCCTGGCAGATATTTCGATATTTCGTCCTCGTTGACCTTTACTTTCTCGATGCGGTCGGCGAGGTTGTAGAGTTGCTTCTCGATGATGCGCTGCGGCGTTGGCACAGAACCTTTTTCAAACGTCTTGCCAATCTTTTTCTCGATGATGCGCAGGCGCGACTTCTCACGAGAGTGGATAATGGCAACCGACACGCCTGTCTTTCCGGCGCGGCCAGTGCGTCCGCTGCGGTGGGTGTAGGTAGCAGGGTCGTCGGGCAAGCCGTAGTTGATCACGTGGGTGAGGTTGTCCACGTCAAGTCCGCGCGCTGCCACGTCGGTGGCTACAAGCAGTTGCAGGGTGTGCTCGCGGAACTTCTTCATCACCGTGTCGCGCTGCATCTGCGAGAGGTCGCCGTGGAGTGCATCCACATTGTAGCCGTCGGCGATGAGATTGTCGGCAATCTCCTGCGTTTCGCGGCGCGTGCGGCAGAAGATGATGCCGTAGATGTTGGGGTTGGAGTCGGCAACGCGCTTGAGGGCAAGATATTTGTCCTTGGCGTTCACCATATAGTATATGTGACGCACATTCTCCGAGCCTTCGTTGCGTGTGCCAATCACGAACTCCTGCGGATTGTGCATGTAGTTTTTCGCAATCTTGGCAATCTCGTCGGGCATAGTGGCGGAGAACATCAGCATCTTGCGGTCGTCGGGCACGTTGTCGAGGATGGCGTTGATGTCGTCGAGGAAGCCCATGTTGAGCATCTCGTCGGCTTCGTCGAGGATTACGGTGTGTACACCCTCAAGGTTTACCTCGCCGCGCTTGATGAGGTCGAGCAAGCGACCAGGGGTGGCAACGATGATCTGCACGCCTTTGCGCAGCGTGCGTATCTGGCTCTCGATGCTCGAACCACCGTAAACTGGCAGTACGCTTAGGTCGGGAGTGTATTTGGCGAAATCGGCGAGGTCGCCGCCGATTTGCAGACAGAGTTCGCGAGTAGGCGAGATGATAAGCGCCTGCGGCTGGCGGCGCGAGGTGTCGGTGCGCTGTATCACAGGTAAGCCAAAAGCGGCGGTCTTGCCAGTGCCCGTCTGGGCGAGAGCCACAACGTCGCCGTCTTCGTGGAGCAGGTGGGGGATTACTTTTTCCTGCACGGGCATCGGATTCTCGAAACCCATATCCTTGATGGCGTGCAGCAGGTCTTCTCTTACTTCTAATTCTTCAAATGTCATCTAATTAATTGTTTTCTTGTTATCATTCAGCGCACTCTGCCCCAAATCTAATGCAAAGATACGGCTATTTCATTTAATAGGGCTTGGAAATTGTGAATTTCTCACACCGCTCTTCTATTAATAATGTAATGGAGGGGAAAAACAGGGTTGAAAAC
>CAVAPE010000040.1:0-21419 GCA_963590405.1 Eubacterium sp. CAG:180 | reverse complement strand
GCGGAAAGTATCAGTCAACGGTTGGCACAAGATGTGCTGGCTGCAACAGTCAATGGTGAAGAATGGGATTTGACACGTCCAATTGTAAACGACGCGGAAATCAAGCTTTTCAAGTGGGATGACCCAGAAGGAAAGCACGCTTTTTGGCACACATCGGCGCACTTGCTCGCAGAGGCATTGCAGCAGTTGTATCCAGGCGTGAAATTCGGCATTGGCCCGGCAATCGAAAACGGTTTCTACTATGATATCGATCCAGGAGAAAACACTATCACAAGTGCTGATTTCGCCAAGATTGAAAAGAAGATGTCGGAATTGGCATCGCGCAAGGAAGCCGTGGTTCGCAAGGACATTTCAAAAGCAGACGCATTGAAGTTGTTCGGCGACCGCAACGAAACCTACAAGTGTGAACTTATCAGCGAACTCGAAGACGGTTCTATTACAACATATACACAAGGCGATTTCACCGACTTGTGCCGTGGTCCGCACATCCCTAACACAGGCGTAATCAAGGCAGTGAAGGTGTTGTCGCTCGCTGGTGCTTATTGGCGTGGCGATGAGAAGCGCAACCAGTTGGTTCGTGTCTATGGTATCTCGTTCCCGAAAAAGAAGATGCTCGACGAGTATCTCGTTATGCTGGAAGAAGCCAAGAAACGCGACCACAGAAAGATTGGCAAGGAAATGGAACTCTTCATGTTCTCAGAAACAGTAGGTAAGGGTCTTCCAATCTGGTTGCCAAAGGGTACAGACGTGCGCCTTCGCTTGCAAGATTTCTTGAGAAAGATTCAACGAGGCTACGACTATAAAGAGGTAATCACTCCTCCAATCGGCAACAAAATGCTTTATGTGACTTCTGGTCACTATGCAAAATATGGTAAGGATTCGTTCCAGCCAATCCACACTCCAGAAGAGGGCGAGGAATACTTCCTTAAACCGATGAACTGCCCTCACCACTGCGAGGTGTTCAAAAATTCTCCGCACTCATATCGCGAACTGCCGTTGCGTATTGCAGAATTTGGTACAGTTTGCCGCTATGAGCAGAGTGGTGAACTTCATGGCTTGACCCGTGTGAGAAGTTTTACACAGGACGATGCCCACATCTTCTGCCGTCCAGACCAAGTGAAGGATGAGTTCCTTCGTGTGATGGACATTATCTCTATCGTGTTCAAGGCAATGAAGTTCGAAAGTTTCGAGGCTCAGATTTCTCTCCGCGACAAAGTTAACCGCGAGAAATACATCGGCTCGGAAGAAAACTGGGAGAAGGCAGAGCAGGCAATCATCGAGGCTTGTCAGGAAAAAGGTCTTCCAGCACGCATCGAATACGGCGAGGCTGCGTTCTATGGTCCAAAACTCGACTTTATGGTGAAGGATGCCATCGGCCGCAAATGGCAGTTGGGTACAATCCAAGTTGACTACAACTTGCCAGAGCGCTTCAACCTTGAGTACACTGGTTCCGACAACCAGAAGCACCGTCCGGTCATGATTCACCGTGCACCGTTCGGCTCAATGGAGCGTTTCGTGGCTGTGCTTCTTGAGCACACTGCTGGCAACCTCCCGCTGTGGTTGGCTCCTGAGCAGGCTGTCATCCTCCCGATTAGCGAGAAGTTCAACGACTATGCCGACCAAGTTCGCTTGGAGTTGGCTAAGAGCGACATCCGCGCAATCGTGGACAACCGAAACGAGAAAATTGGTAAGAAAATTCGTGACAATGAGTTGAAACATATCCCGTACATGCTCGTAGTCGGCGAAAAAGAAGTTAATAATGGTGAAATTTCTGTAAGAAAACAAGGCGAAGGCGATAAGGGTTCGGTAAAAATCTCTACCTTTGCCGAGAATTTTCTTCAAGAAATGAAGGAACTCACAAAATATTAAACAACTGAATGGCAAAAACACCACTTGGAGGGGCACCGAGATTTGCTCCACAACGCAAAAACGACCCAAGGAACCCAAACAACAACAAGAAGGAAGGCTATCCAATTAATGGCCAGATTCGTGCAAAGGAAGTTCGTTTGGTCGGCGACAATGTAGAGCAAGGAGTATATACTCTTCACAAGGCATTGCAGATAGCGGAAGAACTTGAACTCGACCTTATCGAGATTTCGCCTAATGCAGAGCCGCCAGTATGTAGGGTGCTTGACTACCAGAAGTTCTTGTATCAACAGAAGAAGAGAGCAAAAGAGCAGAAGGCAAAGTCGACGAAAGTTGTCGTGAAGGAGATTCGTTTCGGACCTCAGACCGACGACCACGACTACAACTTCAAGTTGAAGCACGCTATGGGCTTCTTGCAGGAAGGTGCAAAGGTGAAGGCATACGTGTTCTTCAGAGGTCGCTCGATTTTGTTTAAGGAACAAGGTGAGGTGTTGCTCCTTCGCTTTGCCAACGACTTGGAAGAGTATGGCAAGGTAGAGCAAATGCCAGTGTTGGAGGGTAAGCGCATGATTATCATGCTCACCCCAAAGAAAAAATAGAGCATTAAGCAATAAATAAAATAGTAATTTAAAAAGAAAAAAAATGCCAAAGGTTAAGACTAATTCCGGTGCCAAAAAGAGGTTCGCCCTTACCGGATCAGGAAAGATTAAAAGAAAACATGCTTACAAAAGTCACATCTTGACAAAGAAGACTAAGAAGCAGAAAAGAAACCTCGGTCACTTTGCTACTTTGACAGCAGCCGACACTCGCAACGTTCGCGATTTGCTCGCTATCCGCTAATTGTCAATTTCAGGAAAGTAACGTACTTTTAATTACAACATTTTATATTTTTATTAACCGAATGTTTAGCCCAAAGAGCAGAAATGCCGCTGACATTCAAAAATTTAAGAAAAAATGCCAAGATCAGTAAATCACGTAGCATCAAGAGCTAAAAGAAAAAGAATTCTCAAACTCACAAGAGGTTATTATGGTTGCCGCAAAAACGTGTGGACAGTAGCCAAAAACACTTGGGAAAAAGGTTTGACTTACGCTTATCGTGACCGTAAGAACAAAAAACGCAATTTCCGTGCATTGTGGATTCAGAGAATCAACGCTGCGGCTCGCTTGGAGGATTTGTCATACTCTAAATTGATGGGCCTTATCCACAAGGCTGGCATCGAAATTAACCGTAAGGTCCTCGCTGACCTCGCTGTTAACAACCCTGCCGCTTTCAAGGCTATCGTTGACAAAGTAAAGAACGCATAATCATTTTGCGAAATAATCGAAAGGCTTCGTGAAAACGAGGCCTTTTTTGTTGCCCGAAAACTTGGTGGAATCGAATATTTGATTTACATTTGCAATAGAGAAAGAGATTAACACCACATCAAAGTAGATTGGGAAACTCATCAAATTTTATTGAAATACCGAGACATTTTCTTTCTCTAATGGCGGGCCTCAATCCGAAAGGATGTCTTCGCGACCGGAGGATTACAAAGGAGACGGAAAACTCAAATCCTGTCTATCGGAGTTTCAGCGCACTCTTTGATGTGGATTTATAAGATGGCAGAGCCTATATTGTACTCTGCCATCGTTTTTTTTAACAATAGTATGGACGGCGAATTTTTTACCTATTTACTACTTTGTTTCACATCGTTCTTCACCCTTATCAATCCATTGGGAACGATGCCGGTGTTCTTGACAATGACGCAGAGCCTCAGCGACGCTCAGCGAAAGAAGATTGTCAAGAAATCTACCATTGTGGCGTTTCTGACGCTTGTCTCATTCACGGTGTTCGGTAGGTTTATTTTCATGCTTTTCGGACTTTCGACCAACGGCTTCCGCATTGCTGGCGGTATCGTGATTTTTAAGATCGGTTGGGATATGCTTCAGGCGAAGTTTACTGGTATGAAACTCGCCGACAATGAGATTAAGGAATATGCGGACGACATCACGATAACTCCTCTCGCCATTCCGATGCTTTGCGGTCCAGGTGGCATCGCAAACGGCATCGTGCTTATGGAGGATGCTCAAACGCCTCTTTACGCTGCCGGACTTGTCGCAGTTATTGCGGCGGTTTTCCTGATTACATATTTGATACTGAAAGCCTCAACTCGTTTGGTTGAAATCATTGGTGAAACGGGAAACAATGTGATGATGCGTCTGATGGGCTTGATTCTTATGGTCATCGCAATAGAATGCTTCGTGAGCGGTGTGCGCCCAATCGTTTTGGAAATGATGGCAGCGCATGGCGCATAGTCTGCATCGGTGCGGTTCTAAATTACATAGACCGCACTGAAGTGGTTACAAATAAGGGTTGTTGGTCTGCTCGAAGCCTATGGTAGTGCTTGACCCGTGTCCAGGAAGCACAACAGTTTCTCTTGGCAGGGTAAGCAACTTTTCCTCAATACTTTCAATCAATTCTTGGTAGTTGCCTCCCGGAAGGTCGGTTCTGCCGATGCTCATCTTGAATAGCGCATCGCCCGAAAATACCACGCCATCCTTGGGAAAGTAATAGGCGACGTGTCCTTTTGTATGCCCTGGGATTTGAATCACGTGGCATTCGCTGTCTGCTACGTTGAGTATGTCTCCGTCGTTGATATTGTTGCCAATCGTGATTTTCCCGCCATCGTAAGGAAAGTGGAAACGTTGCGCCTGTTGTTCTGCAGCGTCTGCAAGCATTTGGTCGCCGTTGTTGCAGGTAGTTTTCACGCCATATTTCTCCTCTATGAAATTGTTGCCAGCCGAATGGTCGATGTGCATGTGGGTGTTGAGCAGATGCTGGATGTTCAAGCCCTCTTCGGTGACGAAGTCGGTAATCGCCTTGCGTTCGCGGCTATTGTAGCAGCCAGGGTCGATAATTGCTGCGTTTTTCGACGTCTCGTTCCACACTATGTATGTGTTTTCTCCAAAAGGATTTACTGTAAAAACCTGTATTTTCATAGACTTACGTAGACTACTTTCTTGGTTTCAAAGAATTCTTCATCAAAATATGTCGACAAATTTGTCTCAATAGAGTTCGCACCAAAAGGTTTCAGTTCGTTTTGCAAGTCGCCGCCCTTCAGGCAAATCAAGCCGTTGGGGATGCTATTAATGCATTCCTTCTTGATGTGTTTCTTCGCTAATGCAGCCAACTGCGGCAGTTCCATCACCGCGCGCGAAACGGCAAAGTCGAATGTCTCCTTAATCTCAGCGACGTCGGCTTGCCGCAGGTCGACGTTCTTTAGCCCGATTTCCTGTGCAATGGCTGTCGCAACCTTGATTTTCTTGCCAGTGCGGTCGACAAGCAGGAACTTTACGTTGGGAAACATTATAGCCAACGGAATGCCAGGGAAGCCACCGCCCGTTCCAATGTCGAGAATCTGTGTCCCGTCCTTGAAATCGGTGAATTTGGCAATTCCCAAAGAGTGAAGGATGTGGTTAGGGTAGAGGTTGTCAATGTCTTTGCGCGAAATCACATTAATCTTCTGGTTCCAGTCGGCATATAGCGGTCCCAATGCCTTGAATTGCTCGATTTGTGTCGGCGACAGGTGCGGAAAATATTTCAGTATCAAGTCCATGTCGTTACTGTTTTATCAGTCGGCAAATAGGGGAGTCGGTCTTTATCGACTCCTTGATTTCTTCATACGGGAGAGTTATTACAACCTCGCCGACTGCGTAGCAGGCAATTTCCAATGGGTTGTAGTGAAAACTGATGCCAGTATTGTCAATCGTAAAGTTGTCGTTGATTGAAAGGTTGTCGATGTTGAAATACCCCACTTCGGCAAGTTGGTCGGAGTTGCTGCAGTTGTTTTTGGTCAGCAGTTGCTTTTTCAATGCCTCGTTGATGGTGGCAAAATTGCTCTCGTCGAAAATGTCGTTCAGAGTAATTTGTTTGATTGTGGTCAAGTCGATTACAGAGAATGTGTTGTTCGACAGCGATGCCTTGCCGTCTTTCTTCGTCGTCGAACTTTTCTTGAATATTGCGAAGTCGCAATTATGGTAAATCATCTTGATGTTCTGGTCGATGTCGTATCTTGAAATTTTTGCTACATCTTCATCCTGAATGTCATCAGCGTTGGTGATTGCCGACGATGAATATGCCTTCAGCCCTTCAGAAAGCGCTGCCTTTGCACTTTTCGTCAAGTCGAGAGTGTCGTTGCCAAACCAAAGTTTTGCAAGCAGTTTCGAAAACTTTGCGGTTTCAGGTTTCGAGTCTTTTATGCTTTTGGGGTAAGAAATTGCATACGCCATTGTAATCTTTATGCCGTTCTGATCGGTCAGCGAATCCTGAATCACGATGGAATCCATCTGGAGCGCTATGGAGTTGCCCTTGCTGATATAGGAGCCGCTGTTGCTGCATGAAGATGTGATAGTCAGTACAATAGTCAGCAGTGCGAATAAAATCGCAGATGCTCTAAATTTCTGAAGTGAGCAAAAATTTGAATTAATCATTATGCTTTATTTAAAATTTATGCCGATATTAGCATTATATTTTTCGTAAAGATATGATAAAAATCGGAAACTACAATGAACTTAAAGTCGTAAAAAAAGTTGATTTTGGCTTTTATGTTGATGGAGAGGAATATGGCGAAATATTAATGCCGATGAAATATGCTCCTGAAGAATTGTCGGTGGGCGATGCTGTCAAGGTGTTCCTCTATCGCGATTCGGAAGACAGACTTGTTGCGACAACCGAACATCCTTTTGCTGAAGTGGGAGAGGTGGCTTTGTTGCAAGCCAAGTCGGTCGGCAAGATTGGCGCTTTTATGGACTGGGGAGTGATGAAGGATTTGCTCGTGCCTTTCCGCGAGCAGGCTGAGGAAATTATCGAAGGTAGGAGTTATGTGACTTATGTCTACCTCGACAATGTTACCAAACGAATAGTCGGCTCTACAAAACTCAATAAATATATTGGCAATAAGCCTCCTCGTTATGAGGCTGGCGAAGAGGTCGAGGCAGTAGTCGTTAAGCGTACTGACCTCGGCTACAAAGTTGTTGTGGACAATCTCTTTTGGGGTATGATTTTCAACAACGACATTTTCGACGATATTCGTATCGGCGACCGTTTGCCGGCTTATGTGAAACTGGTGCGCGATGACGGTAAAATTGACTTGACGCTACGCGCATTCGGCGGAAGCCGTGTATTCCAGTTGGCAAAGATGATTGTAGGCTATCTTAACGATGTGGGCGGTCGGATGACAATTACCGATGCCTCATCGCCCGACGACATCAAGCGTACGTTCCATTGCAGCAAGAAAGATTTCAAAAAGGCTTTGGGACTGCTCTATAAAAGGGGGCAAGTGGCGCTGAATGAAGGCTCGGTTTCGCTGAAGAAAAAATAATGAAACGGCAGGCCATACAAAAGTGGCTTGCCGTAAAAATTTTTTGTTATCTTTGTAGTTGGTATAGAGCCGAGGTCTTTAGTGATGTGGATTACTTTATAAAGAGGTCTCGTGCAAGTAATATTTGAAATTAAAACATTGAATATATGAGATTTACAGTTGCAAGTAAAGCATTACTGTCGCATTTGTCGTCAGTGAGCAAAGTGGTTAGTCAGAAAAATACCATTTCCATTTTGGACAATTTCCTTTTCACAATCAAAAATGGTATGCTGATAGCGACAGGTACCGACCAGGAGAACACAATTACTGCACGTATGGAACTGCAGGATTGTGAGGGCGAAGGTAGCGTGGCTGTCAATGCAAAAAGAATGCTTGAATTGTTGAAGGAGTTGCCCGATCAGGCACTCGTGTTTGAAATCGACGACAACAATTTTGAAATCCACTTGCAATACCACAATGGTGACTATAAATTCGTCGGCGAAAACGGCGCAGAATATCCTCGTCAGGAAATCAACACCGACGAAAAGTTGGAGATGACTATCCCTGCTTCGGAAATCACAAAAAGCATTGAGCGCACCATCTTCGCTGCCAGCACAGACCCGTTGCGCGCCATCATGATGGGTGTGCTTTGGGACATCAAACCTGAAGAAATCGTGTTCGTGGCTACAGACACTCACCAACTCGTGCGCCTCGTAAACAGCCGCATCCAAGCCGGCTTCGAGGGCTCTTTTGTGTTGCCTACCAAACCAGCCAATATCTTGTCGTCAATCCTCGCCAAGGAAGACGGTGATGTGAAAGTGTCCATCGACACGAAGAGCGTGTCTTTTGAGACTGAGACTTACACGGTTAGTTGCCAGTTCCTTAACGGCAAATATCCTAACTACAACGCCGCAATTCCGCAATCAAATCCTTATGATGTGATTGTTGACCGCGTTACATTCCTCAATGCAGTGCGCCGCGTGGCAGTCTTTGCAACTGAGGGTGGATTGATTCAACTCGAAATTGCAGATTCAAAGATAAACATCAAGACGCAAGACCTCAACTACTCGTCGTCGGCAAGAGAATGCGTAGATTGCGACTATACGGGCAACGAATTGTCGGTAGGTTTCAACAAGGACAAAATCATCGAAGTGCTTAGCAATATCAACTGCGACAGTGTCAACCTGAAACTTTCGGCTCCAGGTCGTCCAGGATTGTTTATGCCAATTGAGCAAGAGGAGAAGGAAGACTGGCTTGCGTTGCTCATGCCGATGGTTATGCCTAACATTTAATCTTTTAAGAAAATGCAACTGAACTTAAAGCGGCCTTTGATATTCTTCGATTTGGAAACCACTGGTGTCAACATCACCAAAGACCGGATTGTGGAGATTTCCTATATCAAAGTATTCCCTAATGGGACAGACGAGGAGAAGACCTTGCGCCTCAATCCTGAAATGCCAATTCCGCCGCAGTCTACTGCGGTGCATCACATCACCGACGACGACGTGAAGGATGCGCCCACATTCAAAATGGTGGCAAAGGATTTGGAACGGGTGTTTGAAGGATGCGACATCGCTGGCTTCAATAGCAACAAGTTCGACATTCCTTTGTTGTCGGAGGAGTTCTATCGCGTAGGCATCGCCTTCGATGTTACGAAGAAGAAACTGATTGACATACAGACAATTTTCCACAAAATGGAGCAGCGCACGCTTGTCGCGGCATACAAGTTCTATTGTGGCAAGGATTTGGAGGCTGCACATTCGGCAAATGCCGACACGCGTGCCACCTACGAGGTGCTTAAGGCTCAACTCGACAAATATCCTTCGCTGGAGAATGATGTGGACTATCTGTCGAAATTCTCAAGCCAGAACCGCAACGTGGATTTGGCTGGACGAATTATCTACAACGACCAGGATGTCGAGGTGTTCAACTTCGGCAAATATAAGGGACAACCGGTGGAGGCTGTCTTGAAGCGCGACCCAGGATATTTCGGATGGATGCTTCAGGGTGATTTTCCTCAAAACACCAAAACTGTGTTGACCAACATTAAGTTAAGAATGAAATAGATGATTAAAGGCAAACATATCATCTTGGGAATAACAGGCGGTATCGCTGCCTACAAATCTGTGTCTTTACTCCGCCTTTTCGTGAAGGCTGGGGCAGAGGTGCAAGTTGTTATCACTCCTGCTGGGAAAGAGTTTATCACTCCAGTTACATTGTCTGCCCTTAGCGGCAAACCTGTTATCAGTGAATTTTTTACGGCAAACACTGGCAGTTGGAACAGCCACGTAGACCTCGGTCTTTGGGCTGACGCAATGGTCATTGCTCCAGCAACAGCCTCGTCGATTGGCAAGATGGCAAACGGCATTGCCGACAATATGCTGATTACAACCTATCTCTCGTCGAAATGCCCCGTATTCGTCGCACCAGCGATGGATTTGGATATGTACAAGCATCCATCAACAACCGCCAATCTCGAAAAACTCCGCTCCTATGGCAATATTCTTATAGAGCCGGCAGAGGGCGAACTGGCGAGCCATTTGGTGGGCAAAGGACGTATGGAAGAGCCTGAAAACATCTTCATGGTTGTCGATGCCTATTTCGCTGAAGCGGAAACCTTCAAAGGAAAGAAGGTTCTTGTTACTGCTGGACCGACCTATGAAAAGATTGATCCAGTGAGGTTTATCGGTAATTATTCATCTGGCAAGATGGGTTATGCCATTGCCGACGAATTTGCACGACGGGGAGCGGATGTTACTATCGTCAGCGGTCCGGTGTCGGTTAAGTCTAAATGTGATGTTGACATCGTTGCGGTAGAGTCCGCCGTCGAGATGCACGATGCGGTGATGCAACGCCTTGATGCTATGGATGTGGCTGTAATGTGCGCCGCCGTTGCCGACTATCGTCCGGAGACGGTCGCCGATAAGAAAATCAAGCGAGAGAAGAATGCCGTGCCAGAGATAAAACTCGTGAAAAATCCCGATATTGCTGCGGCTGTGGGGCAGAAGAAGCGGGCAGACCAACTTCTCGTGGGCTTCGCTCTCGAAACGGACCATGCAGAGGAGAATGCTCTTGACAAACTCGCCCGCAAAAATCTTGATATGATTGTGCTCAATTCGTTGGAGGATAAGCAAAGCGGTTTCGGAATCGATACGAACAAGGTCACGATTGTTGACCGCGACGGCACGATGCTACGCTTGCCTGTCAAGACGAAACTTGATGTCGCAAAGGATATAGTCGACAAGGTGTCGGAAAAATTAAATCTGCCGAAAAATGTTTAGGAAAGTCGTTCTTCTGATGGTCGCTGTCGTTGCCGGATTTTTTTCTGCTCGCAGTCAGGAACTGAATTGCACTGTAGAAATCAATTCTGACAAGATTAACGGAACGGATAAAAGTGTGTTTACCACGCTTCAGTCAGCCATAACAGAGTATATGAACAACAACCAGTGGGGCAATGCACAGTTTATGGTCAACGAGAAGATTGAGTGCAAACTGTTCTTCACGATGGCAAGCATCGACGGCACAAAGATGACGGGAACTCTGCAGGTGCAGTCAACACGACCGGTCTACAACAGTTCCTACACAACGACATTGATAAATTTCAAGGACAACAGCATCGAATTTGAATATCAGGAAAACGAGCCGCTGGTATTCTCCGAAAATTCGATGGAAAGCAACCTTACCGCTATCCTGAATTTCTATGCCTATATGATATTGGCACTTGATTTCGACAGTTTTTCGCCCAATGGCGGCGACTACTATTACGAGAAAGCAGCCAATGTGGTCAATATGGCGCAGAGTTCTGGCGAGAAGGGCTGGAAGGCGTTTGAGGACAACAAAAACCGCAGCGCAGTGCTTAGTGCATATACCGACAATTCCACTAAGGCAATCCGCACGCTTATCTACGACTACCACCGCAAGGGCCTTGACGAAATGGTGCTTAGCCCTGAAAAAGGCAAGTCGGTAATAACCAAATCGCTGAACATACTCAAGCAAATCTATGATGTGTCGCCGATGTCGGTGGCATTATCTATGTTTAAGGATGCTAAGTTGGACGAACTGGTCAATATCTATTCCAAGTCGAACCAAACGGAGCGCGATGCTGTCTACGAATTGCTTTATCCGCTTTATCCTACAGAGCGTGAGCGACTTAACAAAATCAAAGAAGAAACCAAGACAAACTAATCCTATATGCTAAAGAAACTGACCATCGACAATTTCGCGCTGATCAACCACTTGTCGGTTGACCTGCACGATGGATTGTCGATTATAACAGGTGAGACCGGTGCTGGTAAGTCAATCATAATAGGAGCACTGTCGCTCTTGCTGGGGCAGCGGGCTGATAGCCGTAGCGCAAAAAGCCGCGACAGCAAAACTGTGGTAGAAGCGGTTTTCGACATCAAGGATTACGATTTGAAACAGTTTTTCGAGGCAAACGAGATTGAGTATTTCCCAGAGGAAACAATAGTGCGCCGTGAAATTCTGCCGTCGGGAAGAAGTCGTGCGTTTGTCAACGACACTCCTGTGCAACTCACCTTGATGGGTGAACTTACGCAGGCGTTGATCGACATACATTCACAGCATAGCAATGCTCTGCTCCTGAAGTCGGCATACCAGTTGTCGATGCTCGACGATATAGCCGGTAACAGCAAGTTGCTCGGCGAATACAAGGGCTTATATCATCGGTATGTAGAGCAGAAGAAACTCTATGAAGATGTGAAAACGCGCATTGAGCAAAACAAGGCCGATGAGGAATATTTTCGCTTCCAACTCAATCAGTTGGAGAATGCAAATCTACACAGTGGAGAGCAGGAGGATTTGGAGCGCGACAAGGCTGTGTTCGACAATATGGCGCAACTCAAAGAGTCTTTGTCGGCGGTGTGCAATCTGCTCGGCGACAATAGTCAGTCTGCTGTCGACTCGTTGTCGGATGCTTGTCGGA
Organism: Eubacterium sp. CAG:180; assembly: GCA_963590405.1. Classification (GTDB taxonomy): domain Bacteria; phylum Bacteroidota; class Bacteroidia; order Bacteroidales; family Muribaculaceae; genus Limisoma. Next base: position 9,272 of record CAVAPE010000040.1, on the reverse strand, counting down.
GTATGTCGCAAATTGCTGATGTCTACGAGAATGCCGATGGGTTGATGGAGCGCATGGAGTCTGCAAAAATCGATTTGCAGGACATTTATGAAACCGTAAGCCATGATTTTCAAAATCTTGACAATGAATCAGTAGATATTGATGAGATTGAGAGCCGATTGAGTACAATCTACACACTGCAGCAAAAATTTCATGTCGACACCGTGGATGATTTACTCGCACATCAGGCGGAGTTGAAAAAGTCGATTGATGAAATAGACAATTCGGAGGATGAACTTGCCGATTTGCAACGACAGTTGCAGGAGGTGGAGGCCAAGATGGTGCGGTTGGCTTACGAACTCACATCTGCCAGAAAAAAGGCTGCGGAGCGCTTCTTGGCGCAACTTAAAGAGAAGACTGCAATCCTTGGCTTGAAGAATTTCAAGGGTGAAATTGCGTTCGACAAAAAGGAATGTGGCAATACCGGTCACGACAAAGTGCAGTTTAAGGTGGCGTTCAATCTCAATCAGGAGCCGATGCCAATCGAAACCACTGCCTCGGGCGGTGAAATCTCGCGGTTGATGCTTTGCGTCAAGACAATTCTTGCCGAAAAGATGCAGTTGCCAACAATCGTTTTCGACGAGGTTGATACGGGTGTTTCTGGCGAAGTGGCAAACAAAATCGGCTTGATGATGGCTGAAATTTCGTCAAGGATTCAGGTTTTGACAATAACCCACTTGCCTCAGGTGGCTGCTTTGGGACAGCATCACTACAAAGTCTATAAGGAAGATGCAGAAGGCGAGACCCTCACAATGCTGAAAGAACTTAATGCAGATGAGCGTGTGATGGAAATCGCGGGAATGCTTAGCGGCTCGACTATTGATGCCGCCGCAATTGCTAATGCTAAATCATTGATAGAAAACAAACTAAAATGAAATACAATACAGATTATATATTCGGACTTCGTGCCGTGATTGAAGCCATTACGGCAGGGAAGGAGATTGACAAAATCCTTGTCAAGAAAGATTTGAACGGGGAGTTATCAAACGAACTGTTTGCTGCTTTGAAGACTCGCCCAGATGTCATTGTGCAACGTGTGCCAATTGAGCGCATTAACCGCATTACCCGCAAGAATCATCAGGGTGTGTTGGCATTCCTTTCGCCAGTGGCTTATTATGATTTGGACAATCTCGTGCCAGAACTGTTTGAGTCGGGCAAAAATCCTTTTGTGGTCTTGCTCGATGGCGTGACAGATGTGCGCAATTTCGGTGCAATCGCCCGTACGGCTGAATGTGCTGGTGTTGATGCTATTGTCATCCCCGAGCGTGGCAGTGTATCGGTCAACGCCGATGCCGTAAAGACTTCGGCTGGGGCGTTGCTTCATCTGCCAGTGTCGCGTGTGTCTAATCTTAACAAGGCTGTCCGCTTCCTCAAGGACAGTGGCTTTACGATTGTCGGCTCAACGGAAAAGTCGAGCGAAAACTACACAACGTTCGATTTGACCGGACCAGTGGCAATAATCATGGGCGCGGAGGAAACGGGCATCAGTGCCGAAAATCTGCGGTTGTGCGACTGTCTGGCATCAATCCCGATGCGCGGCAAAGTCAACTCGCTGAACGTGTCGGTAGCCGCAGGCGTGATGATTTATGAGGTAATCCGCCAGCGCATCTTGGCAAACGCTCTTTGATGATAGCGAGAAAATCGGTATCTTTGCAAAATCTTTTTAATAAGCACAGTATTGGCAGAAGAGACTGCCGTTTTAGTATATTCAAAATAAATAGACAAGATGATAAATAGAATTCTAATCAGAATCAAAGTCGTGCAAATGGTTTATTCATATCTGCTCACAAAGAATGAAATGAAACTTAGCGAAGCAATCAAGACATTGTCGCAGAGCATGGATAAGTCGTATGAATTATATCACTATCTGTTGATTTTGCCTATCGCATTGACCGATTTGCAGGCACAGCGTCTTGACAACGCACGCAACAAATACCTCCCGGATGAAAATGATTTGAATCCTAATACAAAACTTGTCAACAACTTGTTCGTCACTAAATTGCGCAACAATGAGATGCTCAAGGAGTATTTGAAGCAGTTGCCGCTGTCGTGGGACGATAAGGATATTTATCTGCGTCTGACACTGGACAAAATCCTCGATTCAGAAATCTATAAAGACTACATCGCTGCCGATGGGCAAAATCTTGCCGACGATTGCGAGTTTTGGCGTGAAATTATGCGTCATGTGGTTCTCGTCGACGACAATCTCGTTGACGTGCTTGAAGAAAAATCTGTCTATTGGAATGACGACCTTGACACTATCGGCACATTTGTGCTTAAAACCATCAAGAAATTTGCGGAAGAGGGCTTTGATGAACTCTTGCCACAATTTAAGGACGACGAAGACCGCCGTTTCGGCGAAAAACTTTTCCGTTGCGCTGTCGACAATCAGGACAAGTATATGGAACTGATTGAGCGCTTTGTAAAGAAAGAGTCCTGGGATGTGGATCGTTTGGCATTTATGGATGTGGTTATCTTGCTCGTAGCCATTGCCGAGGTTGAGAATGTTCCTTCTGTTCCTACCAAGGTTACGTTGAACGAATATATCGAGATTGCAAAGTACTATAGCACCCAAAAGAGCGGTCAGTTTGTCAACGGTATTTTGAACGCAATCATCGTCAGCCTCAAGAAAGACGGTTTGCTCACGAAAAATTAGCCATCACTGCTGAAGGATAGACCACATTTCGGAAGAAAAAAATAAGCAAGTTCCTTTTTTCTTCTGGTGATTTACATTATCTTTGAGCAAGATATGTGCTTCTTGACTATAAATTCAAATTAATTGTTAAAGATGCGCTATCTATAGCAAACATTTATTAATTGAATAATTAAAATTTAGAGAATATGTTGAATTCAATTCTTCTTGCAGAGCAAGCAGCCGCGGCCTCTGGTCTGTCTCAAATCGGTTTAATTGTACTACTTATTGCGGTTTTCTATTTCTTTATGATTCGTCCCCAAAACAAGAAACAGAAAGAAATCAAGAAATTTCGCGAAGGCATCCAAAAAGGTTCTAAAGTTATTACTGCTGGTGGTATTTTTGGGACAGTCAGAGAAGTGAAAGAAAACCACTTTGTGCTTGAAATCGCCGAAGGCGTGAAAATCAGCATCGACAAGGGTTCTGTTTATCCTTCTCCAGAGGCTGCTCAGCAAGCAAAATAATCAAGGTTTACAAGATTTAGAGCCATTCACTGGACAATTTGAGGTTTGGCGAATGGCTTTCTTTTTTAGTGCGTAGCAATTCAACAGATGAAAAAGTGGTATGACAACATCAGGCAATTCCTTTCTTCTTCAAGGGGAAGGGATGTGTTGTTATATCTGCTCTTCGTCGCTATCTCCGCTGCTTTTTGGGCTATCCTCACTTTGGGCAACTCTATTCAGACTCACTACAAGGTGAAGTTCACTATCGACGACATCCCCGAGGGAACGACCATGATTACCGACGGTCCTAAATATCTCGACGTGTCGGTGAAAAATAAAGGCTATGCCTTCGTGCGTTATATGGTTGGCGCTGTACCCGAGGTTCAGGCAAAGTTCTCCACTTATGCCGACGGCAAAGGCAATTTCGTTATCACAAAGCAGAACATGGACGAATTGCTCCGCGATGCCTTCGGTAAGGACGCAAGTCTTGAAACGTTTAGTCCGGAGCAGTTGTCGCTAAAATACACAACGCTTCCAGGCAAGAAGGTTGCAATCCGTGTGAACGGCGACATAACTGCCGATATGCAGTATGTGGTCAACGGTGCAGTTGTTGTTTCTCCTGCGAGGGTTACAGTTTTTGGCGGTGCCGACCAACTCAACGAGATTGAATCGGTGGTAACTGAGCGAATAGTGCGCCATAACCTGAAAGAGCGCACATCGGTCAAGGTGGCTCTTGTGAAGCGCCCTGATGTGAAGTTCGTGCCAGACTCCATTGTCGTTTCAATTCCGGTTGAGCCATTAGTCAACAAGGATTTGGAAACAACGATTTCGATCGAAAATTGCCCGAAGGGAGAGCATTTGGTTGTTTTCCCTGCTACTGTGAAAGTGTCGTACTTGTTGCCGTTAAGTTCCTACAATAAGAATGTAGGCAACCATCCAACGGTCTATGTCGACTACAACGACATCAAGTCGTCAGCAAAGAAATTACCGGTTCGCATCGGCAAGTCGGACATTTGCCACAACATCAGTCTTCCGATTGATAGTGTTGAATACATAATTGAATAAGTGGCGATGAAGGTTGTAGCAATAACAGGCGGTATTGGCAGTGGCAAGAGTGTGGTTTCGCGACTTTTGCGCATAGCCGGTTATCCAGTCTACGACTGCGACAGTCAGGCAAAGCGGTTGATGGCAGAAAGTGCCGATATAAAGCGCCAGTTGCGTGATGCTTTTGGCGATGTGGTAGTTGTTGATGGCGTTATACAAAAGGCTGTCTTGGCAAATGCGGTGTTTGGCAATGCAGAGAATCTTAAGAAACTCAATGCCATAGTGCATCCAGCCGTTTTTGACGACATCAGCCGATGGGCTAAGTTTCAGACCACGGAATGCGTTTTCGTGGAAACGGCGATACTGAAGGAAAGTAGGGTAGACGCTCTCGTCAATGAGGTTTGGATTGTCGATGCACCAGTCGATGTCCGCATTAAGCGGGTAATCGCCCGTAATGGACTCTCAGAGGACGAAGTAAGACGGCGCATTGAAAGTCAGGCTTCGGAATTGCAGTTTGCGTGCCCGACTAAGAATATTTATAATTATGGCGACCATTCTGTGATGGCGCAAGTAATGAAATTATTGAATAACAATTAAATAAGAAAATTATGATTAAAAACATCCTATGCATATCCGGTAAGCCGGGCTTGTTCAAGTTGGTATCACAAGGCAAGAATATGCTTATCGTAGAATCTCTTACAGCAAAAAAACGCACACCAGCCTATGCTCACGACAAAATCGTGTCGCTCGGTGACATTGCAATCTACACCGACGAGGAAGAAGTGCCATTGGGTCAGGTGTTCCAGACAATCTACGACAAAAACGGCGGCAAGTTGAATCCTTCTGACTATAAGACTGATGCTGCTCTTGAGAAGTTCTTCGCTGATGTGCTCCCTACCTACGACCGCGAGCGTGTCTACAACACAGACATCAAGAAGGTGATTTCGTGGTACAACACTCTCATCGATGCTGGCTACACTGAATTTCAGGAGCCGAAGAAGGATGAGGCTGCAGCGGAAGAAAACAAGGAAGAAGAATCTAAATAAGTCAACAATAAAACAACAAGGGATAGGGGAGTTTCGAAAACCTTATCCCTTTGTTCTTTTGTATGAAAAGGTTAACCTTATACACATTGTCATTGGCATTGACGGTGCTCGTGCTGGCAAGTTGCCACTCGTCGAAGAAGCAACCGTCAACGGATAGTTCCACTACGGAAACCATTCAACCATCGCGCCCGTCGACCGGCTACGACAAGTTGTCGCAAAAACTCGGCATTACGATAGGGAAGAACGACCGTAAGGACATCCCCCTCTATGAAGAGTCTGCCAAATGGCTCGGCACGCCATACAAGTATGCCGGCAACACCCGCAGTGGCTGCGACTGCTCTGGCCTTGTCGGACAAATCTATTTGGCTGTATATGAGAAACAGTTGCAGCGCAATTCTGCGCAGATTATGTACAAAAACTGCGATGAGATTTCGCAGTCAAAACTGAAGCCCGGCGATTTGGTGTTTTTCAGCACTGGCGGTGGCTCAAAAATCAATCATGTCGGCATTTTCCTGAAAGAAGACAAATTCATCCACGCATCGTCGAGCAAAGGCGTTATCGTGAGCAATCTTCAGGAACGCTACTATCAGCGCACTTTTGTTTGTGCCGGCAGAGTAAAATAGCGTCTATTCCTTGAATGGTATCTTGTGGCGTTTGGCGTATTCAATAAGGGTGTCGCGCCGTGATGAATAAATTTCGTGTGGAAATATTAATGTATCGGCAGTAACATAGTCAATCAGGTCGGGAATCTGGTTGTAGAACCGCTTCGTAACAATGGCGTAGTTTACCCGTATCGGGTTGCCCTTTTTGTGCCTCCGTTTGTAGTTGCCTTTGAGAAACAGATAAGTCTTGCCCTCCGCGTATGCAAAAGGGTATGACAGATAAAAACCCTCACCTTTAACCTCGTTTGTTGGTTTTACGATGGTGCTGATGTGCTTCTTCGCGGAGAATGTGGACGAATGATCAAGAAATTCGTTGCACAATGTCGTGTCGTTGAGTGAATTGAGCAGATATAGCCGCCCATTGTTGAATACCACTAGGTTTGTCGTGCCATAACTTTCGGCGATGAAGCATTGCGAATCCTTTCGTGATATCCGTTCCGCAAACAGGGAAATAATGAATGCCGATAGAAGAACTGCAGGCAAAATGCGGTATGCTTTGGCGACTTTGAAACGCAATGGAATGCCGAATCCGAACACCGTCAGGATGGCTATGATTGCAGTAGTGGCGCTAATCCATATCGGTTTTACCGCAGGAAGCCATGTCTGCGAGGTCGATGCCACATAGGAAATGTAGTCATATAGGCAATCGATTGAGATGTTGAGCAAACCGAATTTATAGCCTATGGCGGCCAATGCTATTGCAATGATTGTGGCGAAGAAGAATACTGGAAGAACTGGTATGATAAAAAGGTTGGCAATGAAAAATCCCGTCGGGAATGACTGAAAGTAGTGTACCACAAGAGGTGCTGTCGCCAATTGGGCAGCAAGTGTAACTGATATGGAGGACAGTATGTATCTAATGATTTTGTTCTTTGTCGGAATGAAGGACGCAATTGGGTCTGACCATAAGAGTATGCCGAGCACGGAAAGAAAACTCAACTGGAAGCCAGCATCATAAAGGGCATCAGGCGAATAGAGCAATATGAAGAACGCCGATGCAGCAAAAGCATTGATTGACGAGTGTTTGTGAAACAAATCCTTTGCGGCAATCACAAACGATGCCATTATGGCAGCGCGTATGGCTGATGTGGGAAGCCCAGTGAAGAAAACGTATCCCCAGATGCACGTCAGCATAAGTACAGACTTGAAAATCTTGAATCGCGGGTGGCTTATCGGGTAGAATAGGAATGACAGGATGCAGATGATTATACCGATGTGGAGACCACTGACTGCCAGAATGTGTGCCACGCCGGAATCGGAGAATGCCTGTTTCGCCTCGTTTGCCATATATCTGCGGTCTCCCGTGCAAAACACTATCGCCAAGTCCACACTGCTCGGTTGGATGCCAGAGAGGCGTATCAACTGGATGATTCTCCGTTTCGCACAGTCTGCCCAATAGGCTAAATTGTCGGTGTGCTTCAATATGGTGTAACATTTCCTGCTCGCGCTGCATTCGTAGATAATGCCTCGCCGTTTCATAAACGAAACGTAGTCGAAATCTGAATTTGGAAGGTTCTCAATGCGCTTTATGCGTGAGGATATGGCAATCACATCGCCGATGCGAATGTGATAGTCGTTGCCCTCAATCGATGCCTTTATGCGTTGCTGTGCTGAGCCGACTGTGGCTGTGCCGATGACCTCGGTTGAGGCATCCTTTTGGTTGATTTCTTCTACCTCGCAGGTAAATACCCTCTCGTGTGAAATGGCATCATCGGGTAGCGGTTTTACTTGCCTTATCGAGGCGCTCCACCATCCGACTGATAGTGCCAGGCAAAATGCCATGGCATTGAAGCAATAGTGCCATGCGTTGTTGTGGTAACTCTTGCGTACGAAAATCAAGGCAATGGCGCAACATGCTGCAACTGCCAATATTGACAATACCGCAACGCGGGCAGGACATAGGTTGAACGTCAGAATGCCGAGCGCAAAGGGTACGGCAATTCTGACAAAAGGTACTGGTGCTAATGACAGTGGCGACTTAGTCATTCCATATTTTCCAAGCAGCCAATGCTTGCCCGATTAGCATCTCAAGACCGTTGACGGTGTCGGCTCCATATTGTTTCGCCTTGTGCATAAACAGTGTTTCTGCTGGGTTGTAGGTCAGGTCGAAGCAAACGTGCTCAGCCGTTATCGCATTGTATGGAATGTCGGGGCACGCGTCAACTTTTGGGTACATGCCCAACGGTGTGGCATTTACAATGATTTTGTGACTTTTGATTACATCCTCGGTCAATTCGTCGTAGGTTATTCTGTTGTCGCCAGCGCTGCGTGAAACGAATGAAAACTCAATGCCCATCTTCTTGAAGCAATGGGCAACAGCCTTCGATGCTCCGCCAGTGCCGAGAATTAGTGCCGACTTGTGCGCATCGGTCAAGTGTGGCGCAATGGAGTCGTGGAAGCCGATTACGTCGGTGTTGTAACCCGTGGTCGTGTATTTTCCGCCTTCACGATGAAATTTAATCACATTAACCGAGCCGATTGCTTCTGCGTCTGCATTGATGGCATCAAGCCGAGGCATAATTGCCTGTTTGTAGGGTATTGTTACGTTCAGACCGCAAACCTGGGGATTGCAAAATATTTCGTCAAGATTTGATAAATCTGGAATTTCAAAGTTTACGTATTCGGCATCGATGACCTCATTCGCAAATTTCTCAGTGAAAAATTTTCTTGAAAATGAATGTCCGAGAGGGTAGCCTATTAGTCCAAATGTCTTAGTTGTCATTGTATTTTGAGTCTTTTGAATCTTGTTGCTTTGTTGATATATTGATATACTTTCTGTTCGAGACAGTTGCGAATCGGGGTGTTGCTGAGGTAATTTGAAACAATCTTGAGCCCAGTCCAACGCCCTATGCCTCCAGGCGATTGTGGCGAAACGGCTGACGAAAATGGGGCGGTGCCAAGGAAGCCGCGCATCACGCTTGCGTCTTTCGACTGTGATTGTTGCAAAATGAGTTCAAGCACTTCCTGTTCGTGGGCCTTTGCCCATTGCACTTGCTCGGCTGTGTAGTTGAAGTACAGACCTTCCGAGAAGTCGGGGATAACAGTTTTTGCTGCCGCAGCAATCAGACCTTCGTAGACTATCCGTTCCATAAGGGTGGAGTCCTGCGGTTCGTAGGGATACTTGATTTTTAATGTCGCTTCAACAATCGAATATGGCATTTTTTCGGGTGTCTTGAACCGTCGGATATAGGTAGGGTAGTAGGAATACGGCTGGTAATCGCTACCCAAAAACTGGTTTAACGCAACGGCAATTGCCGTGTCGTTTAGCGCAATGATTGACTGGTTGTAGGGCGAAATTATTGTATAGATTTCTGGCAACGGAAAGTTGAAATAGTTGCGCAGGTTG